>JAZSAH010000087.1:0-13999 GCA_045601745.1 Acutalibacteraceae bacterium
GAAGTTCATGCTGTTCACGAAGGTTATCTTCTTGACCAGTTCGCAATCGAATTCTTCAACAAGCGTACAGACGAATACGGCGGAAGCTTTGAAAACAGATACCGTTTTGCTGCCGAAGTTGTTAAGGCAATCAAGGAAGCCTGCGGCAACGATTATCCCGTTTCTCTCCGTTACTCGGTTGAGTCAAAGATGAAGGGTTTCTGCGAAGGCGCAATGCCCGGCGAGGACTACAAAGAAGTAGGCCGTAATATGGAAGAATCCGAAAAAGCTGCAAAGTATCTCCAGGATGCAGGATACGATATGCTTAATGCTGATAACGGTACATATGACTCATGGTATTGGGCACATCCCCCCATGTATATGCCTCAGAACTGCAACCTCGAAGATGTTGCACACATCAAGAAGTTTGTTGATATTCCCGTTGTATGCGCAGGCCGTATGGAACCCGATGTTGGTGCAAAGGCTGTTGCAGACGGCATGATTGACGGCGTTGGCGTTGCACGTCAGTTCCTTACTGACCCCGAATGGATAACAAAGATTCTCGAAGACAGACTTGAAGATATCAAGCCCTGCATCTGCTGCCACAGCGGCTGCTTCAACTTCTCATCATCCAAGGGTCACGCAAACACCCAGGACCTCACAGACACAATGGGTCTTGCACGCTGCGCACTTAACCCCGAAACAATGCAGTCAAAGAAATATAACCTCAAGCCTGCAAAGAAATCAAAGAAAATCGCTGTTATCGGCGGCGGTATCGGCGGTATGGAAGCAGCTATTGTTTGCGCAAAGCGCGGTCATAAGGTTACACTTTATGAAAAGAGCGATAAGCTCGGCGGCGTATTTATTGCTGCTGCTGCTCCTTCATTCAAAGAAAAAGACCGTGACCTTATCGCATGGTATATCCGTGAAGTTTCAAAGCTTCCCATTGAAGTCAAGATGAACACGGAAATCAAGGATGTTGAAGCTCTCGGTGCAGATGAAGTTATCGTTGCAACAGGCTCAAAGGCTAGAAAGATTCCCGTTAAGGGCGCAGATACTGCAATTGAAGCTGTTGATTTCCTTCTCGGCAATGCAGAAGTTGGTGAAAACGTTACGGTTATCGGCGGCGGTCTTACTGGCTGTGAAATCGCTTATGACCTTTATCTTCAGGGCAAGAAGCCCACTATCGTTGAAATGCAGGATGACCTTGTAACAACTCCCGGTGTTGCTCTTGCAAACACAAGCTACCTCAGAGATTTCTTCAAAACAAACAAAGTTCCCGTACATCTTGAAACCTCGCTCTGCGAAATCAACAAGGGAAGCGTTAAGGTTAAGGATAAAGACGGAAAGATATTTGACATTCCCGCAGATTCGGTTATCATGTCTGTCGGTTATGTTCCCACTCCTCTTGCACCCAAGGGTAAGCATATCCATGTTATCGGTGATGCCGCAAAGGTCGGCAATCTCCGCACAGTTATCTGGGGCGCATGGGATGTTGCAATGAAGCTGTAATCATTTTATAATCAGATAATTATCATGGCTTGCATCGGTTTCCTTTGCAAGCCTTTCTGTTTACTTTGATTTTAATAAACACTTGAAAGACAGCGTCTATGATGATATAATGGTAAAAAATCCTTCGGAGATGATTGGTTAATGAACAAACAAAAAGGAATAATAAATCTTGCATTATCGGCAATGTTTCTTGCCGTTGCATTTCTTCTGCCGTTTTTAACAGGTCAGGTACCGCAGGTCGGTAAAATGCTTTGTCCGATGCATATTCCCGTTATTCTCTGCGGATTTATCTGCGGCGCACCCTGGGGTCTTCTGACAGGATTCATTGCACCCCTTCTTCGCTCGCTTGTTCTCGGAATGCCTGTTATGTTTCCAAATGCATTTTCCATGGCATTTGAACTTGCGGCTTACGGTCTTATCAGCGGAATATTTTACCGGTTTCTTCCGAAGAAAAAGATTTACATATATATCACGCTTTTGATTTCAATGATTACGGGAAGACTCGTCTGGGGACTTGTTCAATTCGCATGCATTGGATTTGACCCGTCACAATTCGGTTTTTCGGCATTTATTGCAGGTGCAATAACAAATGCAATTCCGGGAATTATTCTGCAGATAATCATTATCCCGTTTATAGTTATGATTTTAGAAAAAAGAAAACGATGAATAAAACATAAAGGGGCTGTCTCACCAAAGTCGTGAGGCAACTCTTTTTATCATAACGATTTATCAGACATCGACATCTCATTATTTGTAAATAAGGATAGATAAAATGAAAACAAGTAAAAAAATTCTGATTGCTGTAACCGGAATCGCAATTCTCGTTGCAGGAATAATATGTAAGCAGGAATTCTTTCTCATGATTCCCCTCTTTGTTTCACTTTTTGTTATGGCATTTCAATCCGATGCCGACAGAACAGGCTTGCTTATCGGTGCAATAAATTCCGTTATTTATACTGCGGCATATATTTATATGGGTGTTTATGCTTCAGCCGCTTCCTCGTTTCTTTTCAGTTTTCCGATACAGCTCGTTTCTTTTTTCTCATGGAAAAAGAAAGCCTATAAGAAAACGGTTATATTCAGAAAAATGACTGCAAAACAAAGAATTATTTTTATATCCGCAATTCTGACCGCATGGGCGGTAATGTCAGGAATTCTGATTCATTTCAGATATGAATATGCCGTTCTTGACAGCATAAGCTTCCTTCTCGGTTTTATTATTCCGGTCCTGACCATGCTGGCATATATAGAATATACATATCTCTGGATAATTCAGGCATTCATCGGCTTGCTTCTGAATATCCAGATGGTAATCAACGATTACAAAGAAACAACCTATCTCATCTATGGAGTGTATGCTCTTTACTGCGTTATCGGAGCATTTATAAGCGTTAACAGATTTTATAAGGAACAGCAGTCAATTAAAAACGAATAACACTTAACCGCTTCAGCCGTCAGATACGGTTGAGGCGGTTAAATTCAGTCTTTTGTTGTCAGCGTATTAAATAGTAAAAAATTCATAAATTATTAACAAAATAAAAATCACATTTTAATGTTTTAAATTGTATTTTTAATGGATACTGTTGCAAAGGAGGAATTCGGGATTTTACAGAAAAAGCCTATCAAATCGGAAGATGAAATCAAAGAGCTTGTTGATACCTACAGTTCACTGATATTCAGAGTATGCTACTGTATTCTCGGTAACCGTGACGATGCGGAAGATGCCGTTCAGGAAACGCTTTTAAAATATCTGACCAAAGCTCCCGAATTCGAGAGCGAGGAACACAGAAAAGCCTGGCTTATCAGAGTTTCTGCCAACATAAGCAAGAACATGATGCTGTTCCGTCTTAAAAGAGAAACAGTATATATCGATGAAGCAAGGAACATTGGTATTGAGGAAAATGATTATGAGATATTTGAGCTTATAATGAATCTTCCGGCAAAATACAAAATCGTTCTGACGCTTTACTATATTGAAGGTTACAAAAGCAAAGAAATCGCCGAAATCATTGACATCAGCGAAGATGCAGTCAGAAAACGCCTTCAGAAAGGCAGAGAACTTCTGAAAAAATTATTCGAAACGGAGGAATCAATATGATTGGTTATGAAATTAAAGAATATATAAGATTAATCGGTTCAATCACTCCGCCTCAGTCATTAAAAAAACAGCTTGAGGAAGAACTGATAAAAAGCTTATCAATAAAAAAAGAAATACCCAAAAAATATGTTGCGGCAGCATCTGTTGTTGCCGTTCTCACTCTTGGAACCATCATGGCTATCAGGGGCGGCAAAAATAATATCGGAATAATGTGAGGAAAAAAATGAAAGAAACTGTTCCAAATCCTTTTTATAAATTTGAAAATCCGGAGTCACCTCTCGGATTTGATGTTCCGGAAGTTTCAATGTTCGGTATGCTTAAAATATCGGCTGAAAAGCTTCCCGATTCGGATGCATATGAATATTTCGGAACAAAATGCACCTTCTCGGAGCTTGTCAAAAAAATCGAAGCTGTTTCCGGTGCATATTTTGCAGCAGGCGTCAGAAAAGGCGATATCGTTACAATTGTCATGCCTAACACACCCGAAGCTGTTATCAGCATCTATGCCCTTAACAGAATAGGCGCTGTTTCAAACATTCTTCATCCCCTTTCAGCTCAGGAAGAAATAATGAATCATATCAACAGAGTAAAGAGCAAAATCCTTCTCTGCGTTGATATCTGTGCTGAAAAAGTTGCAAACATTATCGATAAAACACCTCTCAAAAAAGTTATTGTTGCATCTGCGGGTGACTCAATGCCTTTTGTTATGAAGAATCTCTATGCACTGAAATGCATAAAGAACTTTAAATATGACAAGTCGGATAAAAGATATGTTTCATGGAACGAATTTTCGCACAAATCAATCAGCGTTCCCGAATTTATCCCCAATGAAAAAGAAACACGCGATGTTGCCGTTATTCTTCACAGCGGCGGCACAACAGGCACTCCCAAGGATATAATGCTTTCAAGCTACAATTTCAACGCATTCGGCATCCAGGCTGTTCTGACTCTCAGAGATGTTCATGCAGGAGATAAGATTCTTGCTATTCTTCCTATTTTCCACGGCTTCGGTCTCGGAGTTTGCGTTCATGTTTCATTCTGCTTCGGAGCCTGCTCTGTTCTTATTCCGCAATTCAACGCAAAGAAATTCACAAGCATTATAAAAAAATACAAGCCTACAATGTTATTCGGTGTTCCCACCCTTTATGATGCTCTTCTCAAATCAAAGGGCATGGATAAAATAGATTTCTCATTCCTTAAATATGCAGTCAGCGGCGGGGATACTCTTCCCGAAAAGCTTGAAAAAAGCGTCAATGATTTTCTTGCATCACACAACTGCAAAACAAAAATATGTGAAGGTTACGGTATGACCGAAGGTCTTGCAGCACTCAGCCTTTCTGTTGCGGAAAACTATAAATCAAGAACCATCGGCAAACCCCTTATCGGAACCGAAATGTGCATTGTTGAACCCGGAACAACCAATGTTCTTCCCGCCGATACAGACGGCGAGCTTTGTGTCAGCGGTCCCACAGTCATGATTGGCTACAGAAACAATCCCGAAGAAACAGCCAACACCCTGCGCACTCATGCTGACGGCAAGATCTGGCTTCATACAGGCGATATGGCATCAATTGACAGCGACGGATTTGTCCATTATAATCTCAGAATAAAGCGTATGATGATTACTTCCGGCTTCAATGTTTACCCCACTCAGATTGAAAGCGTTGTTGAACAGCTTGACTTTGTTGATAAATGCGTTGTTGTTCCAATTCCTCATCAGTATAAAAAAGAAGTTGCAAAGGCATATATCGTTCTTAAGAACGGAAAAGAAAAGAATGCCGAAACAGAAAACGAAATCCGTGAACACTGCAAAAAGAAGCTTATGCATTACAGCGTTCCTTATAAATATGAATTCGTTGATTTGCTGCCCAAAACAGCGTATAACAAAATTGACTTCATGAAACTTCAGAGAGAAAGCGTCAAGGAGGCTGTTTGCTGATGGAGAAAAAGCCCATAACATGGGGCTATCGTTTGCTTGCTCCCCTTCTTCTTCTCGCATTCCGCCTTTATTACAGTCCGAAGGTTTTCGGAAAAGGAAATATCCCTTC
Source organism: Acutalibacteraceae bacterium (assembly GCA_045601745.1). GTDB lineage: Bacteria > Bacillota > Clostridia > Oscillospirales > Acutalibacteraceae > CAG-177. The sequence goes on from JAZSAH010000087.1 coordinate 5,638, forward strand.
AAAGGGTGCCGTTGTTGTCTGCAGCAACCATAAACACGTTCTTGACCAGTGCCTTGCTGCACTTGCAACTCACAGACCGATAAATTACATGGCAAAATCCGAATACTTCAAAGGAAAGTTTGCATGGTTTTTCAGACTTACGGGCTGTATATGCGTAAACCGAAACGGTCATGACGAGGATGCGAAATCATCTGCAAATCTTGTTTTATCAAGCGGCGGAGCTTTGGGAATATTCCCCGAAGGCACAAGGAACAAAACAGATAATCTCATCGGAGAATTCAAATACGGCGCAGCATCGCTTGCCGTTAAGAATGAAGCAATGATGGTTCCCGTTGCAGTTACCGGAGAATATAAATTCAGAAGCAAAACTCTTTCATCGAGAATAGGCAAACCGTTTTCAACAAAAGGAATGACCGTTGAAGAAACAAATAAGCGTCTTCACGATGAAATAGTCAGACTCATAAGAGAAAATCTTGACGAAGGACTCGGAACACCCGAAGAATTCGAAAGAGCAAAACGATATCCCACAACCAAATAAGCAACAAGAAGCGGTCTGCAAATGCAAAACCGCTTCTTTTTTATCTTTTTATTTCTGTCTTGATGCAAATCGGAGAAGTCTCGGTCTGTTAAATCTCTGCATAATAACAAAAGGAAGATCTGCCAACGCAGCGGCAACCGAAGTTATAAGAAAAACCGAAAAGGTTCCGAACGGAATTGCAAGGAACAGCGGCATGAACGAAAATAATATGTTCAGTTCATGAACAACTTCCGAACCGCACATGGTTTTTGCAATTTCTTCCGGAGTGTGTTTTTTCAGAGAGAAGCTTTCAGGGTTTGCGGTCGGCATAAATACTTTCCACTTTCTGACCTTGATTATGCTGTATATTTTTCTTTCCGCAGAGCTTGTTCTGAACCACCGGGAATTATAATTAAGCCTCGGATAAATATATTTCATCGTCAGATATCCGACAGATAATCTCATCAAAAAATGATAAAGCATTGTGCCGAATGTTATTGCTGCAGATAAATATGCTGTCTTGTCATAAATAATATAGAGTATCGAAAAGAGTAATAACAGCAGTCCCATAATGCATGAAGAACATAACACAAGCAGTTTGTTTTCTTTGCTTTTGCTGTCAAAAATATTCCTTTTCATAATATCACTTCCCTGTTTTTTTCTGTTCGCAACAAGTCTTTTTCGTTAAGCTTTTCAGCCCTTCAATCTATTGACGGTTCAAAAAGAGATTTGGTCTGTTAATTATATTTTATCCTCCGAAAGATTTCGGCATTTACCCGAAATTCTCCGGAGGATATTTTGCGTTTATTTACCTGCTCTGAGGTCTACACGACGGATTTTGCCGCTGATTGTTTTGGGAAGTTCATCTCTGAATTCAACAATTCGGGGATATTTATAAGGAGCTGTGCGTTCCTTGACATATTTCTGGATTTCCTTCTTGAGAGCATCGGTCTTTTCTGTGCCTTTTGTGAGAACGATATCAGCCTTAACAACCTGACCTCTTATTTCATCGGGAGCAGCTGAAACTGCACATTCAAGAACATAGGGAAGCTCCATGATAACGCTTTCAATCTCGAAGGGTCCGATACGGTAGCCCGAAGATTTGATGAGGTCATCAACTCTGCCGACATACCAGAAGAAACCGTCTTCATCTCTCCATGCTGTATCACCCGTATGATAAATATCATCGTGCCATGCTTCCTTTGTTTTTTCTTCATCACGGTAATATTCCATGAAAAGACCGCAGGGTGAACCGGCTTCTGTTCTGACAACAATTTCACCAACCTCGCCGACCTTTGCAATGGTGCCTTCATTTGTGATAAGGTCAACATTGAAAAGAGGACTGGGTTTACCCATTGAACCAACCTTTATTGATGAACCGACAAAATTGCCGATTGCAAGGGTTGTTTCAGTCTGACCGAAGCCTTCCATGAGTCTGATGCCTGTTGCCTTGAGGAACTGCTGGAAAACCTCGGGATTGAGAGCTTCGCCTGCAGTTGTTGCATATTTGATTGACTTGAGGTCATATTTTTCAAGGTCTTCCTTAATGAAGAAACGGTACATTGTGGGAGGCGCGCAGAAGGTTGTTATCTTGTGCTTACCGATAAGCTTAAGAATATCATCTGCAACAAAACGGTCAAAGTCATAAGTGAACACGCCTGCCTCGCAGAGCCACTGACCGTAAAGCTTGCCCCAGAGTGCCTTACCCCAGCCTGTGTCGGAGATTGTGAAATGAAGACCGTTGGGGTCAACATTATGCCAATACTTTGCGGTTATGAAATGTCCGAGAGGATATCTGTGGCTGTGCATTGCAATTTTGGGATAACCGGTTGTACCCGATGTGAAGAACATGAGCATGGGATCATATCCGAATGCACCTTCTTCTGCTGAAGGTCTTTCAAAAACATCACTGAATTCACAGTATTCTTTATCAAAGCTGTGCCAGCCTTCACGCTCGCCGTGAGCAATGATTTTTGTTTTGAGAACATCGCACTTTTCGGCTGCAAGTTCAACCTGACGGGCAACATCACCGTCTGCCGTGCAGACAATAGCGCTTATCTGACCTGCATTGAAACGGTATTCAAAGTCATGTTCAACAAGCTGGTTTGTTGCCGGAACAACGATTGCACCGATTTTATGAAGTGCAAGGATTGAGAACCAGAACTGATAATGACGCTTGAGAACAAGCATAACTCTGTCACCCTTTTTAATTCCGAGTGACTTGAAATAGTTGGCTGTCATATTTGAATGGCGGCTCATGTCCGCAAATGTGAAGCGTCTTTCTGTTCCGTCATTTGCAACATGAAGCATCGCTGTTTTATCGGGCGATTTCTTTGCAAGCTCATCAACAACATCGAACGCAAAGTTGAACTTTTCATCATTCTTAAACGAAATACCGTTGAGAACTCCGTTTTCATCGAGTGTCGTTTCGATAAACTTCGAATAAACGGGATTCTGAAGATTTGCAAGGTCAACGTTTGTAGTGCTGGGAGTTTTGATTTCCTCAACATATTCGCTCATTTCGGATGAACCGTCGGGAGAAATAACGATTGCATAAAATTCGCATTCCTTGCCGCCGACAGCAATTTCATCATGAGGAACCGATGAATCAAAATAAATGCAGTCGCCCTCATTGAGAGTTTCGGTTCTGTCACCGATAATCATCTTAAGAGTACCTTTGGTAACAATGTTGATTTCCTGACCCTCATGGCTTACGCAATGATAGGGAGGATTGAGAGCTTCTTCGGAATATGGAATAACAACTCTGAAAGGCTCTGCAATTTTATTTTTGAAGAAGGGAGCAAGTCTGTTATAAACAAAACCCTCTCTTCTTGTTATGGGCATTCCTTCGCCCTTTCTTGTTAATGTATATTCTGTAAGACCCGGGCTTGAGCCTTCCATGATATCGGTTATTTCAACACCGCAAACCTGAGCTACTTTATAGATAAAGGTAAAGCTGAAATCCTTGTTTCCTGATTCATAGAAGCAATATTCTTCTTCGCTCAGACCGATTTTGCTTGCCATTTCAGCCTGCGTAAGTCCCATATCAAGACGAAGAGAAATAATTCGCTGAGTAACCTCCATGATTTTGTTTTCAACCGAGCCCTGACCAAATGTTATCATCTAAATCTCTCCTTTCGGCTTCGGGATTTGTAAATAAAAAAATCGTCCCAAAGCAATTGTTTTGCTTTGAGACGAGTAAAAATCTTAACCCGCGGTACCACTCAAATTGCGCTTTTGCGCCACTCATCGGACTCCAACAAGCCCTACACTTTAACGCTGTGTTAACGGAAGCTGTCTACTTACACAAGGTGTTCGGAGCTTCAGCTCGGAAGTGATAGCTTTGAAATGCTCTGCTGACGGCTCGCACCAAACGCCGCCTCTCTGAAAGTTTTGCAAATCAGCCTTCTTCGTCATCGCTTTTCTTGCAAACAATAATAACACCGCTAAATTGATTTGTCAACAGTTTTTTATATAATTTTTACTGTTTTTATTTCCCAGGGTTTAAACGAAAGCTTACCGTCGGAAATCTTTTCGGTTTCATTGCCGAGCAAATCTGTTTCATGCATTTCACCGTCAATTTTGAAAACCGCCGTTGCGGCATCATCCGAGAAATTACAGAAACGGGCAAAAACCGAACCGTTTTCGGGATAGAACGCAGTGAGAACAATCTCTCCGCCATTAAAGCTGAATTCAGCGGGAGCAAACTCATCAAGGTCACCGTTACCCTTTGAAACGACATCAGCAACAGGCATATAATTATAGCTCATTGACTGACGGTGAATTTCAGCATCTGAAATATCATCAAAAGGAAGAAGCGCAAATTCATTTTCAAAAACGCCGTTGAGAATTCTTGTTCCGCACATATATTCGTTTGAATAAAGGAGAGGAATAAGAAGCTTGTTGCCCATGACAGCAGAGCCCATGCATCCTCTGTTGAATACGGCAAGACCATGATTTTTATCTCTCATGGCAAGCCAATATGTTCCCTGCATATATGTTGTTGAGTTAAATGATTCTTCGGGAGAAACCTCGGTGTCAACAAGAATTCTGTCGTTGGGATACCAATATTCCTCGGTTTTACGCAAAGCGCCGTTCCAATCTGAAATTGCAAAAGGAAGGTCACGCACCATGCGTCTGTCGTTATCAAGGCAAAGGTTCATAACAAAGCAGAGCTTATCCTCCTGATGATGGCCGTTGAGGGTCAAAGGAACAGGTCTGCCCTGAGTTATATCTGTTCTTCCGACAAGCTCACCGTTCATTTCAAAGCGGGTCTTGCAATCAATTCTTGCGCGTTTACCGGCAAAAGACATTTCGAAACGGTAGGGAATACCGCCGATTTCGCCGAGCTGAACAGCTTTTGCTCCGCTTGAATATACATTAACAGTCCATGTGCCGTTTGAGAAGCATTCCTTGTCATTTACCCATGCGCTGAAAAGTGCTCCGTTTCCGTTATCATAGATACGGCGGTTAATATTTATATCATCAATATATGCAATACCCGACGGAGTTAATTTAATGCAGTAAACGGGAGTTGTGAGAATACCGTTTTCTTTATCATACGAATAACCCGATTTTTCTGATGATGCTTCATTTCTGATGTCAAAACGTTTTGCAGTCATGGGAGGAATGCAGACATGGAGATTGAGAAGCTTTTTGCCGTCGGCATCAATCATTCCGCATTCAAGAGCATTGTCGCCGTCATAGGCACAGATATCTCTTTCGGTCGGAATTTCTATCCATTCATCAACCGCAAAAGACTGAGGATTGATAACAAGAACTGACTCGCAGTTTTCATTTGCAAATCTGCCCTTGATTATATCAAGAGAGTTTGATTTGACAGAAGCCGAATTTTTAAGCGATTCGGGAATGAATCTTCTCGAAAGGTCAAGAAGTCCGCAGATTGTGACATCATGATGCTGTGCTGCAAGGATGTATTTCCATGCTTCTTCGGAGGATTTCTGCATGGATTCACCGCCGAGCAAAACGGAAAACGCATTGAGCTTTTCTCCCGTCAGAGCATCAACCTCACCTTGTCTGATACCGTTGAAAATTTCGTTTCCGCAATAACCCCACGGCATCTGAACATGGAAATCGTTATCCTCGGTTTTAAGCTCGTCAACAGCCTCACCGTAAAGCTCGGGAAGGTCTTCGAGAAGAACATATTTATAATTATCTTTGGTTTCGATATAATCGGTGATTTTTTCAATAGGCTGAGTAAGGTCGTCATATCTTGAGGCAAGGAGAGGTTCATAATCTTTGAATATCTCCTCAAAATCTTCAAGGTCATACCCTGCTTCACCCTCAGACCAACGGGAAAGAATCCAGTTATCGAGAGTTGTGCAGTTGAATCCTCTGCCCATTCCGTCATAAACGGGAACAGCGGGAATTTCGCTCAAATCCTTGCCAATCCATCTGCCCCACGCTGAATTGAAGGTTTTTGTGTAACCGTAACCCATAACATGGGAACGGAGAATAGCAGCCTTGAATCCGCATTTTGAAATAAGCTGAGGAGTCTGATTATTCAGAGCAAATTCGGAAATTGCGTAAACGGGCGGTGTTACACCGTAATAATCAAGATTGGTACGGATAGAATATGTCAGCTGACGGACATTCGATTCCTCAGAAATGAACATGGAAAGAGGCTGACCGTAGGTTGTTGCGCCAAGACCGATTCTGTCGGGATATTTTTTCAGCAAATCCCCTATCATTTCAACAACCTCGGGGTCTTTTCTTGAAAACTCATCAAAAGTAAACGATTCATAGTCAAGACCGATTCTCAGCTTCGGATATTTTTCCATCCATTCATAAATCTTACGGAGTCTCGGTTTGACTTCATCTCCCCAGAGAACAAATCCGCCGTGGTCATAGGTTAAAATATTAAGTGTTTTCTTTTTCATTTTGTCACCTCATATCAGTCAAATATAACTGTAATTTCATGTATAAGAGTTTCCCAGAAATCGACTACTGTTCTGATAATCTTTTCCAAAAATGTTTCGCCTGCATATTCAGTATCAACGCCTTCACCGCCATAACATCCGATATTGTCCGATTTTATAAGTTCACCGTAAAAATCGGTAAGCAAACCATCATTTTCAACCTTGATTCCTTCACCGATAAGGGGTGAATCCTTTGAGAGTCTGAAACTGTTATAATCGGAATAATCATCCCCCGCAAATCCGGGCACTGTATTCATCGACAAAATATCAACAAGAGGATTTGCAACACCGTAATAGCAGTTATTTTTTATAACATTGTTTCTGGCAGGATCAATGTCATAGGCTATTGTTGCACCGTCATCGGGAACTATAATGTTATTGACAAAATATGCATCATAAAGATTTTTTATTTGGAATTCACCGCAGTTGATGATTGTGTTGTTATAAAACTTAAAATTATGTTCACCTACCGCACCGACAGCAGTTGTTGATCTGCCTTTATTATCGTTAACAGAAAGACAGTATCTTACGGTATTGCCGTAATGGCCGCTGTAATTCGGGCAATTACACATGAAACGCACATTATCATGGGAATAGATATACTGATATGTGCAGTTGTTTGAATGGGAATCAAAATCAATTGCCATGCCGTCACCGACATTTTTCTGACCTGCGATTTCACAATATTGAATAACGCTGTTTTCGCTTCCCCAGAACCACATGGCTGCAGTGAAATACTCAATTTCTCCGTTTTCATCAACGCCTTCGCCCTGACAGCAGTTGATCGCTCTGCAATGTGTTACAAGAGCACCGTCACACATACCTACAACAACAGCCTCGGCATCCATTTCATGCAAATAGCAATTCTTAATCAGAAGACCTTCATTATATATCGGGTCAATATCCTTTTCATCGCACCAGGGTGCCTGCGCATCGTTCCATGAACCCCATATAATAAATCCGTTTCCGCAGTTATATACTTCGCAGTTTGTTATTGTCAGGTCATTTACGGCATATCTCGATTTTGCGGGAAGACCTTTAACCATAACGGCAGCTCTTGCTCCCGCTGCACCGTCTGAAAAATTATCACGGCTGTGAACCTTATAATTCTGCATATCCGTAAAATAAACATTATCAATAACAATTCCTTCGGATGTCTGATTATAAGTATCAATCCAGATGCCGCCACCATTGGGGGCAACAAAATGAAGATTGGAAACCGTTATGTAGGAGCAGTCAAAAAGGCGGAGAATATCAGTTTTTTCTTCAGTTCTAAGAATGGCTTTTTCGCCCTCACCGTAAGATGAAATAACAACGGGATTTTCTTTTGTTCCGTTGCAGGAAAGAGTTGCGGCACATTCATATACACCGCCGTTTTTGAAAAGTATTTTTGTTCCCGGAGAAAAATCCGCACCTGCAAGACCGTCAACTGTTTTAACGGGAGCATTGATATCTGTTCCGTCATTTGCATCATCACCGCTTACCGAGTCAACATAATATGTTTTACCCGTAACGGATGCAAAAGACGAAAAAGCAAGCGTCGTCATAACAACTGAAAGAACAAGAACGGCGCATAAAATTCTGCTGATTTTTCTCATACTGATTCCCCTTTCGGATTTATGGATTCATTATAATACTTTACTGCAGTAAAATCAACAGAAAAAATGCACAGAGTCACCCCTGTGCATATAAAAAATTAAAAACCGCCATTTACAGTTATTATATTATCCATAACGATTGACGCACTCTGAACATCGGCACCGAAAGCCTTAAAATCCTTCAGTCTGATTTCAACGGTGTAACGCCATGTGCCTTTTACGATTTTTCCGTTTTCATCAATAAGAACTTTAACAACCGGGTCGGTGTAATGAACAGAGGTTGTTTCGCTTGAAATTTCGATAGGGAG
>JAZSAH010000088.1:0-2924 GCA_045601745.1 Acutalibacteraceae bacterium
GAAACAACATTTTTTTGTCCGAGCAGGGTTTTCATAAGCGTGCTTTTACCCGAACCGTTTTCGCCGACAATGCATAGATAATCGCCTTTGTTAACCTCAAAATCAAGGTCGGTAACAATTGCTTTTCCCTCGTATCCGAGAGAAACTCCGCTGACTTTTATTAGTGCCATCAGTTAAGCGCCTCCCTCAGAATTTCAAGATTGTTTTTCATTATATTGATATAGCTTGTACCGTTTTCTATATCTGCCGATGAAACCGACTGGCAGGAATCAAGAGTAAGTGTTTTTGCACCCGTTTCCTTGCCAATCATTTCCGCAATTGAGCCGTCGGAACCTTCGATGATTATGACAACGGGTAAATCAAGCTCTTTTGTTTTATCGATAAGAAATGCCATGGTCTGAAAGCTTGCTTCGCTTTCGGATGAACAACCCGAAAATGCGGCATGATATTCAAGAGAATAATCCTCAACGAGATACCGGAAGGGGAAACGGTCAGCAAACAGCAGAATGTTTCTTTTTGCCGATTCAACAACAGACTTATATTCGCTGTCAAGCTCATTAAGAGAATTAATATAGTTTGCGGCATTTGTCTTATATTTATCTGCATTTGCCGTATCGATTTCGCAAATAATATCGCAAAGGGTTTGTGTTATTTTTGCGCTGTTACGAAGTGATAGCCATATATGCTCATCTTTTTCATGTTCACCGTCATGGCTGTGGTCATGCTCTTTTTCCATGCCTGCAACATAATCAACATCATATGTTTCAACCAAATCCATCAGTGCAACAGTTTTCAGGCTGTCGGAATTTGCGGATTTGAGTGCACCTTCAACCCATTCATCGGAAACACCGCCGATACAGATGAACAAATCAGCCGAGGCGATTTCGATAATATCCGTTGCGGTGGGTTCATAGCTGTGAAGGTCGGCGCCGTCGTCAAGGAGAAGTGTCACGCCGTCACTTGTGCCAAGTATGTTTTTTACATAGTCATACTGCGGAAATGCCGTGCAGACTATTTTCAGACCTTCGTGGTTTGTCCCGTTATTATCGCATGAGCACATAACAGTCATGCATAAAACGGCACAGATAAGAATTGATATTATTTTTTTCATTATTTATCCTCCGTTTATTTGCAGGTGCTGCATTTGCCGAGTAATACGGTGTGGCTGTCAATTTCAAAGGCAGTGTTTTTCTTTATATCATTTTGTATAAGTGCGGAAACATCGTGGTCAAGGTGATAAACTTTGCCGCAGTCGGTGCATTTTATGTGAAGATGACCTTCGCATTTTTCGTTGTTTATAAACTGATAAACAAAGCTTCGGCTGTTGCCCTTGACAGTGCGGTGAACAAGACCGTCTTCAACAAGCTTAGTCATAAGACGGTAAGCTGTGCTCTGGCTTATTTCGTTTTCACTCATGCTGTTTACTATTTCTTCAATAGTAAAAGCCTTTTCGCTGTTTGACTGCAAGAAATCAATCAGAGCCTTTCTCTGATGTGTATTATATGTTTTCATGTCGTCCTCCAATTTGAGAATAACTCCTAAATTATTATACACAAATGAAAAGTAATGTCAATATAAAAGGTTGACTTTGGAGTTTTTTTGATATAAAATATTATCATTAATTTATTATACGGAGGTATTGGAATGAAAAAATTTGTTTCAATCGTACTCGCACTTATGCTTGTTTTCAGCGTTTGTGCAATCTCGGCATCCGCTGATGCTGCATCACCCCTTAAGTTTGATAAGAACGGTGAATTCAAGGTAATGCATCTTTGCGACTGCCAGGACGGCTATCCTGCAATCGAAACCATGCTCAAATTTATTGATGCTGCTCTTAAAGAGTATCAGCCCGATATCGTTGTTCTCGGCGGTGACAATACAGTAGGTCCCAAAGAAACAAAGGCTCAGGCAATCGAAGAACTCTGCAAGGTTTTCGTTGAAAACGAAACTTATTTCACTCTTGTTTTTGGTAACCATGACCGTGAGCAGGGCGTTGAAAACGATCAGCTTCTTCCCATGTATCAGCTTTACGGCAAGGGCTACTGCCTTGCATATGACGAAGTTCCTTCGCTTCACGGCACTGCAACCCACAACCTTCCCGTTATGAGCTCCGACGGAAAGAAGATTAAGTTCAACCTCTGGATGTTTGACAGCGGTTCACATTATATTGACGAAAACGGCAATGACCTCGGTATCTATGACTGCGTAAGAGAAGACCAGATTGAATGGTATCAGGCAAAGAGCAAGGCTCTTGAAACTCTTGCGGGCGGCAAAGTTCCCTCACTTGCATTCCAGCACATCGTTGTAGGCGAAGTTTATGAGGCACTTTTCCATGAATCACTCGTTGATCTCGATGTGGTTACTCCCAAAGCAAACGGCAAGATTTACTCATTCTTCCCCAAGACAGAAAACATTCAGGACGGTTTCCTCTTTGAATTCCCTTGCCCCAGCGAAAAGAACCACGGTCAGTTTGACGCAATGGTAAAAGGCGGCGATGTTCTTGCAGTTTTCTCGGGTCATGACCACCTTAACAGCTATACAACAGAGCTTGACGGCGTTAAGATTATCAATACTCCCGGTGCAACATATAATTCCTACGGTAATGACATCGTAAGAGGTGTGAGAATGATTACCGTTAAGGAAGATAACACATGGGATTTTGAAACAGAGGTTGTAACAATCAGCCAGTTTGCACTTGATAACAAGGATTTTGCAGAAGATGCCGGAATCGATACTTTCACAGCATCACTCATGCTCACTCTCGGCGATATCCTTCTTGCACTTAATAATCTCACAAAAGGCTTTTCATCAATCATCTCATTGATTTTTGCATAACCCAATAATAATGGGGCTGTATTTTACAGCCCCATTTTTATTATGTAATCAACCACAAGTTATACTTGTGGGAAACGCTAAAGCGGAAG
>JAZSAH010000089.1:0-4160 GCA_045601745.1 Acutalibacteraceae bacterium
TCACGGTATGTTTCTCAATCAGCTCATAAAAGCGGCGCTGAATATTCCGTGCGAAGCAATGCGCCTTTCGGTTTATAATGCATCAGTAACAAAAATCAATTTCTGCGATGATGCACCCGTAAAGCTCGCATTGCAGAATGATGTTTCACACCTTCGTGAAACCGACGGTGAAAAATTGTTCTGGATGTAAAAATATATTGAAATTTATTTTCAAAAAATATATAATTTATATAGGCTGATATTTGCAGAAATAAACTGTCAGGAAGTTTCTTATTGTTTTGGCTCCCTCAAGATGGAGCCGGGTCATGGACCCTGAGGGAGTTAAATCAGCTTTTGCGGAGCAATATAGTTTCAAGTTAATTTATATTCATGGAAGGGGAAATATATATGAATTACGATATAGTTATTGTCGGTGCATCAACCGCAGGCAGTTACTATGCAAGAAGAATGGCGGAAAGAGGTTTTTCCGTTCTTGTTATTGACAGAAGCGCAAGAGAAACAATAAGCCCCGATTACGATATTTTCCATATGGGAAAGGCTGAAATGGAACGGTTCGGTCTGCCCGAGGTTAAAAAGGGCGACGGCATTTTTGCCTTTATGTTTGAGGATCAGAATATGTATTCCGCATTCGGTCATCATCCCAAGCCTTCATGCTCTCCCGTTATCGGAATGCATAAGCATGACTACATAGTTTATATGAATGACTGGGCAATTGAAGCAGGTGCGGAAATCATTTATAAAGCTTCATTCGCAGGACTTCTTTTTGATGAAAACGGCAGAATAAACGGTGTTGAATATGAAAAAGACGGCGAGAAAACTGCTGTTAACTGCCGTCTTGTCTGCGACTGCTCAGGTATTCCTGCCGTTGTCAGAACAAATCTTCCTGATAACTACGGCGTTGAAAAATTCGAGCTTACCCCCGATGATATGTTTTATGTAATTCTCCGATATATTGATTTCAAAGAAAAGAGATGCGACTGGCTCCATTCCGATTTCTGGCTCATGTATAAATCATGGATTGCTCCCAGCGGTATGACCGATGCGCTTATCGGTATCGGTTCATGCTCGGGATTTGAGCAGGCAGAAAAAATGTATGAGCTTTTCACAAAGAATGTTAAAATTCCTTCACATACCGTAAAATGGATTGAAAGAGGCAGAACCCCTTATCACAGAGCACCGTTTTCCTTTGTTGCCGACGGTTTTATTGCAATGGGTGATGCTGCTTGTCTTACCAAACCAAACTGCGGTGAGGGCTGCACGGCATCGCTTGTGCTTGAAGATATCGCAATTGATACAGCTGCGGCAGCTATGGCAGACGGAAAATATCCCACAAGAGAAGCTCTTTGGAGCATTAACAAGAGGTATAACGATACTCAGGGCAAGGAATTTGCAAGTCTGATGGCGCTTCTTACCGCTATCATCCGCCATACCCCGAAAGCAAACGAATTTCTTTTTAAGTATGATGTTATTTTCAGCCGAAAGATTCTCGGTTCAATGGGCGAGGGCGGTCTTGACCTGAGCATTACCGATTATCTCAAAACCCTTATTTTTGTAATTATCGGACTTGTTACGGGCAATATCAGAATATGGGAGCTTAAGAGCGTTGTCAATGCTGTTATAAACAGCGGTATGATGACATCTCTCTATGAACGTTTCCCCGAAACCCCCGACGGTTTTGAAGAATGGGTTAAGGAAGCGGAAGCCGCATGGAAAAAGGTCGGAAAAATGGCTGAATGGTCACTTGTATGATGAATTAAACCCACCGGATTTTCGGTGGGTTTTGTTATAATTATCGTATAAAAATCAATGATATTGCACACAAAGCTATTAACAGAATAAGCACATTTTTGACTGCTGTTTTTTTGCTGAGATAATTTTCGCATTTTTCCAGAGTTTCATCAGAATGTGATTTGATATATTTTTTCATCTGAATGTTTATTGCGATATAAACTGCTATCAGGATAATTTGAATCAGAAGAATTATTGTTTTTAACATTATTAATCTCCTTTTAAATAATCAATCCTGTTATATACGCCGCCGCACAAGCTGCAATTGCAACAACCGTAAGCGGCAATCTGAAATATGCAAGTATTATTGCAATAACCGTACCTGCAACTGCCGTAACCGTGTTATCCGTTGAATAGAAAATCGCAGGGAATGTCATTGCGCTGAGTACTGCATAGGGGATATAGTAGAGAACACTCTGGATAAATCTTGATTTGATTTTCTTTCTGAAAAGGGTGAACGGAATCATGCGGATAAGATATGTAACGCCTGCCATGACGGCAATATAAAGAAACATTGTCATTCTTTTTCGCCCTCCGTTTCCGCAAGATTAATCGGGAAAAGAACTGCACCGATAACGGCGGCGAGAATTGCGCTGATTATGATTGCAAATCCGAATGAAACACCGGGAAGCAAATATCTGAATACTGCGCTGAATGCAGCTGCAATAAGGATAACTATCAGGTCTTTTCTGCATTTCCTTGCGGCGGGAACAATGATTGCAATAAACATTCCGTAAAGGAGAATTCCCATTGCGGCGGTGAGTGAAGCGGGGAGTGCAAGACCGGCAACAGCACCCAATGCAGTACCGCCGACCCAGCCTGTTGCCGAAATCATGATAAGACCGTACATATATGACGGAACAAGCTTATCTTTCTGAGAAACAGCAACGGCAAATATTTCATCGGTTATTCCGAATGAAGCAATCAGTCTGTGAATTGTTGTGAATTTATCGGAAAGCTTTTGAGAAAGGGTCAGACCCATAAGAGAATAACGCAGATTAATGACAAATTGCGTTATTGCCATTTCAAGCAGAGTGCCTGCGGCGGCGATTATTCCGACTCCTGCGGCTTGTCCTGCCGAGGTCAGATTTGTCAATGAAATAAGAATTGCGTCTATTGCCTGAAGTCCCGATTTAACGGCGAGAATTCCGAAGCCGAAGGCAACCGAAAAATATCCGAGACAAATCGGTATTCCGTGCGACAGACCTTTTATAAACGGTTTTTGCATCAGAAACATCCTTTGTATATATTTCATCTGCATATTTTATCAATTTACCTTGATAAAGTCAATATCAAAAACGAAAAATACGGCTGCCTTTTCAGACAGCCGTAAAATTATTGCTTGATTATTTAACTTCTTTTGCGATTTCAGCCATGCCCTCAAGAATTGTTGAGCCTGCTTCTTCACCGAGAGAAATCATTTCCTGATAGTGGTCACCGAGAAGTGCCATTGAATAGTCGTTATCGGGAACAACATAACCGATAGCATCGTTCATAAGACCGAAGCAGATTGTGTCTTCACCGAAAAGCTCATAAACCGGCTTGTGACCGAAATCCTTGCCTGAGAATGAACCGTCAGCTGTGAGTGAATCACCGCCGCAGATAAGGTCCTGAACGATTTCGCCGGGCATGAAAGCAACCTTGACGCCGCCCATTTCCATGTAACCGATTTCTGCGAAGATGTAGTAGTTGAAGCCTTCCTTGCAAACTGTATAGTTAACAAGATTGAGCTTACCGACGAGCTGAATAAGGGGGTTTGTAACCTTAATCTTTACTTCTTTGATGATGATGTTGAGGTTGGGTTCAAGAACCTTTTCTTCAACGGGAGTCCAGCCTTCATACCAGAGAGTATAGTTTTCGCCGCCGATTTTCTTTTCTTCTTCCATCTTTGCCTTTTCGGCATCGGTCATGTTAGCTTCGATTTCTGCAACTGTGTTTGTGAGATTGAGAGCCATGTTTGCGATTTCACGGCCGTAACGAAGCGTTTCTTCGTATCTGCGTTCTGTGGGAACACCGTCGCCTGCAGGACCTCTGCCTTCGTAGATACCTGCAATAGCGCCGTTGAAGAACATGAAGTTGAAGTCTTTTTCTTCAATTCTTTCGCCGAGATAATAAATATAGTCACCGGAAAGATCTCTGCCGTTATCGATGTCATCAACGGGAAGACCTGCAACGTCGGGATGAGCAGCAATGTTAACTATCATTGTGGGCTTGAGTGATTTATTATCGGGAGTGAAAACAAAGCGTGCAAGGTCATCAATAAGTGATGTTGACTGGCTTCTGTTCTTGTTGTTGAAGTATTCGGGGTTGATTTCTTTTACTGCATATGTCATTGTGCCGGGAACCATTGTTTCAACAGCTTTTTTCATTGT
>JAZSAH010000090.1:0-2610 GCA_045601745.1 Acutalibacteraceae bacterium
AAGCTTTACTTCCGCTTTGAAAAATTTTTACAACAGTAAAATAAACCTTAAAATGGAAACCTAATGTCCACTTTTTAAAAATTTTTCAAAAAAATTACTCCTCCGACGGTTTATCCATCGAAGGAGTTTAAGGTATATTATTAAATTTAATTCGACAAATTGGAATTTGTCATAAAAATCGCTCTAACATCAATAAACAATATATATCGGTGTATTGCTGACAGTCAGCTTCCTGCCGATTTGTATTTCATTGCCGTACATATCAAAGGCTTTATAATCGACTTCGGGTGCGGCGGTTTTAGTTTTTTCACCAAGGCTGTAATAAACTTCTATTTTCTTTCCGTTTTCAGTGTATTCGTCAATTACAAGATTCTTTTCGTTTGAAATGTTCCTGACGAAATCGGCATTGCCGAGAAAACGGATAACCGTTGCGTAAGTGATTACAGCTTCGGTGGGTTGCATATATTCGTTGAAAAACGCAAAATCATTTATATCGTTTTCAGGTGTGACGGTTTTTCTGAATGCAAAGGAAACAAAACCTTTTGCTCCCGTTGAACGGGTGTAAAGTGCCTTGCAGGCGATTGTTGCCGCATCTGTGCCGCCTACACCGCTTTCGCTGTTGAAACCGCCGTTTGAAAGTCCTGCCGATTTCGTAAGAGAGAGCGTCTTGCCCATATAGTCATAGTAATTATCAAGTCCGTCGTGGTTGTGATAACCGTAATTATCAAGCAGATTCTTATTAATCAATTCTGCGGATTTCTGATAAAAAACAAGGTTGCTTTCTTTTTCCGCAACAGCAAGTCCGCCCGAATAAACGTATGCCGACGGGTTTTCTGTTTTGATTATTGTTGCGGTTTTTTCAAGAAGTGAAAAATATTCTTCGGGAGTGCCTGCAAAGAAAATATAGTTCGGCTCGTTCCATATTTCCCACAGAATGTCGGGGTTAGCGGCGTAATGTACTGCAACCTTGCTTGCAAAATCAGACCAGATATTTTCATCGGGAGGGTAAGTCCAGCCGATTGATTCATCGTAATTCTCTTTGTATTTATCTGCGGCAGACCATTTGCCTGCGTTGAAGCCGAGAAGCCAGTTGTATTTCATACCCCGTTCGTTGACTTTGCTGACAAGTAAATCCTGCACGGAGAAATCAACGTTGCCGTAAGATTCGCTCTGCATTGCGTCCCAACCGACGCTGTCCTCACGGACGAGGTTTATGCCGAGATATTGCGCAACGTCAAGAATTCTGTCAACGGATTCTTCTGCGCTGTAATTCGGAAGCTGAAAGCCTTCGCCCCAAGTATATGCACGGGTTATATACGGCTGAATGCCGTAGTAAAAGCCGTCACTTGCCTGCTTGTTTCGGGGAACAACACCGACGTTGAAACTGTATTCGGTCGCATCGGAAAGTTTGATTGCAACGGTAAAAACACCGTTTTTATCGGACGAAAAAGCAAAGGTGTTGTAGGGCAAAGAGGATTTGAGCGTGACATATCCTCGCTTGTCAAAGTCCGTTTGCTCACTTCTGACGGAGATTTTTGCTTTTGTGCCGTCAAGCGATTCATCAAGGCATTCAATAATAACCCTGATTTCTTCATCAGGCTCAAACAGATTGCTGTTGCCGATGACACCGAAACGCAAGTTATCATTTTCACCGTTTACGTAATATTCGGTTTCTGTTTCTGTTTGCGTGATAATGAGCTGTTTTTCGGGAAACAAACCAACAAAAAACATATCAAACGCAAACACAACGGACAGCAAAAATGAAATGATTTGTGTCATATTTTCTCCTTTTATTTATAGTGCAAAACTAAGATTTGTCATTTTGAATCGATATTGATTTCATACGTATCTTCAATGAGTATATAGTTCACATTATGCTTTTGTGCGAGGGCTAATATTTCTGCATTATCTGCCAACACACTCTCCATTGTGCACCATTCATCATCCAAACGGTTTTCAATGGCATTTGCATATTCCTTTATGTCGGCAAAGTGGTTTCTGATATAAACATCACTCATTACAAGGCAGTAATATTTGATGTTTTCAAGATATTTGGAGTCAAAATCCTTCTGCCAATCGAATGGAATATAGCAGCCTTCGACAATTAAATTCTGATTGTTCTCAATAGCGGTTCTTATCATTTCACGAACAATCGGCCACAAGTATCCGGTTAATTCATTATCATCCATAGGGGTAAGTTCTGTGTTGCCACTACGAATTAATCCCATTTTAAGATGGTCGATTGAGAGATATGGGTATTTATATTTTTCGAGCAATTTTTGTGCAAGTACTGTTTTTCCTGTGTGTGAAGCACCTGTAATCAGAATAATCATTGCGATCGTCCCTACAAATTCTTATTTATCGGTCTGTCCGATTTCCTACATTATACCACATCAACCCAAGAAGTTCAATCATAGTAGCAATTAAAAAGCTGTACTCGGATTTTTCCGAATACGGCGGTACATATTGAACTGTTCGACAAATTGGAATTTATCTATCTGGCACTATTCCATTTCTGGTAATTGATTTCCTATAAAACTTAAGTCTAGTTCAAATAGTGCGGCATCAACGTATTTTGTTGTTCCAACTTCATATATTTCCATCCGTTTA
>JAZSAH010000091.1:0-3201 GCA_045601745.1 Acutalibacteraceae bacterium
AAACATTTTTATTGAAGCAACATTGTAATAACTGATAATTGCATTGATAAATCAGAGAGCTTATCTTCTTTCATTTCTATCACCTCAAGGCAAGTATATCATTCTTTTGCACGAAGTGCAATATCGTTGATGCGAAGCATCACATCGTTTACACCGTAAGGTGTAACACTGTTTGTCGTAAGACAACTTCGTTTTGTGTCCGCAAGCGGAATGAAGTTCGGGTGAAACCGAAATGAAGTTTGCGCCATAAATGTCGCAAAACGATGTTGTGTCCTTCGGACACAAACACAAACAAATAAGGACTTGCATTCGCAAGTCCTTATTTGTTTGGTACGAATGATAATAACGGATTCAATAAAACACGTTTTTACGGCATCATCATAGACATTCTTTTCGTACTCAAAGCAGATGCACAAATGGAGTGGGTTGCCCGTATGATTAACATTGAAGCACAGGCAAGCGAGATTGTTAATCACGAGCTGATTTTCACGGCATAAACACATCTTGAAATTTTTATCAGGTGCAACGGGATTTAACTCCTGCTGCACCTGATTTTCTTTTTCTGTTTCTGCTTTTTTCTTTGGAGTATTAGGGTGTGAAACTCCTAACGGGTTGATTAAGACTAATGCCATAAAAATCAGTACCCGTATTCGGGGTATATGTAATCTTCGCTCCATATGCAATTTTCGGTTGTTATATTTTCAAGGAACATGAAATATGATGTTTCCCAATAACCGAAAGTGCAGTTGCGGAAAGTGAGTGAACAGCTATCGTTTTTTTCAAAACAACCGAAACCGTCCGAGCCTGTAAGAGTGCAGTTTGTGAATTCAAACACTCCGTAAACATCAACAATATTCATCGGACCGTCCGAACAATCTCGGATAGTGCTGTTGCTGACATAAACATTTCCCGTTTTGTCTTTTGCTCTGATACCGTAAACGCCGCAACCGTAAAGATCAGTGTTGTCAATGGTAACATATGAACAATTCGAAAAATCCAGAACATCCCCTGAACATTCACCTGCATCAACATGACCCAAAGTAAGGTTCGAGATTTCAATATTATTGCAGTTTTCAAAATTCAGCACAGTAGCATATCTGGGAGTAACAACAAGCTCTGTGTCAGAAAACTTTTTTGTGCTGCCCGAAATTTTAAGGAACGAAACATCTTTTATAAAGATTTCTGTACCGTCAAAACATTCATCAAATCGGACAAATTTATGAGCGAAGTTCTGACTCTGCTGCTCAACATAATCACTTAAATTGTAATAACCGTCTTTGATGATTATTTCGGTATTTGACGATATAGCATTCAGAAATTCATCAGGTGAACTTACATTGACGGTTTTCATCGGAATACCGTTTTCATCTGCAGAGAAAACTGAATCTGTTGAGCCGTCATAGACAGAAAGCAGAAGATTATCGGGGTCAGTCGGCAAAGCAAAAACATTATTACCTCTGTAAAGCAAGCCCATATTCATTTCGCTGACCTGTTTGATTTCACCGTTTTTGAGGCTGAATACGCACAGAATCATCTGACGGTCTTCCTCTTCGCTTTCCTCGCTGAATACATAGAGGAAGCTGTCACCGTTTGCGGTTCTGACATAATACGGATTCAGGTCATAAGCAAACCAATCCACCTCATAATTTGAGTTTTCCGAATTTATTTCGAGTGTATAATAAAATCTGTCGTCATAGTCGTAGTTGCCCGAAACGGTAAGCTCATCTGTTTTTTTATCACCCGTGATGTCGGTAAAAAACGGTGACGATAAGGGCAGGCTAACTATATAGGCATCCGGTACAGAAATGTATTTTTTGTTAAACAAATCGGGTTGTTCAGCAAATGTAACGGTTGCAGTCTGTATGCCGAAATTCGTGGGAGCAACAGCGCCCGGCTCGAAATAAAAGGTTATGCCGTTATAGTCAAGTATCCACGTGATATCTTCTTCGGGGGTATTTTTGAAATAATCGGGAATGGCAGTTTCACCGAATGGTTCTTCTTCGCCTATACGGCTCATAATAACCTTTTCAACGATTGACGGAAGCTTTGCAACATCCGTTACAACATCGGAAAGAGCAAGCAGTTTTCCGCTTTCTGTGTCGTAATTAAGGCAGTTGAATGCTCTGTCAGTTTCCGAATTGTAATCTTCAACAATACTGACTGCAACACTGTCGGCACGCCTAACCTGAACATCAAGAGTTGAAACATAGGCAGAAAAGGCTTCGCTGTCATTCAAAAATTCTTCGGTAGCAGTAACGATGAAATTATCCTTTTCTTCTTCCATTGTTCTTCTTCTCATAACGGATGTTTCCGTAAGAGCTTTGGCAAGAAGCGGATATTTTTTCTCCATTGATTTATCAAGGGTAACATCCGTATATTCGCTTCTTACAAGCATTTCGGGATGATCTTCATACCATTCATAATGAGAAATATATTCTTTGTTGAGCGAAAGAACGGTTATTTCTTCGCTTATTTCATCTTCGGCTGTTTGTGTTGTTTCATTTGGAGTAACCTCCTGCGGAGAATCTTCTCCGCAAGAGGTCAGAGCAATCATGAAACACAGAGTCAGCAATAAGCTGATAATTCTTTTTGATTTAATCATAAACATCAGAATCCTTTGACGATGAACGCTACAAGCTCGGTTGCAGATCTATCTTCACGTTCATCTGTCATAATTGTAATAATACTTCCGTCATCAAGAACTGCGGAATCGCAGAACCACGGATAACCCGTGCTGAACAGATCTCCGTCAGAGATTTCGGAAATGAATGTACCGTTGTTATCCCAAAGAAGAACATCTCTCATATTGCCGTCAAAAGCAATGTAGCCGTTTGATGTCTGTGTAACAAAAGTAACGCTGCCGAGTCCCTCACCTTCGGCATCGCAGAGAGTTTTCTGAAGAACACCGTCTTTGTTGTAAATGAAAACCTTGTGACCGCTGTCGTCAGCTGCATTTGAGCAGACATAAATATTGTTTTCGTCAACACAGAGTTGCATTATTGTATCCGCTTCTTTGAAGGTTATGGGTGTTGAGGTGTATGTACTGCCGTTGAAGGTAACAATAGCACATTCGTTGGAAGTGAAGAAGTTAACGCCCCAGGCACCTGACGGATGAATTGCGAGGTTGTCAATGTCTTCGTATGTTGCAACTGCTTTGCCGTCTTTTATGCAGAGAATGTCATTCATCGAGCCGCTGACCCA
>JAZSAH010000092.1:0-26237 GCA_045601745.1 Acutalibacteraceae bacterium
CCCCGAAAAGCTGAAAACGCTTTATCTTGAAATGCTTGACGAGGTTGGCTGTAAGCTTATGCTTTACACCTTTGCTGAAGATGCAATCTGTGACGGCGACAAGGTGCTCGGTGCAACCGTTATCAACAAATCGGGCAAAACTGATATATATGCTAAAGTCATTATTGACGCTACAGGTGACGGCGATATTGCCGCAAGAGCAGGAGCAGAATTTGTTCTCGGCAGAGAAAGCGATAATAAAATGCAGCCTGCAACTCTGATGTTCAAGGTCGGCGGTGTTGACTATGACCGTGCGGTATTTTTGGGCTCATTTGAATCCACTTATGAAACACCCAATGGCGAACTTCAGGCTCTTGCAAAAGAACATATACCCTACCCTGCAGGACATATTCTCACTTATGAAACCACACTTCCCGGTGTTGTTACCTGCAATATGACAAACGCCGTTGAAATTGACGGCACGGTTGCCGATGATTTAACAAAAGCAACGCTTGTATGCCGCAGACAGATGGATGATATAGTGAATTATTTAAGGGACTTTGTTCCCGGATATGAAAACTGTTTTATCATCAGTTCCGCATCTTTAATCGGCATCCGTGAAACAAGACATTTCAAGGGTAAATACACGCTTAACGAACAGGATATTCTTGAAGCGAAAGTGTTTGACGATTATGTTGTTAAGGATGCTTACTTCAATTTTGATGTTCATAACATCACGGGTGCAGGACTTGACAAAACGGGCGTTCAGAAGCATTTCAAACAGACAAAGGGATATACGATTCCATACCGTTGTCTTCTTCCCGAAGTTAAAGAAAATCTTCTGCTTTGCGGAAGAAACATTTCGGGTACACATATGGCACACTCCAATTTCAGAGTAATGCCAATCTGTGTAGGTATTGGCGAAGCCGCAGGTACGGCAGCTTATATCTCCGTTTCGCAAAACCGCAATCTGAATGATATTGATGCAAGTGAAATCAGGGAGATTATCGGAATATAAATTCCGACTTGAGTAAAAGATACAGAAGAAAAATATGATACAAATCATTTCATTTTTGCTGTCCGTTGTGTTTGCAATCAATATATTTTGTTTATTGATATAACATCGTTCTGTATAACAAATTCCGATTTATCAAAGAAAAAACACGGGAACGAAGCAAAGCTTCAAATTCCCGTGTTTTGATTTTCATCGGATATCAGATATCATATTTGTCTGCATCATATTTTGTGCAGGGATAATTTGCAACACCGTTTTCATCGGGGAAGGGTGAAAGATTATCGTTTTCATAAAGCTTTCTTTCTTCTTCTTTTGAGAAATCGGGAATCTTATATTCTGCACCGTTGTGAAGACTGCTTCTCCAGCCGAGAATTGCAACCGCCGACATTGCGCATGAACGGTAAGCGTTGAAATAAGGCTGTCTGCCCTCGAGGATGCAGCTTATGAATTCATGAGCAACATAATAATCTCCGCCCGAATGGCCGCACTGTCTTGCCTTATCCTTATCAAAGGGGAAACCGACGGTTGAAACCTTTTCGGGTTCAACGCCTTCGGGAACCTCCCAATCATTATAAACAACACGGATTTTTCCGCCGTCGCCTCTGACCGTTTCTGCGCTTCCCTTTGCACAAGCGAACCTATACCAATTGCCGTGACCGCCGAATTTTGCCCAGCCTGTTATTCTTGCAACAGCACCTCTGCTCATCGTACAGAGCATAATTGATGCAACGTCCTTGACGGGTTCGCCTTCACGCTCCTGACGCATACCGTCGGTATAAATGCTTCTTGCGTTAACGGAAACGGGAATGTCGTTTGTAACTCTCATAAGAGGTGCAAAAGAATGGCTCAGATAGAAACCTGACGGCATAAGAGCACGCCAATGGGTTGTTGTGGGGGTATAATGAACATATTCCTCATGGCTCATGGGATGAACATATTCGCCTTCACAGTAAAGTGCTTCGCCGAGAGTGCCACTCTGGTAAATTTCGGTAAGCTTGCTGATAACTGCAAAATAAGCGTAATTTTCGGCAAGCATATAAATTGCACCGCTTTTTTCCGACGCACGGCAGATTTCAACGCATTCAGCCATTGTAACCGCAGGCATTGTTTCGCTGAGAACATGAATGCCTTTTTCAAGTGCCTTTACGGCATATTTTGCGTGCTGATGAAAGAAATTGGTAAGAACAACAGCATCCATTCCGCTTTCTATAAACTCATCAAAATCCTTGAAATATTTTGTTTCTTCACAGCAGAATTTTGATATTCCCTCGTATGTACTTTCATCGTAGTCACACACAGCGCTTATGTATGCTTTTTTGGTAAGAGTGAGATTCTGAGAAATTCCGCAACCTCTTCTCGCACCGAAAACACCGATTCTTAATTTTTTATCCATAACATTACCTCCCAAAAGGATTTATTTGATTTTAACACTTCAGCATTGCAAAATCAAGACATAAACAGAATAAAATAAACATTTTTAATATATAAACAGCATTGCAGGCAGATGATGAATCGATTAAGGTTAATCCAAAAAATTTTTAAAAAACTATTGTATTTTTGAAAAAACGGGTATATAATAACAACCGAAATAAATACAGGGGAGCTTGTGGTTGCAGGCTGAGAGGAAGTAATCAAACTTCGACCCTATAACCTGATGCGGATAATGCCGCCGTAGGAAGTCATACACAAAGATTTTTTACAGGAGGCTTCCAAAAAAGGTTGTCTCCTGTTTTTGTTTCATATTTCAATCCGGGGAGCCGTTCCGAACGGCTGAGAGGCAGGTAAACCTGCGACCCGTAAACCTGATCCGGATAATGCCGGCGTAGGAAGAATAGCGAAGTACATTGTGACCTGCAGTAAACAACCGTACTTTAAAAAGCCTTCGCCCGTTTCCGGCGGAGGCAATTTTAATTTTGGAGGTAAAAAAATGAAAGCAAGCATCGCAATCCAGGTTCTTCCCACAGCAAAAGACACGGATGACCTTATCCGCATTGTTGATGAGGTTATCGCATTTATCAAAAGCAGCGGTTTAAACTGCCATGTCGGTCCGTTTGAAACCACAATCGAAGGTGACAGCTATGACCAACTGATGGATATCGTCAAGGAATGTCAGCACATAGCAATAAAAGCCGGCGCAAAAAGTGTTTCCGCTTATGTAAAAATTGTTTACAGACCCGAAGGCGAAATACTTACCATAGACAAAAAGATAAAAAAGCATGCTCAAGCGTAAGATACCGTCAATAGCCGCCGTTGCCGCATTGCTCATTTTATGGCAGCTGCTTTGCGCAACGGGACTTATACCGTCATATATGCTGCCGTCACCGACAGAAGTGATCAAGGCTTTTTTTAATGAATTGCCTTTGCTTCTTGAAAATTCGGTTATTACTTTACAAGAGGCTTTTATCGGTTTGTTTCTCGGAGTAAGCGTAGGATTCTGTGCAGCTGTGTTTATGGATACATTTGATATCTTATATAAAGCATTCTACCCCCTGCTGATTATCACGCAAACAATTCCTTCCGTTGCAATTGCGCCGCTTCTTGTGCTTTGGTTCGGTTATGAGATGACGCCGAAAATAGTTCTGATAGTTATATCAACATTCTTTCCCGTAACCGTCGGACTTCTTGACGGATTCAGAAGTGCGGATAAAGATTCAATCGGATTACTTCGTTCCATGGGCGCATCCCGTTTGCAGATTTTCCGATACATCAAATTCCCGTCAGCATTACCGCAACTGTTTTCGGGGCTTCGTATAGCGGCGGCATACAGCGTTGTGGGAGCAGTTATCAGCGAATGGCTCGGAGGCTTCGGCGGTCTCGGTGTTTATATGACACGGGTTAAAAAAGCCTTCGCTTTCGATAAGATGTTTGCCGTCATTTTTCTTATATCGGCAATTTCTCTTGCTCTTATGGCTTTGGTCGGCTTCGCCGAGAAAAAATGTATGCCATACCGTAACATCAATAATAAGGAGAATAAAGCATGAAAAAACTAATAGCATTATTACTTTCCGTTACAATAATTTTCTGTTTGACGGCTTGCGGAAAAACAGAGGAAAGCAAAATAACAATCGTTCTTGACTGGACACCGAATACAAATCACACGGGAATATTTGTTGCCGAGGCAAACGGATATTTTGAAGATGCAGGTCTTGATGTTGAGATTGTTCAGCCGCCCGAAGACGGCGCAACAGCATTGGTTGCATCGGGCAAAGCACAGTTCGGGGTTTCATTTCAGGATACTCTTGCACCTGCCTTTATCGGGGATAATGCCATGCCTGTAACTGCGGTTGCAGCGGTTATTCAGCATAACACATCTGGCATTATCTCACGCAAAGGTGAAGGAATGGACAGACCCAAGGGTCTTGAAGGCAAAAAATATGCAACATGGGATATGGATGTTGAAAAAGAAACAATCCGTGATGTTATGAAAGCTGACGGCGGTAACTTCGACCTCGTTGAGCTGATTCCATCAACGGTTACCGATGAAGTTTCCGCTTTGAAAAGCGGTTCCGTTGATGCGATATGGATTTTCTATGCCTGGGCAGGAATTGCCTGCCGGACTGCAGGACTTGAAACTGACTACTTTGAATTTGCTGACATTAATCCCGTGTTTGACTATTATACTCCCGTTATTATCGGCAATAATTCATGGCTCAACGATAATCCGGAAAAAGCCAAAGCATTCGTTGATGCACTTTCAAAAGGATACACATATTCAGCAGAGAATCCCAAAGAAGCTGCAGATATTCTTATGAACGCCGCACCCGAGCTTAAATCAAACAGCGAGCTTGTTTATGCAAGTCAGGAATACCTTGCATCCGAATACATCGCCGACGCTTCAAAATGGGGTGAATTCGACGCTGAACGCTGGGCGGCATTCTATAATTGGCTGAACACAAATAATCTTCTTGAAGAAAAAATCAATCCCGATTACGGTTTCACAAACGACTTCCTTCCCGAATGATATGAATAAATTAGAAGTAAAAAACATCAGCAAAAGCTTTGACGGTAATTTCGTTCTGAATGATATTTCCATTGAACTTAATCACGGAGAATTGGTTTGTTTGCTCGGAGTCAGCGGCGGCGGAAAAACAACGCTGTTCAATATCATTTCCGGAATTCTGACCCCAGATAAAGGTCAGGTGCTGCTTGACGGAAAAGACATCACCAATCAGCCGGGACACATCAGTTATATGCTGCAAAAGGACTTGCTGCTGCCTTACAAAACAATTGAAGATAACGCAGCATTGCCTCTTTTGCTTAAAGGTATGAAAAAAAAAGAAGCCCGAATGCAGGTGTCACCGTTATTTTCTCAATTCGGTCTTGACGGAACACAAAAGAAATACCCTTCTCAGCTTTCAGGCGGTATGCGACAGCGTGCGGCTCTGCTGCGGACATATATGTTTTCAAAAGATGTTGCACTTCTGGATGAGCCTTTCTCTGCGCTCGATACCATCACAAAGAGCTCAATGCACAAATGGTATCTCAATGTTATGGAGCAAATCCGGCTTTCAACGCTTTTCATTACGCACGATATTGATGAAGCAATTCTTATTTCGGACAGAATTTATCTTTTGTCAGGTTCACCGGGAAAAATAGCCGGTGAAATAATTATAAAAGAACCGAAACCCCGCCGTGATGATTTCAATCTGACAGCAGAGTTTCTGGAATACAAGCGAAGAATTCTGTCGTTGCTGTAAGTACGGAATATATTTCTTCACCTTTTTATTGACAATAATATTTAATCCGCATCTCTGAAAGCAGCATTTTCCGAGCATACCGAAAAGCCAAAAACTTTATTCACAAAACCAAAAAGCAGACAGCATCATCTGTTGATGTTGTCTGCTTTTTTGCACCTCATATTTCCGGTGCAATATAATTTTTGCTAACAAGACACTGCTCTATTTTGTCGAGTATCTGCTCCGATTCCGCACGGACGGTGTGATAATGATAACCACCGGTTATATTCATAAGCTCGGTGGATTTCCCGCTTCTTACACCCTCAATAAACTGCTTGATATGAAGGGGTGAAAAGATATTCAGCGGCGCCGTCATTTTTCCGTAAACCTTGTGCCATACAAACACATCAACCACTGTGCCGCCAAGATTTACAATGGTGTTTAATTCATCCTCTGTTTCTTCGGTAGTGTGATACACCTTAAAAACACGCTCTTTTAAAGTTGATTTCTGAATGATATATCCGTTGTGAGTGGAAAGAATATCATGTCCCGAACCTTTAAGCACGGATATATCCTGAACGATAATCTGTCTTGACACTCCGAATTCTTCGGAAAGCCTGGCGCCCGATATTGCCTCAGCTGAGGATAGCAGCAGATTAACGATTGCTTTTCTTCTGTCGGCAGCTTTCATCCGATCACCTCTTTATATTGCGTGCAGGTTTTTAAGCGAGAGATCAAGAATGGGAGAAGAATGTGTGAGAGCTCCGCTTGATATATAGTCTACACCTATACGGGTAAGATTTGCAACATTTTCTTTTGTAACATTTCCGCTGCACTCCGTTTCAGCCTTGCCCTTGCAGAGTTCAACGGCTTTTTTCATATCCTCAACACTCATATTGTCAAGCATAATGATATCTGCACCGGCTTCAAGAGCTTCTTTGAGCATATCAAGATTTTCAACTTCAATTTCTATTTTACGGACAAAGGGTGCATATTCCTTTGCCATTGCAACAGCCTGCTTTACACCGCCTGCTGCACCGATGTGGTTATCCTTGAGAAGAATACCGTCGCTAAGATTAAAGCGATGATTACAGCCGCCTCCGACCTTAACTGCGTACTTTTCAAACACACGCATACCGGGGGTAGTTTTACGGGTGTCGAGAAGTTTGGTGTTTGTGCCTTCAAGCATATCCGCAACTGTGCGTGTGTATGTTGCGATACCACTCATTCGCTGCAAATAATTAAGGGCTGTTCTTTCTCCCGAAAGAAGAACACGGATATCACCGCGGACAAAACCCAGCTTCTGTCCGTTTTTGACCTTATCGCCGTCTTTAACCGTAAATTCAACTTTCGTTTCTGCATCAAGAAGTTCAAAAACTCTTTTAAACACTTCAAGACCTGCAATAACTCCGTCTTCCTTGCAAATCAGTTCTACCTCGCCAAGCTGATAGTGGCGCATAACGGAGTTTGTGGAAATATCCTCGCTTGTAATATCTTCTTTGAGTGCATTTAAAATGATGTCATCTGCGTTTAATTTCATAGTAATATTATTCATGGCTGTTTTTCTCCTTTTCTATTGCCGCTAAAACTGCTTCTTTATATTTTTCCGCATATCCCTCATACTGACGGGAATCTATGACAACTTCGTTCCGAGGTTCGGTTTCAGTATAATTATCAGTTATATGATTAGCTGCTCTTTTTGCAAAAACCAGACTTTCAAGCAACGAATTGCTCGCAAGTCTGTTGCGCCCGTGAACGCCGTTGCAAGCGGTTTCTCCGACTGCATACAAACGCTCCATTGAGGTTTTGCTGTATCCGTCAACATCAATTCCGCCCATAAAATAATGCTGTGACGGCACAACCGGAACAGGCTCTTTTGTTACGTCATAGCCTTCATCAAGGCAATGCTGATAGATATTCGGAAAATGACTTTTAATTTCTTCTTCGGGAATGGGAGCCATAGAAAGCCAGACGTGTTCGCTGCCTTCTTTTTTCATCTCATCAAATATGGCTTTAGCCACAACATCACGGGGCAAAAGCTCGTCAACAAATCTTTCACCCTCGGAGTTCAGAAGAATTGCTCCTTCACCTCTGACCGATTCAGAAATCAGAAATTCCCGACCGTGCTTTTTGGTGTAAAGGGTAGTGGGATGAATCTGTATGTAATCAATGTGCTGTAATTTGATATCGTATTTCAGCGCAAGAGCGAGTGCATCGCCCGTCAGATGGCGGTAATTTGTTGAATGCTTAAACAAGCCACCGATACCGCCCGTTGCAAGCACGGTATAATCTGCAGTTATGCTGATATAGTTGCCGTTTTTGTCATGGCCGATAATTCCGTAACAGACATTGCCGTCACAAATCAGATCAACCATTGTGAAGTTTTCAATAAGAGTTATATTCGGTCGGTTCCTCGCTGTTTCAAGAAGATGAGAGGTTATTTCCTTACCTGTTTCATCTTCATGGAAAAGAATTCTCGGTTTTGAGTGTGCGCCCTCACGGGTGTAAGTGAAAGCCTCTCCGTCTTTTTCAAAACAGACGCCGAAAGAAACAAGATCTCCGATTATTTCCTGAGAAGAACGAATCATAATTTCAACGGAATCGGGATTGTTTTCGTAATGCCCCGCTTTCATTGTGTCCTCAAAAAATGATTTGTAATCTTCTTCGTCACGAAGAACACAGATACCGCCCTGCGCAAGGAAAGAATCGCTTTTCGGCGCTTCGTTTTTGGTAACTACCGTTATTTTTTTATTTTGCGGCATATTCAACGCACAGTAAAGCCCTGCAACGCCGCAGCCAACTATTATAATATCCGTATTCATTTTATTTTGCAAGCTCCAACATTTTTTCAAGCGGTAAAAGAGCGCCAGTACGAACCGCATTATCAACAATAACTTCATTATCTTCGTTTTGAAGAACCGACATAACAGCTTCAAGAGTATTGAGTTTCATATCGGCACAGCAGGGATGAGGGTCGGGATAATAAAACCGTTTTTCGGGATTATCCGTTATCAAATTATAATTCACACCGTCTTCCGTGCAGATGATGAATTCATCCGCATTGTTTTGTTTTGCATAAGCGATAATATCTGCCGTGCTTCCGATATAATCAGAGACAGCCAGAACTTCAGGTTCGCATTCGGGATGAGTCAAAACAACCGCATCGGGATGCTTTTCTTTTTCTGCAAGAAGCTGTTCGGCTGTAATCTTTGCATGAATCGGGCAGCAGCCGTCGTTGATTATTATGTTCTTCTCGGGAATCTGTCCGGCAACAAACCTGCCGAGATTTCTGTCGGGAATAAAGAAAATGTTTTTGTTCGGAAGTGATTTAACGATTTTCACCGCATTTGATGAAGTAACACATACATCGCTCTGACATTTCAGCTCAGCGGTTGAGTTGATATAACACACAACCGCAAGGTCATCGTACTTATTACGCATTTCATCAATAATGCCGTCGGCAACCATATGAGCCATAGCACAGTCGGCGGTAAGGTCGGGCATAAGCACTTTTTTATCGGGATTCAGAATTTTTGCACTTTCGCCCATAAAATAAACACCGCAGAAAATAATGATATCAGCCTTGCTCTGCTTTGCGATTTTTGCAAGAAAGAACGAATCCCCCACATAATCGGCAATTTCCTGCACCTCGGCAGGAGCATAATAATGAGCAAGAATAACCGCATTTTTTTCTCTTTTTAATTGTTCAATCTGATTTTTCATCTGCTTTTCCTCGTTGACAACAAAATGTTCATATAAATATTATCATTATCATTTACATCTGTCAACTTATCTGTAAACCTTTTGTTGTAGATTATTACCGATTTTATATCATCCTTTTTGTTCAACTTGCACACTTTAAAATAAATCGCAATAATTCTGTCATATAATGAAGCAGTTATATTAAACTCAAAAATTAAGTTGTTTTTCGCTGAATTTGTGATATAATTTTATCGGATAATATCAAATGATTTTGAACGGAAGTGTAAAGAACACAAATGGCAATCACAAGAAAGTCCGCAAAAACAGATTTTTCAAGCGGACCCGTATGGAAATGTATTATCGCTCAGGCAATACCGCTTACCATCGCTCAACTGGTTCAATTACTTTATAATGTTGTTGACCGCATTTATCTGGGTCATATGGGTAACGGCGACAGCATGGCTCTCACAGGTGTGGGGCTGACTTTCCCGGTTGTTTCTCTGATTATGGCATTCACCGCACTTTTCGGCATCGGCGGTGTGCCGTTGTTTTCAATAAAACGAGGCGCCGGTGATGATAAAACAGCCGGAAGAATTCTCGGCAATTCTTTTGCCTTGCTGCTTTTTTCTTCTCTGATTTTAACTGCTGCAGGATATGCTTTTGCAAAGCCGGTTCTTTTTGCTTTCGGTGCGGGAAAAGAATCATATATCTATGCCAAGGAATATCTTGATGTTTATTTGCTCGGCACAGTGTTCTCAATGATTTCTGCCGGAATGAACGGGTATATTAACGCCCAGGGATTTCCGAAAACCGGTATGTGGTCTGTTACAATCGGTGCAGTCTGCAATATAATTTTAGACCCGGTTTTTATTTTCGGATTCGGCATGGGAGTTTCAGGCGCCGCACTGGCAACGATAATCAGTCAGGCTGCTTCCGCAATATGGGTACTGCATTTTCTGACAAGCAAAAACATACCGGTTCCGTTAAGCCTGAAAAACATAAGAATAAATAAAGCCATCACAAAAGACATCTGTAAGCTCGGAATATCAAACTTTATTATGCAAGGCACAAACTGTCTTGTTCAGGTTGTATGCAACTCAACGCTCCAGTTATTCGGCGGAGATTTATATGTAGGTATTATGACGGTAACAAATTCCGTGCGTGAAATTTTCACGCTTCCCGTTATGGGCATTGTTAACGGAGCACAGCCTGTTATCAGCTATAATTATGGCGCCGAAAAATATGAAAGAGTCCGTTCAGGCATACGCTTCAACACTCTTATCGGCACCGGCTACACATTGATTGCATGGCTGACGGTTATTATATTTCCAAAATTCTGGTTCGGAATTTTTTCGGATGATATTCAGATGTCGGAGCCCGGAATTGAAGCGATGAAAATCTATTTTTTCGGATTTGTGTTCATGGCACTTCAATTTGCGGGGCAATCAACATTCCAGGCATTGGGCGATGCAAAACACGCTGTCTTTTTCTCATTGCTTCGCAAGGCAATCATTGTGGTTCCTCTTACTCTTATATTGCCACGACTGGGTTTGGGCGTTTTGGGAGTTTTTATTGCCGAACCCGTTTCAAATGTCATAGGCGGAACGGCATCATATCTCACGATGCATATGACTGTTTATAAAAAGATAAAAAACCATCAATCAAATCCGAGTAACATTTCAGATTTATAATTTCAGGTTGTGAAAACAATTCCGACGGTGTATAATAAAGCAAAAGAAATAATATACAATGGTGATGAAAATGAAAAATAACGAAATAAATATCCGGGACCCGTTTGTTTTGTACGAAAACGGAAAATATTATATGTACGGCACGAGAGCAAACAATTTCGGAAGAAACACAAAAGGCTTTGATGTGTATGTTTCCGAAGACCTTGAAAACTGGAGCAGCCCCATTGAATGCTTCAATTCGGAAGAACACTCATTGAATCTTGAAGTTAATTGGGCACCCGAAGTTCATAAGTATCGGAACGCATACTATATGTTTGCAACATTCACAAAAGAAAGTAACCGCTTAAGAGGAACATTCATTCTTAAATCGGACAATCCTCTCGGTCCGTTTGTTCCTCACAGCAAGGGTGGCGTTACACCCGAAGATTGGGAATGCCTCGACGGCACACTTTACATAAACCGTGAAGGCAAGCCTTATATTGTTTTTTGTCATGAACATACCCAGATTATTGACGGAACAATTTGCTTTGCTCAGCTGAACGATGAATTGACGGAATGCATAACAGAACCCGTTACATTATTTGCAGCTTCATCCTGCCCTTGGATAGATAAACCTGACACAAGTGCGCATTTTATTACCGACGGACCGTTTATTTACCGCACAAAAGCAGATGAGCTTCTTATGCTCTGGTCATCGTTCATTAACGGACAGTATGCCGAACTGCTTGTTAAATTCAACGCAGGAGAAATCGGCACAGACTTCACCCACCTTGATCCTCTTATCGACAATGACGGCGGACACGGAATGATTTTCAAAGGCAAGGATAAGCTTTACCTCACATATCATTCTCCGAATAAGTCAGGCTTTGAAAAACCCTGTTTTGTTGAAATTGAAGATAAGGGGCATACCGTTTCTGTTAAATAAAAGACGCTGTCTTATAACGCCGAAAATCCAAAACGAAGCATAACAAAAGGCTTGCAGAGGAATCAAACCTTTGCAAGCCTTTTTGATTTTTTCAGAATTCAAAGCGTATGTTTGTCTTTCCTTCTCAGCCTATCTGAAAACTTTTACTGTTACGAAAAGAATATCTCAACAGTTTCACCTGCCGAAAGTGCGGTTGATAAAATGCCGTTTTCGATTGAATATTCTTTTGCGGCTTTCGGGATGCCCGTTTTATCGTTGAGCTTTAATCGCAGAAGATTATTCCTTCCGGATGTCACAACCGCCTTTGTTGCTTTACCGTCATTCCATACAATATCAACGGTAAAATTGCCTCGTGCCTTAAGACCCGATACGGAGCCGTTTTTCCATGCATCGGGCAAAGCAGGCAGAATTTCGATGATACGCTTATCCGTTTCACCCAGATGACTTTGCAGGAGCATTTCATTGATGCCTGCAACTCCGCCGAAATTACCGTCAATCTGAAACGGCGGATGAATATCAAAAAGATTGTTTGCCGTGAATTGCTTAATAAGTGCCTCAAGATGCTCCCATGCTTTTTCGCCGTCTTTAATACGGGCGTAAAAATTAACGGTCCATGCGCGTGACCAGCCCGTTGAGCCGCCGCCCCGAGAAAGACGGCGTGCAATCGTATTTTTTGCAGCTTCAAAAATCACGGGGTTCGTTTCATTTATTCGGTCACCGGGATAGAGAGCAAACAGATGAGAAATATGGCGGTGATTGGGTTCCACTTCTTCATAATCACTGTTCCATTCGGCAATTGTGCCGTAACGCTCGCTGACACGCAAAGCAGGAAGCCTTGCAAGAATATTTTCAAGACAAACAGCAAAATCCTCATCAGTTCCGAGAAGCTTGCAGGCATGAATTGTCCGTGTGAAAAGAGCGTCAATAATCTCGAAGTCAATAGTGGCACCGTGAGTGAACATACTGCTTTTTCTGCTGCCGTTTTTATCATTGTAATAAAACCAGTTTTCGGGTGAATTTGACGGTGCGGTTGTCAATCTTCCTTCGTTATCTTCAATAAGATAATCACGGACAAATTCACAAGAGCCTTTTAATATCGGATAAATTTCCTTTAATATTTCCGTATCTCCCGAAAATTCATAATGCTCCCAAAGATTAAGACACAGCCACGGTCCAGCCATGGGGAAAAAGCAATGAACAGTGTCGTGAGGACCGGTTCTGCCGAAAATATCAGTTGTGTGATTGATAACCCAGCCGCTGCAGCCAAGCTGTTCTTTTGCGGTCAGCTGACCGAATTTGCTGATCATTTTCATGAAATGAACAAACGGTTTCATTGTTTCAGGCATATTACCGGGTTCGGCAGGCCAATAGTTCATCTGCATATTGATATTGGTGTGGTAATCGCTTCCCCATTCGGGACGGAAACCGTTGCACCAGACACCCTGAAGATTTGCGGGAAGTGTTGCGTTTTTTCCTGAACATTCAATAAGCAGATAGCGTCCGAAGTTGTAATACAGCTCAAACATATCAAGGTCTTCCTGACGGTTACGCTGCAGGAAATAAATACGCCAGTCAACGGGAATATCTTCATATTCGGGGGCATATAGCCTGAATGAAACTCTGTCAAACAATGCCTTATGGGCGGCAATATGCTCCGCTTTTACCGTTTCATAATCCGCATTTTTTACGCGTTCAAGCTTCTGACGCAGAACAGCACGGTAATCAATCGTTTCGTCGATATCATATTTTTCAACATTATAATTTGTTTCAAATACTCCGTAAACAATCACCCATGTTGCATCATGAACAATAATATGCTTTTTGTCGTTGAGAAGCTTGCCGTCTGTGCGCACAAAAATGTTTGCACCGAAGGACATACCTTCCCCGCCCTCGCCGTAACATTCCTCGTCATAATATGTTATGCGACCGTTCATAAAAAGAAGATTGTTACGAAGTGCAGAGGTGTAGGCATCCTGTGTGCGTTCCATTGTTACATGGCAGTCAAAAGGCGCAGATGCCGTTATTTTATAAACAAGACAGTCATATTTTTCGCTGACAAAGGTTTCACTGCTGAAGTCGGTTGTTCCTTTTTTATATGAAACACGCCCTATCGCTTCGCTGAGCTCCAGCTCCTTGCGATAGTTTTCATATCTGCTTTTATCGGGGAATTCAATCTGTACCTCACCCATGCTTTCAAAAAAGCGGACTCGCTCGGGGCTTGACATAAATGTTTTTTCGCAAAGCTCCGCCACCTCCTCGTAGCATTCGTCAAGCAAAAGCCGACGGATTTCCGAAAGTGCTTCCGGAGAACTGTTATATTTCTCTTTAATCTGACGGCCACTCCAAAGAGACTCCTCGTTTATTTCAATTGTTTCTTTGTACGGGTCGCCGTAAAGCATTGCACCGACACGGCCGTTGCCGAGAGGAAAAGCACGCATCCAGTCCCGTTCATAATCCTCATGCCAGAGTTTTGTTGACATATTCAGACACCTTCTTTAAATTGTTTTCAGCAATAATCGTTTCCGTTACAAGGTATACAGCATCTCATTCAGTTTCATAATACATTAGCTTTATTCAAAACACAAGTTTTTGATAAAAAATTTCCGGTTATTTTCGGCTCGGATCGGTTTAATTTTATGTGGACAATTATTTTTTAATATGATAATATATTGAATAAGACATAATTTCAGAAAGGTATAACATGAATAATATAACGGAATTAACCGATTTTCTTGCTCCCGAGCTTGATGTTTATGCACGGTTGAGCGAGGTTCAGCTGTTAAACAGAGAATTTCCCGAAAAAGGCTTGTTTATAGCGGAAAGTCCTAAGGTTATTGAACGGGCTCTTGATGCGGGATATGAACCGGTTTCATGTCTGATGGAAAAAAGACATATCGAAGGTGAAGGAAAACAAATTCTTTCAAGAATAAATGATGTTCCTGTTTTTTGTGCGGAATTCGATGTTCTGACACAGCTGACAGGCTTCAAGCTCACAAGAGGTATGCTGTGCGCCATGAAACGAAAACCCCTTCCCTCCGTAAGAGAAATCTGTGAAAACAAGAGAAGAATAGTTGTTCTGGATAAGGTTATGAATCCGACCAATGTCGGTGCCGTAATCCGTTCAGCAGCGGCGCTCGGAATGGATGCTGTAATCCTCACTCCCGGATGCTCCGATCCTCTTTACAGACGGGCCGCAAGAGTCAGCATGGGAACCGTGTTCCAGATTGAATGGACATTTTCTGCCGACGACAGCCTTGATGAAATAAAGTCTCTCGGCTTCAAGACTGCAGCTATGGCACTTAAAGATAGTTCTCTTTCTGTCAACGATGCAAGGCTGACAAACGAAAATAAGCTTGCAATCATTATGGGAACGGAGGGCGACGGGCTTTCCGATAAGACTATATCCGACTGCGATTATACCGTAAAAATACCGATGTATCACGGTGTTGATTCTCTGAATGTTGCTGCCGCTTCCGCAGTGGCATTCTATCAGCTCGGCAGCAAACAGAATGATGTCTGAGCCGATAAAAATATCAGAAAACAGCAGAATGTTAACTGCAGCGGAGAGTCTGCTTATCATTCTGAAAGCTTTATAATATCCGGAAGAGGAAAAACAATGAATAACAGCATCAAATATTTGCTTGGTATCGATGGCGGCGGAACAAAAACCTGTTTTCTGCTCACTGACCAAAACGGAAAAGAAATCAGAAAACTGGTTCTCGGACCGTCAAACCCTGTCAGCACAGATATCGGAAACACCTTTAACGTGCTTAAAGCCGGAATTGAAAAAATATGCGAAGGCTTTGATGCTTCGGAAATATCGGCTTTCGCTGGTGTTGCAGGTGCAAAAAGCGGAAATAACCAAAAGATTATAAATGATTATTTGTCAGAATACTGTTTTGCATCGTATGGATGCGGCAGTGATATCGACCTTGCAATCGAGGTTGCATTGAAGGACAAAAACGGAACAGCGGTAATTATGGGAACAGGAATTGTTGCTTTTGCGCGTTCAGGCAAAAATCTTTACCGTACGGGCGGTCGGGGTTATATGATTGACAAAGGCGGAAGCGGATTCCATTTCGGTTCCGATGCTCTTAATTCCGCATTTGAATTCATCGACGGCAGAGGCGGAAGCCTGACAATTCTTAACCTTGTTGAAAAAAAGCTCGGCAACAGCCTTGAGGCTTCCGTTAGTGAAATATACAACGGCGGTGCATCGTTTGTTGCATCGTTTGCTCCTGTTGTTTTTGAAGCATTCAGACTCGGAGATGCCGCCGCTTCGGAAATCATTGACCGCAATGCATATGAGGCGGCAAAAATAATTAACGCCGCAAAGAAAAATACCGACGGAAATGTTGTTGTTTGCGGAGGACTTTGCAAACAGAAAGATATATTATATCCTTTCATGATGAAATATACCGAGGGGGAAACTTCGCTTGTTTTCTCGGATGAGCCTATGATAAACGGTGCAGTTTCTCTTGCAAAAAGGTTGTGTGAAAATGCTTGATACAGAAATGAGAAATCCCGATACATACGGCATTGACAAGATGTCAACTCTTGAAATGCTTGAAGTCATCAACAGCGAAAATGCAAAAGTAACCGTTGCGGTTGAAGCCGCCTTGCCGCAGATTGCGCAGGTTTGCGATGCAGTTACCGATGCAATAAAAGCAGGCGGAAGGATTTTTTATATCGGCAGCGGAACTTCAGGCAGGCTTGCCGTTTGCGATGCAGCTGAATGTCCTCCCACCTTCGGTGTGCCATATGATCTTTTCAACGGAATAATCGCAGGCGGCGAAAAATGTATGTTCAGAGCTGCCGAAAATGCGGAGGATAATCCCGATGCGGGCATTGAAGATTTAAAAAAGCGCAATTTCTGCAACAAAGATATATTAATCGGAATTTCAGCTTCAGGTTCCGCAGCTTATGTTATTTCCGCCGTAAACTATGCAAAAAGTGTTGGTGCCAAAGCATTTTCAATCACGAATAACTCCGATACATTGCTCGGAAAAGCAGCGGATATTGATATATGTGCCGATACAGGTCCCGAGGTTATCACGGGTTCAACCCGAATGAAGGCAGGCACGGCACAAAAAATCATACTTAATATGATTTCAACAACATCCATGGTCAAATGCGGCTGTGTTTATGAAAACATGATGATAAATCTCAGACCCACAAACAAGAAACTGAGAAGAAGAATGATTGGCATAGTTACCGAAATTCTCGGTTGTTCAATCGAAAAAGCTGAGGCTCTCCTTGAAGAAAACGAATGGAGCATACGCCGTGCAGTTGAAAAATTCTGACAAAAAACCGACAAACCTCGCCATGAGATTTGTCGGTAATTTTTATTTTAGTTTCAATCCGTAAACAAGCGTTGTTTTCTTTGTTTCAATAAGGTTAAACCCGTATTTTTCATAGAATTTTACAGCATTAAAATTTTTATGCCATACGGTGAACATAACGCCCGTGACATCTTTTTGACGGAGATTGTCGCATAATGCATCCATCAGTTTTCTGCCGAGACCCATATGCTGATATTCCGGAAGAATATCAATGTGGAGATGGGCAGGATATTCGTCTTTATATTTTTCCTGGGATTCAATTGCCCGAAGTGCCGATTCTCTGCGGCGATATTCCCATTTTTTGATTTTGGGATAATAAGCGCTTATGTATGTTTCTTTGAACCTGTCAAAGTTTTCGGTTGATATGACATAGCCGATTGCTTTATCGTTTTCATCGGTTGCAACGAAGCAGTTTTCGGGTTCATTCTCGATATAATAATCGCAGTAAACGGCGAGGGCGAAATTTATTCCTCTTTTTGAAGATTTGCAGGGACCGTCGCTGTTAAGGCACACAAAACGCACATTCTCTTTATCCTTTGACTGATAATGTCTTATTTTCATTTCGCATCTCCCCTTTTTCTGAAAGTTTATCATTAAAACGCACAAAAATCAAGGCTCAATATGTACCGATTTGATAATTGTAAAATATAAAAACATATTGTATTATTATATCGGGAGGGATTATTATGAAAGATAAATCAATTCCCGAAGCTGTTTTTGAAAAGCTGTTCGGCAAAGCAAATAACCATATCACCGAAATTATTTATGAAAATTCAGAGCGTGTCTGCTACTGTGAAAAAAATCACAGAATAACAGATGAAAAATATATTCTCACCGTTTCGGATAAAAAAGCAACTATTCGCTGTTCATGCGAAAAAGGCGCGTTCCGTGCACTCTGCGACCTTGCAAAGCGTATTGAAGAAAACACGGTTTCCGACGGAGAATTTATATGCTCACCGTCATTTTCCGTGAGAGGTTATATCGAAGGTTTTTACGGAAATCCGTGGAGCCATGATAGCAGAAAATCCGTTATGGAGCTTATGGCAAAAAACAGAATGAACACGGTTTATTACGCTCCCAAAGATGATGTTTATCACCGTGATAAATGGCGTGAAAAGTATCCTGAAAATGAGCTTGCAAAGCTGAAGGAGCTTGTTGACAGTGCATCGGAATATTATATGGATTTCTGTTGGTGCATTGCTCCGGGACTTTCGATGAAATATTCAGACAGTGCAGAATTTGAAGCTCTGATGAACAAAACAAAGCAGCTTTATTCAATCGGAATACGCTGTTTCGGACTTTTGCTTGACGATATAGACGACGATCTTTCATTTGAAGAAGACAAGGCAGCTTTCGGTGAAACAGTCAATGCACATATTGAACTGATAAACAGATATCATTCCGAACTCGGAGAGCTTGATTCGTCAATCCGTCTTACCGTTTGCCCCACTCTTTATCACGGCAAGGGAAATGAATATTACATTTCAAAGCTCGGGAAAAACATACCGACTCTTGTTTCCGTTTTCTGGACGGGCAGGGATATCTGCTCCCGTGAGTTGACAAGCCCAGAAGCGGTCAGGTTTATTGAAAACACATATCACAAACCGCTTTATTGGGATAACTACCCCGTAAATGACTGCTCTATGTTCAACGAAATGCATATTTCGCCGATTATAGGGCGTGACCCGGATTTATATAAGTATTCCGAGGGTATTATTTCAAACTGCATGGAATATGCCGAATGCTCAAAAATTCCGCTGATTACATTTGCGGATTATCTCTGGGACAGCGAAAATTATGACCCTCAGAAATCGTGGGAAGGCGCAATAAAGCAGGTTATCGGAAAAGAAAACGCCGATAATTTCATTGTTTTTGCCGACCATCTTTATACTTCCTGTCTCAAGGATGCAAACTCAAGGCGTATGTATGAAGCTTTCGATGAAATTGAAGCTGCCTTCAAATCCGGCAACAAAGAAAAAGCTTTTGCTCTCGCAGAGGATTATCTCGAAAAAATGAACGCCTGCAGAGAATATCTCAGGCAGGATTTGCCAATATGCCGTGAGCTTTCCAGGTGGTCGGAAAAATACTTTGTTTCATGCGATATAATGAACAAAGTGTTCGGATATATGAAAACAAAAGATGAAAACGTTTTTGCGGAATTGCTTTTGCTTGCAGAAAAATATGAAGCGATGCCTGCAAAGCTTTCCAACGATGTAAATATCCGTGAGGAACTTAACAATCTGAAAAAATCATTTGCAAAGGAGACATAAAAATGGCAGTTATTATCAGATGGATTTCAGCAATCATGGCGGTGCTTCTCGGTTTACCCACTCTTTTCGGTGCAGTTTTCAAGAGCCTGACAAAAATCGGCTATGACGAAAGACCCGTTACGGCAATTGCGGAAAATTTTCTTGAAGGCAACGCAGAATTTATTGACACGGCAAAATCGGACTATTGGTCTGTCGGCTATTCACGCAAAGTTCTGACTCCCGAAGATATCGATGAAACAAGATATTTCCTCGGCGGTTTCCTTAAATTCCCTGCACAGGAAGCAACGGGGGTTGTTGACGATTTATGCGTCAGAGCCGTTGTGCTTGATGATAATTCAGGCAGAGGTGCGGCAGCTTTTGCATGGATTGACGGCGTCGGCTTTATGAATGCAGACATCAAGGATATCCGTGAAAAGCTCGGCGATATAACAGGCAGCGGAAAGCTTATCAGCATTGATGTTGGTTCAACACATAACCACAGCGCAATTGACACGCAGGGTCTTTGGGGCAACATTCCCAAAAGCGGAAGAAACGACAAATACATTGATTCGGTTGTTCAGAAAACCGCCGATGCCATAAGAGAAGCATATAACAATCGCTGCGAAGGCACTCTTTATTATTCGTCAAAGACCTGCCCTGAGATGTTCTGGGACGGCAGAGAGCCCTATTCAATTGACGATAAGATTCATCTTTTCCGTTTCGTGCCCAATGCAGACGGTAAAAAAGAGATTTATATAGCCAATTTCGGCGCCCATCCGATTAACCTCGGCTGGAGCAACACCGAGCTTTCGGGCGATTTTCCTTATTATATTGAAAAAGAAGTCACCTCGGAAAAGAATGCCGATTTTATATTTGTTCAGGGTGCAATCGGAGGCGCAATTCATGCTGATATGGGCACCGATAAAGGAATACCCGAGGAGCTTTCGGCATTTGAAAAGATGAAGGAATACAGCAACATCGTTGCAGATATTCTCTATGAGCTTGCAGAAAAAGGCGAGGCTGTTGAGCCTATACTTAATGTAAGACACGCTCAGGTTGATTTTGAAGTCAACAACTTCATTTTCCTGCTTGCCGAAAGTGCAGAGCTTTGCAATGTCAAGGCGTTCAAGGAAGACGGAAAGATTTATCTCACAACCGAAATCGGTTATGTTGAAATCGGCAAGAACATAAAAATCATCGAAGCTCCCGGAGAAATCCTTCCCGAGCTTGTTTACGGAGGATTCTATTCTGCCGAAGAATCATACAACGGCACGGAATATCCTTATGAAGGCATTGAAACCTGCTTTGATAAAGATGATGAAGTTCTTGTTTTCGGTCTTTGCAACGATGCGGTAGGCTACATTGTTCCCGACAATGACTATTCCGCTTCAAACGAAGAAGGTCACTATGAAGAAACAGTTTCAACGGGTTCTGTCAGTGCAACCGCTTTTTCAAAAGCATTCTTCGATCTTCTTAAGATATGGGGGTAACTGAATGGAATTTCTGAGATTTCTTAAACTTCCCGACCTTATCAGAGGAATAATATCGGGTCTGCTTTCTCTGATAATTCTTTTTGTTCCTAATTCAGCATATACAACCGTTGAGGAAACATCAGAATATATGCTCGCGGGTGACGAAACATTTTCATATGACGGCGAAAAATGGACAGTCGGCTTTTCAAAAGAAGTTCTTACTCCCGAAGACTTAACGGAAGAAACCTACTACATTGCCGGCTATAACACAAACAACCCTGCAAAATCGGTTCTCGACGATATGTATGCCAAGGCAGTTTATCTTGATGATAACAGCGGCAGAGGCGGAGTTGTCGTTTGTGCGATTGACTGCGTGGGTATCAGCCGCAAGGATATCAACGATATCCGAAGGCTTGTTATTGAAAGCGGAAAAATCCCAAGCCTTAAATCAATCAACATCTGCCCAACTCATACGCATTCCGCTGTTGATACCCAGGGTCTATGGGGCAAGAATTTCCTCTCCGACGGCAAAAACGATGAATTCATGAACCGCCTCAAGGATTTGACCGCAAAAGCTATTGTTGATGCATATAACGCAAGAAAAGACGGTAAGCTTTATTTCGGAACTGCAGAAACCGAAGGACTTCTGACAGACACAAGAACCCCCGTTGATTATGATGCAACATTAACAAGAATCAGGTTTTCCCCCTCTGACGGCAGCGAAGATACTTATATTGTTAATTGCGCTTGCCACGCAGAATGCCTCGGAGCAAGAACAACCGTTGTCAGCGCAGATTTTCCTGCATACATGGAAAAGGAAATAGTTGAGCAGGCCGGCGGTGTAAACGTTGTTTTCATAAACGGAGCTATCGGAGGACTTATCACCTGCGAAAAGCTTGATGAAGTTCTGCGCAACTTTGAGCTTGGTCTTGAATATGTCAAGGAATTCGGCAAGGATATGGGCAAGGTCGTTATGAGCATAAATAATGAAATTGCTCTTGAGCCTGCAATCAATGTCAGAACAGAAGCGATTGAACTGAAATGCGATAACACTGCGCTTATACTTGTCCGCTTGCTCGGTGTTCTCAACAACGATATTTCAAAGGATGACGATAACAACATTTCAATCATTTCCGAAGTTTCATATATGGAGCTCGGCAATAAACAAATCGGCATCTATATGATTCCGGGCGAGCTTTCACCCGAACTTGAAAGCGGCGGCTTCCTTTCTGCAAAAGAATCGGCAAACGGTACGGAAGCTGATTACAAGTCTCTTTCGGAAATGTCACGCTGCGAGCATAATTTTGTTCTCGGTCTTTGCAACGATGAGCTCGGTTATATAATTCCCGAAAACGATTTTTATCTTCATGAATGGCTCCCCTATTTTAACAATGCGGTTGATGAATCGGGCAGAGAGCATTATGAAGAAACAAATTCTCTCGGACCCGAAACTGCAGGCACAATTCTTGATGCAATGAACGAATTGATAAGCTCGGTTGAATAATAAAACCAATCCCTTATGAACCTTTGATGATTCATAAGGGATTTTTTCAGTAAAGATACCATTTTTTCGAAAAAGTCTGCCATTCGGCAGTTTTTTTGTTTTCACGGGCAATAAAGGCATCGGCATCAAAACCGGTTTTGAAAATCTCATCCGTTCCGAGAAGATTTGCGATTGACTGCTCAATTACAAATTCTTTATGAGTTTTTCTTATCGCATCGAGCAATCTTATTCCGACGGCAAAAGGCGAAAAAGACTCACGGTCGGTAACATGAAGCTGAATACCGTGGCAGAATTCATTTTCATAATCCGAAAAAGTTGGCGTAAAAGAGCATTCACGAAGAATAACACCGTCTTGTTGACCGATTTTTCCGATAGCCGCTTTGCTGTCAAGCCACGGTGCGCCAATCATTTCAAAAGGTCTGGTTGTACCTCTGCCCTCGGAAAGGTTTGTTTCTTCAAAAATACAGGTTCCGATATAAACAAAAGCTGTATCAACAGAAGGAATATTCGGTGACGGCTGAATA
Source organism: Acutalibacteraceae bacterium (assembly GCA_045601745.1). GTDB lineage: Bacteria > Bacillota > Clostridia > Oscillospirales > Acutalibacteraceae > CAG-177. The sequence continues at coordinate 23,080 of JAZSAH010000092.1, forward strand.
AAAACAAGGTCTGTTTCATCATAATATAAATCCCTTTTCCAACCATCCAAAGGAATAACCGTCAGGTCACAGCCGATTTTTTCCGTTTCATTCATCATAAGAGCAAATTCTCCGAGAGTAAGACCGCACCTTGTAGGAGTCGGAAATCTTCCCACAAATGATGAAAAGCGTCTGTCAAGAACTGTTCCCTCGGCTTTTATTCCTCCGATAGGATTGGGACGGTCAAGAACAACAAATCTTATACCGTTATCTGCGCAAAGCTTCATTGCATCCGTCATGGTGTAGGCATAGGTATAAAACCTTGCACCGACATCCTGAATATCAAAAACGACTGTATCAAGAGATGCAAGTGCGTTTTCACTTTGAGATATATCATCACCGAACAGGCTGTATACGGGCAGACCTGTTTTTTTGTCGGTATATGATGCAACATTCTCCCCTGCCTGGATATCGCCTCTGACACCGTGTTCCGGTCCGAAAAGAGCTGTCAGATTGCATCTGTCTTTAAGCATATCAACAGTTGAAGAAAGGTCACGGAGAACACCCGTATGATTAGTGATAAGACCGCATTTTCCCTGCAGACAGAATCCGTTGCGTGCAATAACATCTGCACCGCACAAAACCTTTTGTTTTGTTCTTTTCATATTTCAACCTTCCTTCCGATATTTCTTCCTTTTTCATTCTTGATTATAACATCAAAACTATGTATTATTATCACAACCCGGTTTTATAAATTAAAATTCATATAAAACACCAAACTGCTTCACTGTGCATTCAAGCATAACGAAGCGGTTTTTATTACATCTTCTTATTATAGAATCCGTTTGTGTCAATTTTCAGAAGCTTTATTGCTTTGTTGACAAGCGAAGAAAATTCGTTTCGGGTCAGCTTCATAACACCTTTGATAAGCGGTGAAACCTTGAAGCCTGCCATCGCATTGACCGTTCCCAGATAGAAATCATCGGGGAAACGGGCATCTTTATCTTTCGGCACGCTGTCTGCCGTTTCAAACAACCATTCAAGAAGTTTCGAACGCATATCGGCAATAACGGTTTGGTATTCGGGATTATCAATTTGGTTTGTTTCTTCGCCTTTTGACAAATCATAGAATTCATCGGTTTCATAAAGCCGCATAACATATTTATAATCCTTAGTTCTTATCATAATCGCCTTGGTGTGCTGACCGTCATTCTTCTGCTGAATGCCTATTCTCGGTGCATATTCATCGGCAACAACGCCGAAATAGTTTTCGACTTCTTCGGTGCAATGGGCTTCATTCATCAGTCTGCCGCCCTCGCTGCAGACAAAATCACGCACAGATACGGTTTTATCGGCTATTGTTTCAACAAGAGAGCGACCGAAATGAGTGTAGCTTGCATCGGTTTTTGTTATATCAAGAACGGTTGCGAAGAAATCAATCAGCTCAACGGGATTATCGTTTATCCCGCTGTCGGTCTGCATATATTTCGGCAGTTTTACGATAAGAGGAACATTCACAAGGCAATCGTCAAAGAGATTCTGCGCTTTTTCGGGTATGCCGTAATCAGCGGTAAAATCACCGTGGTCGGAGAAAAAGAATATTGCAGCATTATCATATCTGCCCGTGTCTTTGAGCGCTTTTATAATTCTGCCGGTCAGCTCATCAATTCTTGCGCATTGTGCAAGATAGGTCTTTCGGAGTGCGGTTATATTTTCGTTATCCCAATCCCCTATTCCGAGTGCTTCACAAAGTTCATACTGCATTGACGGCTTTTTATCCTCGGGCTTTGACGGTGCTTTTGCAGGCGAAATTTTTGATTCATCAATCAAATCAAGGAATCTCTTTTCTGCGTGATACGGCGGATGCGGATTGTTAAGACCGAGAAAAGCAAAAATAGGCTCATCGGGTTTTGCTTTTCTGATTAATTCTTCACAGCCTTTTGCCCACACCCAATCGTTATCATGGCACATACCGTCAGCTTCAACGTTGGTTATTTCGCCTCTGTAAAAGCTGAGGTATCTTTTATCGCCTTTTTCACCTCTGCCTTCATCCTTCGCATTTTTGCCGCATTTGTTATAGATTTCGCTCGTGCATTCTTTGAGCCACTTTGACTGCTGACCTGCAAGACAGTCGCCTCTGCCGCTTGTCCAGACGTAATATCCGCTGTTTTTGAGTATGCGATAAAGATTATCCTCGCCCTGACGAAGCAGATAACTCATTGTTCTGTGACCGTTTGTATGCGGATAGGTACCAGTCATGAAGGAGCATCTTGAAGGTACACAAACGGGATTCTGACAGAAAGCGTTGCTGAAGCTGACACCCTCATCGGCAAGAGTGTCAAGATTCGGAGTGTATGAAGCAAGGTTACCGAGATGGTGCAAAGAATCTGCTCTCATTTGGTCGGGATTAATGACAATAATATCCGGCTTATTCATTGCTTTCACCGATTTCCTCAAGATTTACTCCTCGGGTTTCCTTCGCTTTGAGCATTAGAATAATGATACCGATAATCATTCCCGGAACAACGGTGCAGAAGCAAATCATTCCGATTGCCTCGTCACCGAGAATATTTGATAAAACCATATTTATGAGCATTCCGATTGCGTAAATAACGCCCGTAACAATCGGTCTGACCGTTGCAATTGAAACACGGATTCCCGTCGGTGCGGATTCGGAACACATAAGAGTTATCATATCGCCCGTTGCCCAGTAGCTGCCGACTGCGGCACCGCAGAAGAACCCGACAAGATATTCCTCCCAGCTGTTTCTTGAGCCGAAATAGAAAAGCAGATATGTTGTAAGCATTAATACGGTCATAACGATAACAGTTGTTTTTCTGCCGAATTTATCAGCGATGAAACCGGTGACAAGCTGGAACAAAGCCGAGCCGAAGCTGAAAAGCATAAGAGCTTTTGAAACAGCGCTGACAGCCATTGCATTTGCTGCATCAAAATCCATACCGTTTGCAAGATATTCCTGCATAAAGCCATAATTCATAATGGTTTCGTAATACTGAGTAATCAGCATACCGAACATCAGGAATCCGCCTGCAATCATAACGAAAAGCATCTGCTTATTTTTAAAGCAATATCTCAAAGCATTTGCAAAACCGCCCTGCGAGCCGTCGGCTTTTGATTTAAGTATAGTTTCCGTTTCGGGAGCCGTAAGCTGTCTTATG
>JAZSAH010000093.1:0-13942 GCA_045601745.1 Acutalibacteraceae bacterium
AACATCGGGAAGAATCATCACAACATTCTGAGCATGAATAGGATAGTTGTCCTGTGCGAAAATGAACTTAACAAAGAAATCGGGACTGTCATAGTACTTGAAATCCGTGAACAGTGCTTTTTTGTTGACATCATTTTTGATATTATTGCTGACCTTCACAAGTGTCATTTGGGTATATGCCATTTGGATAACTTTTTCCAACGCAGAAACCAAAACAATAAACAGAGTGAAAACGATTATTATGAAAATAACCTCTTTGAGAGGAGTATCGTTCATAACAGCATCAATAGCCTTTTGAGGCAAAATTGCCGTAAGATATGCGGCTATAGGCTGAAGTACGACAGACATAAGTAAAACGGTAATAATGTACCCTTTACCGTATTTCCAATAAGGCTTTAAAAGGAAAAGAATATACTTGGTTTTTGATAATTTATTTGCTTTTGTTTTTTTCATACTAAACACCTCGGATGAAATTTTTAAATACAGATTAAGCATTAAATCTGCATAGGGATTTTTCACCAAGGTTTTATCAGCATATCAAGCTTCATCCCGAAGCTGTATTATAAAGGTCACAACACATTCTCCGGGAGTGAAAAATCCCGTGCAGCACCTTTATAAATCATCAAATTAACATCACTTGTTCCGTTTCAGAGGAATCAACGCAGTAATCGTTCTGCTCGCCGTTCTGCTTTGCGAAGTTTGCAACAAAACTGCGGATCCCTTCTGAAGTATTTATTTTATTTAACACGGTGTATACCTCCTTTTATACACATAATTATAATTCTTAAACACGCAAAAATCAAGATTAATAAAAAAACAAATCATTATTCAATCAGAGCGTGGAATCCGATTATGGGTTGAACATTCGGCGACGATATGATAGAATAAACAAAAACGGAGGTGTATGAATGGCAGGACCGGGAGCGATGCTTATTGGTAGCGTGGCGAACATAATAATATGGTTTGTTGCTGTTGTGTTCAGAATTATATTGACCGCTGTAATTTTTGTTGATGCATACAGAAGCGGTCTGAAAACCGTTCTCTGGTGCGTTATGGCTGTTTTATTTGGTTTTTACAGTCTGCCATTTTATATATATGTCAGAATAAAAACAGCAAATCTGAGGTGTGAGTCGTGCGGCGAAAAAGTCGGTCAGAAAAAGACTTGCTGTTCTGCCTGCGGAGCGCAGGTCAAAAAATTTGATGACGGCGCATTTGCAAAAAAGATAATTATATATGTTCTTGTCGGTATTGCCGCTTTCGGTGTTTTCGGCGGATTATATGTTATGCTGACAGATTTAATACAGGTGTAAAGGAATGATAATGTGTATAAAATAAATTTCGGAAAAAGCGGAATGGAGGTGCCGGCGGTTGCGGTCGGCTGTATGCGTATCAGCGGCATGAGCGAAAAAGAAGCGGCTGCTTTTGTTGATACGGCACTTGAAAACGGTGCAAATTTCTTTGACCATGCCGATATTTACGGCGGCGGAAAAAGCGAAGAGGTTTTCGGGAAGGCTGTTACTCCGTCGATGCGTGAAAACATTATAATTCAGACAAAATGCGGTATCAGACAGGGTATGTTTGATTTTTCGTATGAACATATCGTGAATTCCGTTGAGGGAAGTCTTAAACGCCTCGGAACGGATTATATTGATGTTCTGCTTCTTCACAGACCCGATGCGCTCATGGAGCCCGATGAGGTTGCTGCGGCATTTTCACATCTTAAAGAAACGGGAAAAGTCCGTCATTTCGGCGTTTCCAATCAGAATTCTTATCAGATGCAGCTTTTGCAGAACAGTCTTGATATGCCTCTTTGCGCAAATCAGCTTCAGTTCAGCATCATGCATGCGCCGATGATTCAGTCGGGCATCAATGTTAATATGTATAACGACTCGGCAGTTAACCGTGACGGAGGAATTCTTGATTTCTGCCGTCTGAATAATATAACAATTCAGTCGTGGTCGCCGATGCAGTTCGGATTTTTCAAGGGATGCTTTGTTGATAACGAAAAATTCCCTGAGCTTAATGCCGTTCTTGCAAAGCTTGCGGAAAAATACGGTGTTTCGAAAACTGCAGTTTCAATTGCGTGGATTCTGCGTCATCCGGCAAAAATGCAGCCCGTTACGGGCACTACCAATCTTGAGCGTCTGAAGGACAGCTTCAGGGCAACGGAATTCTCTCTTACCCGTGAAGAATGGTATGAGATTTACAGAGCAGCAGGCAATATTCTTCCGTGAGAAAATGTGAGGTGCAAAATATGAAAACAGCCGAAAAGGTAATAAAGAGCGAAAAACGACAGCTTGAAAAGCTCGGAAAAATGCAGAGCAGAAGCTCGGGCAGCAGATATTTTTTTGTTTTGCTCATGCTTATTGCGATAGTCAATATTCTCGATGAGGTAACGAGCAATCTGACAGTTACCGTGCAGTCATCGTTTGTTACAGAATTTTTTGTCAACAATCCTTTCATGGGCAAATATTATTCCTATGAAGACGGACTTGCTTTCCATTCGGGAATAGGCGTTTTCACCTATGTGCTCGGACTTTTCACTCCGTTTTATAAGGCACTCGCCGATAAATGGGGAAGAAAACCGCTTTTTGCAATTTCGACTCTCGGCATGGCAACGGGACTTCTCGTTATCCATCTTTCGTCGAGCTACATAATGTTCCTTGTCGGCTTTGCAATCATCAGTTTCTTTATGGGTCACGATATCCAGATTATCTATATTCTCGAAGAAGCTCCCGATAAACACCGTGCAAAAATTTACAGCTTCCTCAAGAGCTTCGGAATTCTCGGGGTTATTCTCATTCCGACACTCCGCGATATGCTCATGGGCAACGATGCAACGAAATGGCGTGAAATCTTCCTTGTGCCTGCATTAATAGGATTTGCGGCGGTTGTGCTTGTTATGCTTTTTGCAAAGGATACCAAGGTCTTTATCGGCGAAAGAATTGAATATCTTTCAAGACCCTACGAAGAAAGACAGGCTGAAAAGGAGCTGAAAAAACAGCAGAAGCAGGCGCAGAGAAACCAGTCGGGCGTTTTCAACGGTGTGAAATATATTTTTGCAAACAAAGACACCAAAATGCTCATTATTTCCCACATCATTTTTGATGCGGCGATGCCTGCGATTGCTCTTTATTTTGAATCGTCGATGCACCGTGCCGGAATGAGCACAAGCGAAATAACAAAAGCTCTTTTCATGGTGCCCGTGATTTATGCGGCAATAACCTTCCTTTCGGGCTTCATTGCAGATAAGGCAGGCAGAAAAACAACGGTCACTCTCTTTTCCGCAACCTGCGTTATCGGATATATTCTTTTTGTTGCAGGTATTCTCAACGGCTGGAATCCTTATCTTGTCGGCTCGTTTGCAGGTCTTTATCAGGGCTCATACTGGATTGGCAGGGATTATATGAATGTTATGATGACCGAAAAAGTGCCGACGGATATCCGTGCATCGGTTGTCGGTGCAGAGGGTCTGCTTGTTATTATAGGACTTGTTATCGGATACGGCAGCATCATTGCCGGCATGACATTTATGCCGATATGGTGGGCTTGCCTTGCAATTTCAATTCCGACCGTTTCTGTTGCAGCAATAATGTTTGTTCTGAAAGTCAAAGAAACCAAAGGCGCAAATCTTGATACCATAGAGTAAAGGGGTAATTGCAATGAAAGTTATAATGATACTTCCCGACGGAATGCGTCCCGATTCGCTTGCCAATATTGAAAAAACGCAGAAAATAATGAAAGAATCCTCTTGCTCAATGAACGCGGAAACCGTTTATCCTTCCGTTACATTACCTTGCCACATTTCACTTTTTCACAGCGTTACGCCTGAAAGACACGGCACAACAACCAACACATATATGCCGCAGGTCAGACCCGTTGACGGTCTTTGCGAGGTGCTGAAAAGGGCGGATAAAAAATGCGCAATTTTCTATAACTGGGAAGAAATCCGTGATGTTTCACGCCCGAATTCTCTTGCCCATTCATGCTTTTATGCCGGCAGAAGAATAGGCTATAAGCAGGCAGGGGAGGAGCTTACCGATGCTGCAATCGATTATCTGAAGAAATATGATACGGATTTCACCTTTATTTATTTCGGTTATCCCGATATGCAGGGTCATAATTTCGGCTGGATGACGGATGAATATATGGAGGCGGTTGAAAGCAGCTGGGATAATATTGAAAAGCTGATAAATGCTCTCGGCGATGAATATACATATATCATAACGGCGGACCACGGCGGTCACGACAGAACTCACGGCAGCTATATGCCCGAGGATATGCTCATTCCCGTGATAATCAGGGGAAAGGGTTTTGAAGCCGGAAAAACTCTTGAAAATGTTAATATCATCGACCTTGCGCCGACTGTTGCAAACCTCCTCGGAGTTGCACCCGACGGAGAATGGGAAGGCAGATCGCTGATATAAAGAATAAAAAAAGACCCTCTGTCCGAAGACAGAGGGTTTGTTGCTGTTTAAAACTTATGCAAGTTCGCCAACGCCGAGGTGAACACCCTTCTCAAGATATTCGAAGATAAATCCGAATACATCGTTGTAGGGAAGGTCAGCAAGAAGGCCGTAGATACCGCCGATGATCTTTTCATAGAGATCTGTTTCCTGGAGGAACTTCATGATCTTATGAACGGGGATGCCGAGGTACTTGTCCTTGCAAGCTTCAACGTGTGCGTCGAAAGCGTTCTTTGTTACAACTTCTTCACCGCAGTAATCGCATTCGCCCTTGAATTCGAAGCAGATGCCTTCATGAATTGCAAGTTCTTCTTCTGTTGCGAAGTCAGCGCCGCAGCCGTACTGGCAATCACGGAACCAGCCGTCGCAGTTAGCGAGGTGCTTGTTGTATTCAGCTTCGTTTGTGTAGGTTTCTTCGCAGTAGGGGCATTTGTTTGTTGATGCAAATGCAACTGTTGCCATTGAGAAAACGCAAACAAGTGCAAGCACGATTGATAAGAATTTTTTCATTATTCTTATCTCCTTTCAAATTATTTGTGGTTCAGTCATACTGCAACCATATATATTGTTAGAATAGTAACACAAATGAATAAATTTGTCAATATGTATTAATAAAATGTTAACATGATATTCGAAAAAAACTATTTTCCCCAGTTGAAAGGTCTGTCCATGAAATCAACGCTGTCTTTATCCTGAGGAATAGTTGCAAATGACGAAACTCTGTCAAGACCGTGGCTCCTGAAATCGTCATAGAGCTTTTCGTTTTCTTTGAGTCTTAAAGGATTGAGGAATATATATTCACCCATAAAGAGGTTTGCTTTGTAGTATCTCCAGCTTAATTCCGCAACCTCGATGTTGAATTTCTGCTCCTGCGTAACATCCGCATTGAGTGCAAGGTCAAAGAGAAGGTCGCTTTTTGCAACGGTATAAGGTGAGCAGAAGCCTGCCTGATAATGCCAGTCAAAGTCAAATGCATGGGCGGTTGCTTTGGTCTGCGCCGTCTGGAGGTCGATGTATTCCTTGATATAGGGCGCAGCTTCTTCGCCGTAGAATGCTCTGAGGAAATCGTTCATGTGGTATTCAACATCGCAGTCAACATCCCACTGAAGCTTGCAGAGAAGATAGTTGCGAAGCTCGTTGAATGCCGCATAATGTCCGTCGCCGCAGTTGTATATATAGCCGGTTATGCCGATATCGTGCATATATTTCATGGTGGACTGCATTGTTTCGAAGTTTGAGAAAAACTGCGCCGTGTTGAGGAAGTTTATCGTGTAGTCATAGATATATGTTGTGTCCGCAACCTTGACCCAGTTTGCAAAATCTTCGGCAATCTGAGGAGCAGGGTCGCCGTAAAGCATATCAAAGGTTTCGTTTTCAATGCCGTCCATAGCACCGCATTCCGTCAAGGGATGGCTTCTGCAGGCTTTATGAAGACCGCAGAGCACGGGGGCAACATTTTTATTGCAGCGGAGCGATAAATCCGTGGGAGGTCTGTCGGTTTCGTTGTATGCATAGAAAGTGAACATGAAATCGGGGAATTCATCGTCAAGTGCATCTGCAAAGTTATTCGTGAAAATAATCGTCGGTGCACATACGGTGCCGTATTTTTCGTAGAGCGCCTCGCATGAGTCACAATGGCAGCAGTTCATGTTGTCCTTCTGACCGATGTGGATATATTTTGCGCCCGTTTTGCATTCAAGAATGGCTTTTCTTCCGTTTTTAACCGCAACAGGAAGCACATCGGGATTTGAAAGGCAGACATGGTCCGTGCTTCTTGTGCCGTCGGGCTGAAGTGCGAAATATTCGGGATGCTCCGCAAAGAGAGAATCGGGAACAAGGTCTGTTAAGGTAACATCCCATAAAACATAGGTCAGCGCACCGCCGTATGCCGTTGCTTCTTTCCAGAAAGAAACATTCATCTTCGTTCTTGCACGGTGAGCATCATTTGTGCCCTGAGTATCATTTCTGCGGACAGCGAAAGAGGGGACAACCGTGCGGTCGAGGTCTGCATCAACGGCAACATTTTTGTTTTCGGGAACAACCTCAAGGGTTGGTGTAAACCAGCGTACTCCGAAGTGTTCTTCAAGGAGAGTATAAACACCGTAGAGCGTGCCTCTGTTGCTTCCGCCCGAAATATAAAGATTATCCGAATCGGCTTTGAGGGTGAATGCATCAGCATCGAGGTTTTCGCCGATACCGAGAATGATTGCATTCTGACTGTCTGCAAGTTCGCTTTCGGTTATGTGGTCAAGCTCCGCACCGCTGATTTTTTCGATATATGTCTGCAATTCATCGACGGCGGTGAGTATGCACTCGTCGGGATTTTCTTCGGTTACGATAACATAATCCGTTTCACCGTTTTCAACAATATACATCGGGGTTGTTATTTCGGGTGCGATATAATCGTTTCCGCCGTAATCAATATTTGTGTTGAGGGGAATGATTCCCACGGCGAAAAGAATAACCTCAATGAGTGAAAAAACCGCTTTTATTGTTGCCATATGTTCAGCCTCCTTATGCTTTAAATATAGTTTATAAGAATAAAAAAGTCAAGGCTTACGGATTTTTCTTGAAAAGTAAATATTTGTGTGGTAATATCAGAATATAAGGAGGCGGTTTCTATGTGGAAAATAATCAGAATTTTTGTTTCCGTTTTTGTGGCGTTTGAAACGCTGTTTACGGGTATCTTCGGCGGCGTTATGCCCAAAAGCGTTGATATGCCTGAAGTGACGGCAGGGGAATACACCCAATATGTTGACCCGTTCATTGGTACGGGCGGCACTCCCTGGACCTGCGGCATGGTAAGCCCTGCGGCAACCGTTCCCTTCGGCGCAGTCAGACTCGGACCCGACACAACCTTCCTTGGCGGTATTTATATCACCAAAATGAACACCTCGGGTTATTATTATGAGCAGGCTCATATCAAGGGCTTCAGCCATTCCAGACTTTCAGGCACGGGTGCGGAGGATTACAGCCATTTCAGAGTAACTCCCGCAATCGGCGATAACAAGCCTGCGGTTATGACATATTCCCATTCGGATGAAACCGCAACTCCCGGTTATTATGCTGTATATCTTCCGACGGTCGGCTGCCTTGCGGAAATGACTGCGGATATACACACAGGTATCCACCGTTACACTTTCAATACCGATAAAGATGCAAGACTTTATATCGATGTAACAAGTGCATCATCAAATAAGACTTCAAAAGACGGCAAGGTTTCCTTTGACGATGAAACGGGAATTATCACAGGCAGCTGTTTGCTTGACGGTCAGTTTGCAGGCAGATATGAAGGTCTTCCGGCATATTTTGCCGCAGTTACCGATAAATCAGTTAAATCGTTTGAAATAAAAGAAGAAGACGGAAAGGTTGGTATTGACCTCAATTTCGGTTCGCTTAAGGATGAAAGCGTTGAGCTTAAAATGGGCATCAGTTATGTAAGCTGTGAAAATGCGCTTCTCAATCTCAAAGCGGAAACAGACGGAAAGAATTTTGATGCGATAAGAGAAAAAGCCGTCAAGGCATGGGATAACAGACTCTCAACGATAAAAATTGCTTCCGACGATGACGAGATAAAAACCGTTTTCTATACAGCACTCTATCACGCAATGATTATGCCGACGGATTTCACCGATGTCAACGGCGAATATCTCGGCTTTGATAAGCATGCACACAAAGCAGAGGGATATACTTACAGAACCGATATGTCGCTCTGGGATACCTGCAGAACAACCCATCCGCTTTATACCCTTATCGCTCAGGATATCCAGACCGACTGCCTCAACAGCCTTGTCAATATGGCTCAGCAGGGCGGCGGAAATCTTCCCAGATGGCCCATGGGCGCAGGATATTCGGGCTCGATGTTCGGCGATTCGGCAAATATCGTTATTGCAGAAAGCTATCTCAAGGGCATAACGGATTTCGATGTTGAAGCAGCCTATGAGGCGATGAAATATTCATCGGAAAATGCAACGGTCAAATCGGGCAGAGAAAATATTGATTTGTATAACGAATACGGATATATTCCCAACGATATCGAGGGAGTCAGAAAATCCGTTGCCTGCACTCTCGAATATGCATGGCAGGATGCGGCAATCGCTTCTCTTGCAAAGGCGCTCGGTAAGGATGAAGATTATCAGCGTTACACCGAAAAATCCATGTATTATAAGAATGTTTTCAATCCCGAAACAAAGTATTTCCAGGCAAGAAACGCCGACGGCTCATTCGTCTGGAATTTCAGTCCGTATATAACGGAATTTTATGATGCCGTTATGATAAAGAAATTCGCAAACTGCTATTCCGAGGGAAGCGCAAGACATTGGAGATGGGCGGCACAGCACGATATCGAAGGAATGATTGAGCTTTTCGGCTCGGAAGAATATTTCGTAAGCGAGCTTGAAGCCTTTATGAAGGATGCATCGCTCACAAGAGCCGCAATCGACCCCGGTCACGGCTATTGGATAGGCAATCAGCACGATATCCACACACCTTATCTTTTCAATAATGCAGGCAGACCTGACCTCACGCAGAAATGGGTGCGCTGGACTCTTAAAAACCGTTTCAGCGATGATATCAACGGTCTTGACGGCAACGATGACGGCGGAACAACCAGCACATGGTATGTTTTCTCGGCACTCGGATTCTATCCTCTTGCAGGCACGGATAAATATTGGGTGGGTTCACCGAATGTTGATTCGGCAGAGATTACTCTTTCAAATGGAAAGGTTCTTAAGATAAAAGCAAATAATCAGAGCGAAAAGAATATTTATGTGAGCAATGTAACCCTCAACGGTGAAGCGCTCGACGGATTCTATCTCACACATGAACAGCTCATGAACGGCGGCGAGCTTGTTTTTGATATGAGCAGCGCTCCGAACAAATAAAATAAAACAAAGCAACCGCCCGAATCGTAAAGATTCAGGCGGTTGCTTTGTTATTATAATGCGATGATTTCGGTTACTGTTCCGTCGGTGACGGTTACGGTGATGCTGTATGTCAATGCGCCGTCTCCGTTGTAGTCGCCGATGCGGTATCTGAACTCATAGATTCTTGTGTGCTTGTCCCCCTCACCGTATTCTTCCGTAATGATGTCGGGGAGCATATCAATCTCAATGAGTTTTTCGATGAATTGACTTTCCGCCATTCCGTTTGTGAAATCAGCGGTCAGCTTGTTCAAATCCTCATCGGTTGCCGATTCGATATATTTCATTTCGCCGTAATTCGGAATTGCGGTTATTTTTTCAAGCTCATCATTTTCATCGGTAACAAGTGAAACAGAAACTTTTCCGCCCTCGGAATAATACAAATCATAGATTTCTTCCGATTCGGTATATCCCATATTTCTGAGATCACGGATGAATTCTCTCGGCGTTTTTTCGATATTGTTTTCATCGCAGAGCTGCTGAAGATAATCGGCGGCGCTTCGGCTGGCAATCTCGAGGGGAGTTTCTTCGGGGTCGACAGGTACGGAAGAACCGTGCTGCATATGCATCATAAGGTCATCGACTTCAGTCACCTTTTCGCCGTCGGTATCAATCATGAGGTTATACTCGACGCTGCCTTTTTCATCTTCGAAATCCGCAGTTATGAATTCAAAGGTGTAGCGTCTTCTGTTGGTATCACTGAAGGTTTCTTCTTCTATCTTGTTCGGTATTATTTCAAGCTCATTGAATTTTGCGTGCAGCTCCGATTCAGTCATTCCTTTATTGAAATTCATCTTTAAATTCTTGAAGCTTGCGTAGGTTGCGCTTTCAAATGATTTTGTTGCGTGCTTGCAGGTGATATTTACTCTGCCTATTTTATCCTTCGAGGGATATGATACACCGATATCAATCATTATGTTTCCGCTTTCCGAATAATAAATATCGGTGAATTTTTCATCCTGTATAAAGCCTGATTCTTCAAGTGCAAGAACATAATCATAGGTTTTTGTTCCGATAAGAAGTCCGTCGCAGAAGGAGTCATAATATTTATTGATTTCCTGTGTTGCAGTTTCAACATTATCGAGAGATTCGTATTTTCCGCTTTGCTCTGCCGTTGAATTTTCTATGCTGTTATAATACATCACAGCCGATGCCGAGCCGACTGCAACGGCAATAACAATAAGAACAATTGCGGCATTTCTGAATTTATTCTTGTATTTTCCGTTTTGACCGGTTTCGATAACAACGGATAATGCCCATGATGCTGCAAGTAAAACGAGGCTTGCGATAATCAGCATGACGGTAAGATGTTTTTTCTCGGAAAAAACAATCAGGTCGCCGTTGAGGGCAGAAAACATGATTTTGAGCCATAGAGCCAAAAAGACAAACATCGATAATATTCCGAGAACGGTGCGGAGCGTTCCTTTGAATCTGAAACCTATAGGAAGCTCGATTGCAAAGAATAATATAAAGGCTGCAATCATCAGAGCTGTTTCGGCGTATGACTGCGATGTTCCGGGAGTAATCAGAAAGGTTTCTTTTGATAAAAGCTCGTTTGTTGATAAAGTGTTAAAAACGGTGTAAGCAATAATTCCGATAAGCAGCTCGGAAAAATGAATGATATATTTTGCGCTGACGCGCTCAAACGGTGTGCAGGGGAGAGCTTTGCCGTAGTTCGGCCAGTTGCTTTTTTCGTCAGTCAGAAAAGATGAAAAAACGCTGCCCATAAGTATACCGATGCCTGCAACCGACATAGGAGCTTTATCCGTGGAGATAAACAAGATGTTTATTGCAATGATATAAATCAGAATCCATGACCTTGTCCGCAGCCAGATATAAAATTCTTTTAAAAGCAAACCCTTCATTATTTTTCCCCCTTTACAACAGCCACAAAGAGCTCCTCTATGCCGACGGGATTTGATTCGAAACCGTCCGCGGCATATCTTTCAACTATCGCCTCAACACCGTAGGGCGATTCTTTTTTGTGCATTATTGCATCATCGGAAAACTGTGAAAGCTCCTCCGCCGTGCAATGAATAACGCAGTATTTTTCCAGAAGCCTGTCTTTTTCATCGCAGAGAATAACCTTGCCCTTATGAATGAATGCGATGTAGTCGCAAAGCTTTTCAAGGTCGCTGACGATATGCGAAGAAATGAGGATTGAGTTTGTCGGATTTCTTGTGAATTCATAGAAAATATCAACGATTTCGTCACGGATAACGGGGTCAAGACCGCTTGTGGGTTCATCGAGAATGAGAAGCTTTGCATCGTGGGAAAGTGCAACGGCGATGCTCATTTTCATTTTCATACCCTTTGAAAGAGCTTTGAACTTCTTCTTTTCGTCAATGTCAAAGCGTTTGAGAAGCGAGAAAAAGGTTTCTTCATTCCAGTTTGTGTATATGTTTTTCATTATTTTGTTGATTTGCGTTGCTTTCAGAACTTCGGGGAAGCAGGGCTCATCAAGCACAACGCCGATATCGTTTTTCGCTTCTGTTGCATCGGCGGTTATTTCTTTTCCGAGAACATGAATTTCGCCTGCATCCTTTTTGATTATGTCAAGCATAAGATTGATTGTTGTGCTTTTTCCTGCACCGTTTTCGCCGATAAGACCCATGATGCAGCCGCAGGGAAGAACGAGGTCGATGTTATCGAGCCTGAATCTGCCGTAGTCCTTGCAAAGACCTTTGATTTCTATCGCATTCATTATTATTCCTCCTCTGATATGACTCTGAACATTTCGATGATTTCGTTTTTGCCGAGATTGCAGGATGCCGCAATTTCCGATATTTTCTGCATATAATCTTCAATTTTTCTCAGGTTTTCTTCACGCAGAAGCTCTGTATTTTTTGAGGCAACGAAGCAGCCTTTGCCTGCAACTGTATAAACAAAGCCCTCACGCTCAAGCTCATCGTATGCACGCTTGGTTGTTATGACGCTGATGTGCAAATCCTTTGCAAGATTTCTGATTGACGGAAGGGCTTCATCTTCTTTCAGAGTTCCGTTTATAATCTGATTTTTTATCTGAAGATAAATCTGGTCATAAATCGGCTGTCCGCTTTTGTTGTTTATCAGTATCTTCAACCAAACACCTCCTGCAAGACTGTATATATACAGTATATACAGTTGAGGCGCGTTTGTCAATATGAAAATAAAAAATCACCCGAAGTCTGCCTTCGGGTGATAATATTATCCGAGAAGTTCTTTGAGTGTTGCAACATCTTTTGAAAACTGCAGCGGGCTGTCGCCTTTAACAAATTCAAGGATATAATCCGTGTTTTTGCTTTCGTTTTTCAGAAGTGCAAGATATTTTTTCCAATCATCTCTGCCTTTTGAGAGGGGATGTCTTATTCCGAGCTTGCCCCAATGGAAAACATGAACTCCGTCAGCGAAAGGCGCAACGGCTTTCAGATTTTCGTAATCGCCTTTGACCCTTAAAGGCTGCCAATAGGTTGCAACATTCTCACGGTTTACCGCTTTCAGAAATTCAAGCGATGACTTGCCGTTATCGTTGAATGTTCCCTCATGGAATTCAAAAGAAACGGTTATATTCTTTTCTTTTGCCATGTCGCAGAGCTTCTGCGTTTCTTCAACAAGCGATTCAAAAAGCTTTTTATCGGTTTTATCGCTTGAAGCTGTGCCGAGCCAGAGGCGTATTCTTCTGCATCCGATTTTTTCGGAAACAGAAAGAATTTTTCCGAAAAGCTCATAATCCTTCTGACCGATTCGGTAGTAACTGCCGTAGGAAAGAGCCTTTATGCCGTATTTTTTCTGCAGGAAAACAACCTCGGAGAGTGCGTTTTCATCATCGGGAGGGAGATGGATATCTCCGCCCCATTCGATATATTCAACGCCGTTTTCCTTTGCGATAATGCAGATTTCTTCTCTTGAAAGCTTGCGGAAGGTGACGCTTGTAAATCCGAGTTTTGTCATATTACTGTCTTTCTGCCGAATATGCAACATCGATGCTCTTTTTGAAAAGCATGAAGTCATATTGCGGTCTCCAGCTGTCGCCCGTTTCAACGGCTGACTTGAATTCATCTTCGGAAAGTGCAACATTGATAACCGAAACGCCCCTGAGCTCATCGCCTTCTTTATATACTGTGTCCCAGAATGCATGGTGTCCGATGTAGGTAACGCTTTCGGGAATATAAACATAGGTCATCGCCTGATTATAGCTGAATGCATCCGAGCCGATATATTCAAGAGCTTCGGGGAGTGAGTTATAAACTTCGCCGAGCGCTGTTTCGTCGGTGAAATGGGTATCGGAAATTTCGCCTTTATAGCTGTAAACTCCTTCGAGAAGGGGAATTTCAAAGAAACCGAGAGTTTCGATTGTTTTGAGTCCTTCGGGAAGATAAACATTCTTCATGTTTGCATAGTTGAAGCAAAGCTGACCGATTGTTTTAACCGACGAAGGTACAACAAAAGTGAGAACGTCATTGACGTACTGTTCATAATTTGCGTCCTCTGCGGCAGGCTCAATTCTGTAGCCGTTTTCATCATACTTTGCGTGTCCGTATTTCTCGGCAAGATAAGTATCGTGGTCGCAAGGTC
>JAZSAH010000094.1:0-2988 GCA_045601745.1 Acutalibacteraceae bacterium
CCCGTTATCTACAGCGAATATGATGATGTATATATTATCAACTGTGCATTAACCCTTGCAAGCTGCGGAATAAAGCTTGAAAATTCTGACAACGCATTTATGAAAAAAATAATAGGCTGCTGTTATGAATCAATGTTCAGCCTTACGGAATGTGACGGTGCTTTCATTGAAGGCTGTCTGCAGAATGCAAACACTCTGCCAAGAAACGGCTATGCAAAGCTCGGAATTCCCCGTTTGACAGAAGACAAGCTGTTTGATTATGTTTTTATTCCCATAACAAGAATTCATACCGATTACATCAGGCTCAATTCCTGCAATGATGTTACTGTGTTTAACACATTTATTTACGGCGGTAAATCCTTCCTTGATTCAACCGACAGCAATGCGGTTATGGTCAACACAGGTCACGACGGCTCGTCGAAAACAGCTTCCGCATTTAAAATGTGCGGCGGAGAAATTACGCTTCTCAACTCAATGCGCTCTACGGAGGACGGACAGCTCGGTATTTATTTTTACACAATTGAAAACGGCACTAAGTTCAAATCTTATAACAGTCAATCGGTTGATATGGATTATGCCGAACATCCCGTTATTGAAAACATAAAATTTAATGAACTTGATAAAAGTGAATGGATTTACGGCATTCTGCAGCCTTTTTACAGAATAATAACCTTTTTCGGAAATCTTTATATGAAAAGCAAATGATATTCTCGTGCTTTGAGATTAAGACTGAGTTTTTCAGGCTGACAGAATCCGTCGCTGCTTTGCAGAATATGAATTTGTTGGTTTTCGGATACCGCAGACCGAAAAACAAGAATAAATAAAATCAACTCTTAAAACAACGCCCCTCGGAGCAGACTGTTATTACGGCTTGCTCCGGGGTTTAGTTATACTTCTGTATTCTTTATGATTCTAATTAAACGACGGTGGAGTGACATTTGTTTCCGAAAACGGATTGTTGTTCGGTGAGGGTTCAGACATACTGAAATACATTTTTGCTGCTTTTGTTGTTCCGAAATCCTGATTTGAACCGCTGTTCTGCACCTTATTGAATGCTTCACGGAACATTGCGTTGTGTGCTTCTTCTCTGTTGAGCAGAAAATCAATGGTTTCTCTTACCTTTTTATCATTAATCTGTCGGTAGAGATATTCATAAACAACTTTTGCTCTTTGCTCGGATGCAATATTTGAAAGAAGGTCGGCGCACAAGTCACCCGTAACGGAAACATAATCACTTGTCCATGAATAACCCGAAGCGTTAATAAGTCCGGGATTTAGTCCCGTGAGAACGTGTGTCTGAATTTCGCCTGCGGGAACAGATTCGGCACACACATCATGACCGTTCAGAAGATTGATTGTCTGCGCAACCATTTCCATATGACCGAGTTCTTCTGCGGCAATATCAAGGAATAAATCTTTGATTTCGGGGTCTTTGATTCGAAAACTCTGCGACATATATTGCATTGCGGCTTTAAGTTCACCGTTTGCGCCGCCAAGCTGTTCCTGAAGAAGCGCCGCATACTGCGGATTGGGTTTTTCAACAGCAACGGGATGAAAAAGCATTTTTTCGTGTTTGAACATAAATTATCCTCCTTTGATTATTTTTAGTATGCGCAGAAATGCATAAAAATTGCCATACAAACTGAATTTGATTCAACTCGTATGGCTTGATTGTTTTATATTTTCTTTGCTTTGACAATTAAAAAGTTTGGCTTGATATATTCCTTTATCCATGCAGGAACTTTTTCGATTACCCATTCTTCAGGTGTGGGTTCGCAGACTTCTTCGATAACAAATCCTGCTTTGGCAAGTGCATTTATAATGTTGCTGAAGGTGCGGTGGTATTTTATAACGCCGTCAACATACCAATGAATTCTGCGTTCGCCTGGTTGGTTGTAGTTTGAAAAAGTATAGGAAACCTTCTCGCCACTTTCATTTTTGTTGAAATGACCCGCGCCGTCAACGGTTGAGGTGATAATCGGATGTTCCTGCGAGAACAAAAGCTGACCGCCGATGTTGAGAACGGAATACATATCCTTTACAAAAGCATCAAAATCTTTTACATAATGAAAAGCAAGTGAACTGTAAATAAAATCAAAGGTTTCACCGAGTTTTGATATGACTGTCATACTCATGTTTCGGTATTCGATTTTGCTGTGTGCGGATTCTTCTTTTGCAACGGCAAGCATCTTTTCGGATATATCAATGCCGACAACCTTTGCCGCACCTCTGCCGATAAAATCAATGCAGTTGTGACCGTAGCCGCAGCCCAGATCAAGAACGGATTTGCCGTTCAAATTGGGAAGAAGTTTACGCATTGCAGGCTGTTCAATCAAATCATTGGCGTTGCAATCGCTGTCACGCAGCGCTTTGTAGCCGCTGAAAAATGTTTCGTTGTCAAATATGTTTTGTCTGCTCATAATTTCTCCGTATTATTACAAATATATTTTCATTATACACCACTTATTTTCTGTATGCAACATCACCCCAACCGATTCGGCTGAGGTGACTTTTTATTTCATAAATTCGGAACGGTGCTGTTCGAAGAAGTCAAAATATGCTCTGACGTTTTCAAGTTCTGTCCAATCGCAGGTTCTGACGGGAACGAAATCAAGGTTATAAATCCGTGCGTTTTTCATTGATAGGAATATCGGCGAATGGCTTGCGATGATGAACTGACAGCCGAAAAATCTTGCTGAATCATAAATGAAATTTGCAAGCTCTGTCTGCAGTTTTATCGACAAGCTGTTTTCAGGCTCGTCGAGCAAGTAAAGAGCGTTTTCGCCTATGCGGTCAACGAAAAACTTCATTGCCGTTTCGCCGTTTGAACACATATCAAGATTTTTACCAACGTTCTTTTTTACATATTTTGAAAGCGAATTTTCCTTTGCTGCCGCATCGTGAATTTCTTTCCATCGGTCATAATCGTCAAGACCTTTGAACCGTCTTTCTTCGGGGTCAAATATCTTTGATTTCAGCTCAAAATAT
>JAZSAH010000095.1:0-7520 GCA_045601745.1 Acutalibacteraceae bacterium
TTCTAATAAAAAAGCAGGTAAATCTCTAAGATTTTATTAAGAAAAAATAAAAAATATTAAGTTGATTATATATTTCAATATGTTATAATTAATTACAACAGATATAGAGGAGCGCAAAAATGAACAACATAAGATTTGCAACTGAAAAAGATACGGAATTGATACTCGACTTTATAAAAGGTCTCGCTGAATATGAAAAAATGGCAGATGAGGTTGTCGCAACTCCCGAAATACTGAGAGAATGGATATTCGAAAAGAAAAAGGCAGAGGTTATTTTTGCACTTGATAACGGCAAAGAAGTCGGCTTTGCTCTTTTCTTCCATAATTTTTCAACCTTCCTCGGCAGGTCGGGAATCTATCTTGAGGATTTGTTTGTTCTTCCGGAATACAGAGGAAAGGGACACGGCAAGGCGCTTCTGAAAGAGCTTGCAAAAATAACCGTTGAAAGAGGCTGCGGCAGACTCGAATGGTGCTGCCTTGACTGGAACAAACCGAGCATTGATTTTTACCTTTCTATCGGCGCAAAGCCCTTGGATGACTGGACAATTTACCGCATGACCGGTGAAACACTGTTAAGTTTTGCCGAATAAAATTAACGGACTGTATCACTATTGATACAGTCCGCTTTTCATTATTTAAGAGTTGCGTTAAGTTTCTTTCCCGTTGCTTTTGCAATAAAATATACCGTAAACCATACTGTAAAATATATCACAACAAAAATCGCAGTAAATATTCCGATAACTCCCCATTCAAAGGGTATCCATGAATTAACAATGTAAAAGAATACATAAACTGCATAAAGCATTCCGAAATGGCAAAGCAGCGATTTTGGAAGCGACCAATGCTCAATCTGATTTAATACGCTCGCACCCGCCTGAACAAATGCAATAAGATAAGTCGAAAAGATGCCGAGCAAAATCTGCCCTCCGCTTACGCTGAAATCATCAAGAGTTTTCTCCAGTATAAAGAATATTATTCCGAGTATAATCGGACCAAAGCCTGCAAACATAAGTCCTCTGTGAAGAAATTCCTTTAAGTATCTGTTCATCATTTAACGCCTAACCTTTCCTTTACCGATTTCAGGTTTCTCCTTGAAACATAATCTCTGTAGCCGTTTTTGAATGTAACTGTGAGCATACCCGAAACCGATGAATCGAATTTTTTGATTTTTTTGATGTTTGCTATGCATGACTGATTGATTTTCACGAAATCATCCGAAAGCTTTTCTTCAACCTGATAAAGACGGTGCTTTATCTGAAGCTTATCTTTATCGGTCAGCGCATATACTTTATTATCTTCAACCGTAAAACAGCTTATCTCAGATAAGTTCAGCCTGTGTATCTCCCCTTCGGAATATCCCGTAAACATATTCTCATTATTTATAAGGTTTAATATATCTTCAACAAGCTGTGTTTTTTCATGGGCAAAAATCAAAACCTCCTCTTCATGTTCTTTGTCAATTGTGATAACGCATTTCATAAGAAGCCTCCTTACACTTGCATGATATAATTTTATCCTCTGAATTTCAAGCATTTCAAGGTATTCGGTCATTTCAGAAAAGTATTCGGCAAAATTCAAAAATTTTTTTAAAAACCTATTGACAAAATGAATTTCTGACGCTATAATAACAATAACGATAATAATTATCGTTATCAACAAGGAGGTGACAGAATGCAAAGACACAGCAGACAGCGAGATGCAATACTCGAAAACCTCTGTTCAAGGTATGACCATCCCACAGCCGAGGATTTGTATTTCTCACTGAAGCCCAAGATACCGGCGCTCAGCCTTGCAACGGTTTACAGAAACCTCTCTCAGCTTGAAACCGACGGCAAGGTTATCAGAATAGGCTCAGGCGGTACGGCAAGATATGACGGCAACGTTAATCTTCATTATCATCTCTCCTGCCTCGGATGTTCCGGCGTTGTTGATATTTTTCTTGATGATGACTGCGGACTTACTGAAAAAGCCGCAAAATCATTTGACGGAACGATAGTTTCACATTCCGTATTATTCACAGGCTACTGCTCCGAATGCTCAAAGCAGCTCGGATAGTAATAAAAAATAAAAAAATTTAATTCTATAATATTTTGGAGGAAAATTGTTATGAAAAAATTTGTATGCTCAGTTTGCGGTTATGTTCACGAAGGTGACTCAGCTCCCGAATTCTGCCCCCAGTGCAAGGTTCCCGCAGAAAAATTCAATGAACAGAAAAGCGGCGAAATGTCATGGGCTGCAGAACACGTTGTAGGCGTTGCTAAGGGCGTAAGCCAGGAAATCATTGACGGTCTCAGAGCTAATTTCGAAGGCGAATGCTCAGAGGTTGGTATGTATCTCGCAATGGCAAGAGTTGCTCACCGTGAAGGCTATCCCGAAATCGGTCTTTACTGGGAAAAGGCAGCATACGAAGAAGCAGAACACGCTGCAAAATTCGCAGAACTTCTCGGCGAAGTTATCACCGACAGCACAAAGAAGAATCTCGAAATGAGAGTTGATGCCGAAAACGGTGCAACCGCAGGCAAGTTTGAGCTTGCAAAGATGGCTAAAGAACAGGGTCTTGACGCTATTCACGATACCGTTCACGAAATGGCTCGTGACGAAGCAAGACACGGCAAGGCATTCCAGGGTCTTCTTGAAAGATATTTCGGTTAATTCTATAAAACTTTTAAGGGAGCAGGTTTTGTGCCTGCTCCCTTCCCTTTTTACATATTTATTTCAGATTTATCTGTTCTGCACATAATATAATCCATGCTTACATTATAATAATCCGCAAGAATCATAAGCGTTTCCGTCGGTGGAACTCTCTCTCCTGTTTCATATTTAGAAATCAATGCCTGCTCAATTCCCGTTGCTATTTGCAAAGCAATCTGAGTTATCCCCTTTTTCTTTCGCAAAATCAAAAGATTGTTCTTCATAACATCACCTATATGACATTATGTCATTTTTTGTGTTGACAATTATGACAACTTGTCATATAATTAGTGTATCAAGATTTTCATAAAAGGAGAAAAACATAATGAGCAGTATTACTTACAGAGAACAAACAGATGGCGGCATATGGTATAATCTTTCATTTGGTACAGTTACAATTTATGATGATTATCTAATTTGGGGAGAAGGGACTTTTCATCAAGCTGAAACTCATATAAATTATTCAGATATTATTTCTGTAAGTGCAAGTGACGGTGGTTTTTTTGGAAATGCGTTTATACAGCTTAATACAGCAGGAAGAACATACACAATATCATCATTGGGCAAAGTAAACGGTTTTTATCGTTTAAAAGAGATAATTGAAGAAAAAATATCCTTAGCCAAAAAGAAAGCCGCTTCCAATTCAAACACAATTTCTGCAGCCGATGAAATCGCTAAATACAAGGAATTGGCAAATCAAGGTGTAATCAGTCAAGCTGAATTTGAAGCTAAAAAGAAGCAATTACTGGGTCTATAATAAATATAATTATAAGGGGAACAGATTAATATCTGCTCCCCTTTTGCATTATATTTTATCTTCGGTTTCTGTTATGGCTTTGAGAGCGTTTTCTGCCGTTTCTTTGAGCGCATTTTCTACAAACGGTGATTTAAGTCCTGCTCCCTCGATTAATTCGCCGAGGGATATACCGCCTGTTTTCTTAAGAAAATCAACATATTTTCCGAGCGCATCATCAAAATCTGCCCTTGAAAGTCCGAGGAATCCGAGTGCAACGCACTGCGCAATGCAATAATCAATATAATAGAACGGACTTTCATAGATATGCATCTGATACTGCCAGCGTGTGCCGAGTTCAAGATAAGGAATGCCTTCAAACGAAAGATAGGGTCTGTATTTCTTTTCAAGCTTAAGATATTCCGACTTGCGTTCATCGGGGGTAAGGTCGGGATTTTCATAGACAAGATGCTGGAATTCATCAACAATTGTTCCGTAGGGAATGAACGAAAGCGCATCAACGATATGCTTATATCTGTATTTATCGGACTTATCGCCAAAGAAATCATCCATATATTTATGGCAGAGAAATTCCATGCTCATGCTGTGGCATTCGTGAGTTTCCATGCCCGTCGGATAGTCGGGTTCGGCGAATTTGAACATATAATCTGCCGCAAGTGCGTGACCGAATTCGTGGGTGATAACATCAATATCGCCGCTTGTGCCGTTGAAGTTAGCAAGGATAAACGGCTGCTTGTATTTGGCGAATGTTGTGCAGTATCCGCCGCCGAATTTGCCGTCACGAGCCTCAACATCAAAGGCTTCGGCATCGAGCATTCTCTGCATGAAGTCACCGATTTCAGGCTTCATATCATGATACATTTTGAGTGCGTTCTCAAAGATTGCAGGTGTATCAATGACAGGTCGGGGCATTTCACCCGTAACGCTTATCGCATCGTCATAATACATTATCTTATCGAGATTTAATCTGTTTCTGATGCGTTCTTTGAGTTCGGCAACAGCAGGAACGATATCGGTTTCAACGCTCTTGCGGAATGCGGCAACCATCTTTTCATCGTAGTCTACCCTGCCCATTCTGTAATAGCCAAGCTCAACGAAGTTTTTATAGCCGAGTTTACGGGCGATTTGTGTTCTGATTTTTACAAGACCGTCAAAGATTTCGTCGAATGTTTCGGCGTTTGCTTCCATTGTTTTGCCGATAGCTTCTGCGGCTTTTCTGCGGACATCACGGCTGTCATCTTCTAATTTACCCCTCAACACGGAGAGGGGCATTTTTTCGCCCTCAAACTCAAAAGCAAGCTCGCCCATAAACTTCGAGTAGCGTGTGACAAGTGCATTTTCAGCCTGCAAATCTTCGATAACTTCGGGTGAAAAGGTTTTGAGCGACATTTCAAAGCCCCTGAAAACTCTGGGATTTATCAGTTTTTCGGCTTCTGCTCTGTAGGGTGATTCAAGCATAGCTTTTTTGTATTCGTTCTCAATCTCGGAGAAAAGCGGCATTGCGTTATCGTAATAATCCATCTCCGCGTTGTAGAATTCATCCCTTGTGTTGAGGGTAAAACGGCAGTTTGCAAGTGACGCAGCGGTGTCAACATCTTCGCTGATTTTGTTATACTCATCCCTCGCCGCTTTCAAATCCTCTGCGGATTTCGCCGCCTTGATTTTTGCAATTATCTTTTCTGCCTGCTCTTTGAATTCCTCTACGGTAATTCGCTGATACGGCATTTCGGAAACTTTCATTGTATCTCCCCTTTTGCTTGGTTTTTAACAGTTATAGTATACTATGGATAAGGACAGAAATACAACAATAATTTTGATGTTAGATAAAAGTATGTAAGATTTAAAATTCAAAAACATTTCTGAACAAGGAAAACTTTTCATTTCATCTTCCTTTCAATGTGCTCCTCCCATCATCTGCACCGTGATTATCCTGAATTTCAACCTCGTCAACGTTAAGCTCCGTTGTCATTCGGATAAATGTGCCGTAGTCAACCTCTTTGACTCTCAATTGTTGAGAAGCGGCATAACAATCGCATTGAAAAGAATAATTACCGCAAGAAAAATGCCGTAATAGAACATCATCGGCTTTTTCGGTGTTTTAACTTCGTTCATAAAATACCCCTTTATCACTTTATGCCGCAAGTATAAAACACTTTCTTCAACCAAACTTCAACTGAAGTTCAACAATTGTTGAACTTAAAAAGAAGAGATATGCTGTTTCACTAAAATAATCAATTAATATAAACGGCAAAAAACAGGTAACATCCACAAGGATGTCACCTGCTGGATTTATAACATATGAAACTGCGCTGTAAATGTATTGACTCCGTTTTTGCTTTCGGCAAAGATTTTGCCCGAATGCTCAGTGACGATGCTTTCGGCAATGGACAGACCGAGACCGTAGCTGTTGTTCATCTGCCTTGTTTTATCTCCCCGATAAAAACGCTTGAAGATATTTTTCAGCTCTTCTTCGGGTATTGTTTCTCCTTCATTACTTACTGAAAGCCTGCACTGATTTCTGCCTTGTTTTTTCAAAATCAGCTTTATTTCCGATTTTTCCGATGCGTATTTGTTTGCGTTATCAAGAAAAATATCAATAACCTGCTTTATCTGCTCTGCGTTTCCTTTTATTATTATACTTGATTCAATTTCGCTTGTAAAATACTGCTCCTTCTCAAAAAACAGAGCTTCAAACGGAAGAATCGCATCGGATACTGTTTCGCTCAAGTTGAAAATTGTAAACTCTTTTTTGAAACTGCCGTTATCGAGCCGAGCAATTTCAAGCATACTCTCAACAAGTCCTCTCATTTGCTTTGACATTGTGAGAATGTTATCCGTAAATTTGTTTTTGTTATCGGTTGATTCTTCCGACTTCATGAGCTCCGCATTTGTTGTTATGACGGTCAGCGGAGTTTTCAGCTCGTGAGATGCATCGGCAATAAATTGTTTCTGCTTATCCCACGCTTCTTCAACGGGTTTTACTGCCCATTTTGCAAGAAAAATACTTATGACAAAGAAAAGCAGCATTGCACTTAATCCGATGATTATGCAGGTTCTGTAAAGACTTTCAAGCATATCTGCTTCGGCTGAAACATCGGTAAAAATATAGCTGTTGCCCATCGGAGTACGGTTGCGGAAATAACGCAAAGACGTATCGGGAACAATTCCCGTTTCTTCGTCGCAGCTTTCGGCATAACCAAAAAGCGAATTCAGATATTCCTTGTCCGATAAATCAAACAGACCGTTATCTTCTGCAATAAATTCTCCGTCAGGGGTGATAAGCAGACTGAAATGCGGTTTCGGGATATGTTCAAATTCTTTTTCGGGTTTATTGTGAGGCTTTGGAGGCATTGCTATATCCCTCATTGCCGAGATGCTCTGCTGTTCAATATTTTTATGTGTGAGTGTGATAACCGTACCAAGAATTACGCTAAGCATAACGGTTACGGTTATCATAAAGATACATATGAATTTTATCCTCAGTTTTTTAAGCATCGTTTACCTCCAGATGATATCCGAGCCGTCTTATTGCCTCTATTCTAATATCAGAACCGATATTTTTCAGCTTTTTGCGTAGAAATCCGATATACACCTCAACGTGGTTTTCAACTGCGTTCGAATCATACCCCCACACTCTTGCAAGCAAAGCTTCCTTTGAAAGATTGCGGTCTTTTGACTGCATAAGCAGACGCATAACATCAAATTCCTTTGCAGAAAGACGAACAGATTTTTCACCGCAGATAAGTTTGCCCGATGAAAGGTCGAGCGAGGTATTTCCGAAAACAAGCTCGTCAACCTGATTTCCCTGACGGCGCAGAAGTGCGTTTATGCAAGCAAGAAGTTCAGCGGTATCAAAAGGTTTTGTCAAATAATAATCCGCACCGCTGTTAAGACCTTTTATTCTGTCCTCAACCTCTGATTTTGCAGTCAGCATAAGAATCGGAGTTGAGCATCTCTGTGAACGCACCTGCCTTGCAACCTCATAGCCGTCCATTTTGGGCATCATAACATCAAGTATCAGCAAATCATATATTCCGAGCTCTGCATATTCCTTGCCCGTTTCGCCGTCATAAAC
>JAZSAH010000096.1:0-9468 GCA_045601745.1 Acutalibacteraceae bacterium
CCGACTTCGCACACCTATATTTTCGGCGCAAAGGCAGCCTCCGGCTACTTTATGGCAAAGAAAATCATCGAATTCATCTGCGCTCTTGCAGACCTTATCAATAACGACCCCGATGTGAAGGACCTTCTCAAGGTTGTTTACATGGAAGACTATAATGTTACCATGGCTGAAGCTCTTATGCCTGCTGCCGATATCAGCGAACAGATTTCTCTTGCAGGCACGGAAGCAAGCGGCACGGGCAACATGAAGCTCATGATTAACGGTGCGGTTACACTCGGCACAATGGACGGCGCAAATGTTGAAATTTATGACGCCGTAGGTCCCGAAAACATCATTATTTTCGGCATGAGCACTCCCGAAGTCAATGAGCTCAGAAGAAGCGGTTATGTTCCTCAGAATTATTGCAACAACAACGCCGAAATCAACAATATCATCAACTTCATCAACAAGGGTATAAACGGCAAGATGTTCGGCGAAATCAGCGGTTCGATTATCAATCATGACCCCTATATGGTTCTTGCCGACTTTGCGGATTACAGAAACGCACAGAAGCTTGCCGAGGAAATCTGGCAGGATACCGAAAGATGGAGCAGGATGTCACTCATGAACATCTCGGGCGCGGGCATTTTTGCCGCCGACCGTTCCATCAACGACTATGCAAGAAATATCTGGCATTGTGAAAAGCTTGACATGAGAAGCAAGAAAAAATAAAAAGGATTATTCAGGGCGGTTTCATATGAAGCCGCCTTGTCAACAAAAACATGACCGATACATATTTTATGAACCTTGCAATTGAACAGGCAAAAATCGCTGCGGGTGAGCTTGAGGTTCCCGTCGGCGCTGTTATCGTGCGAAACGGTGAGGTTGTTTCGGTCGGAAGAAACCGCCGTGAATACGGCAAAAACGCCCTTGCCCATGCCGAAATTGAGGCGATTGACCTTGCCTGCAAAAAGCTCGGCGGCTGGAGACTCTGGGAATGCGAAATGTATGTCACCCTTGAGCCCTGCCCGATGTGCACGGGTGCAATTATAAACTCACGCATACGCCGTCTTGTTTACGGCGCATCGGATTACAAGGCAGGCTCATGCGGTTCGGTTGTCAATCTTTTTGATTTTCCTTATAACCACAAACCTGAAATCGTTGCAGGCTTCATGCAGGAGGAATGCAGTGCATTGCTCTCGGAGTTTTTTGCCGATTTAAGAAAGAGAAAAAATGAAAAATAAAACAAGAATAATATATATCATTATATTTTTCCTGCTTTTTGCAACCGAAATTGCAATTGCGGTTTTTGTTCACGATGATTTTGTGCGCCCGTTTGTCGGCGACATTCTCGTTGTTATGCTCGTGTGTGCATTTTTAAGAATAATTGTTCCCGATAAAATCAGGACCATGCCCGTTTATGCAACAGCATTTGCGGTTATTATTGAAATTCTTCAATATTTCGATTTCGTAGAGCTTCTCGGACTTGAAAACAACGTTGTTCTGAGCACTGCGCTCGGAAGAACATTCGATATAAAAGATATTATCTGCTACATCATCGGCGGTGCAATATTCTTTGCTGCCGAATTGCTTTTAAGGTGAATGCATTCGAACCTCATATGGTTTTGAAAGGCATCTTTCCGCCACATCTGCGTTAAAAATCTTTGAAATATTTAAGGTTAATGCATTCGAAGCTGATATGGTTTTGAAAAGCATCTTTCCGCCACATCTGCGTTAAAAATCTTTGAAATAACCTCGGGAGGAAAACCGATGAATCTTGATTCTGTTCTGCTTGCAATTGAATTAATCGGTACGGTTGCGTTTGCGATAACGGGCGTTATCACCGCAATCGAAAAGAAATTCGATATCTTCGGCGCAATTGTTCTCGGAACGGTGACTGCGGTCGGAGGCGGCATAGTCAGGGATATCATTCTCGGATATCTTCCCCCCATGGCATTCCGCAAATCTGTTTATGCCATAACCGCCGTTGTCACTTCTCTTGCCGTTTTCTGGATAGCCTATTTCTTCGGCAAAAGAATTCAGAAGCATTTCGATGTTTATTCGCAGGTCATTAACATTTTCGATTCAATCGGGCTCTCCGTTTTCGTTATCGGCGGTGTCAACAGCGCAATCGCCTGCGGCTTTGAGGAGAATATGTTCCTCACCGTTTTTGTTGCAACCTTAACGGGTGTCGGCGGCGGTGTTCTGCGTGATATCATGGCAGGCAGAGTTCCGAAAATCCTGCGCAAAAGAGTTTATGCCCTTGCGGCGATAATCGGTTCGGTTCTTTATTACATACTTATACATTATCAGCTCTGCTCAACAACCCTTGCGATTATCATCGGCGCAGGCTCGGTTATCATAATCAGAATTCTTGCAACGGTATTCCGCTGGAATCTGCCGACGGTCAAAAATCTTGAATAACATTAAACCCCGTGGTTTCGGCATCACCGAAATCACGGGGTATGTTTTAGCTTAGAGTATATTTGGCGGTATAGCCCATATAACCGCTTCCGTTATAATATGCAAAGCTTCCGTCTTTTGACTTTGTTCTGCCTGCAACAACGAAGCTTGTGCCCGTGCAGGCAACGCACGATGCGGAATCCTCGGCAGAGCCTGCCTGAGCAAGCATTTTCAGGGTTGTGCCCGAGCTGTTGACATAGCATACATAGCCGTCAGATTCGCCCGC
This sequence comes from Acutalibacteraceae bacterium, assembly GCA_045601745.1. Classification (GTDB taxonomy): domain Bacteria; phylum Bacillota; class Clostridia; order Oscillospirales; family Acutalibacteraceae; genus CAG-177. Next base: position 2,669 of record JAZSAH010000096.1, read on the forward strand.
ATTTCCTATTGATACAAATTCACGGTTAGCCGAGCTTGTATATCCCGTCACGGCATAGCCCTTTGAACCCTTGGCAATATCGGTTATATAATCGTTACCCATTCCCGAAAGAACCTTTGTCCAGCTGAGAACTCCGTAGCTGTTGAAGCTCATGAGCAGAGCATCGATGCCGCCGCAGTTATGAATATCCGAAAGCGTTCCGTCGGGTGAAACGGCGGTGAATAATTCATACTGTCCGCCGACAACACAGCCGCCCGAGCCGTCTGCCTGAATTGCACGGAATTCATCACGCCCGCTTGTTGCGATAACCTGATACCACTGTCTTACGCCCGAATGGTTATATTTGATGATAACCGTATCAATATAGCCTCCCATCAGACCTTTGAAGGAAGCAAAATCGCCGTCGGTTGAAGCAGTTGTGCAGGAGATGAAAATATTGCCCGAATTATCGGCGCTTATTCCGTCAACCGAGCCGCCCTTTGCACCGCTTAAGGTTTTGCTCCAGAGAAGATTGAAGTCTGCGTCGTAATGATAAAGGAAGGCGCAGTTGCCGCTGTAGCCTTCAAAATCGCCGTCGGTTGAATCTGTTTTTCCTCCCACGGCAAAGCCCTTTGTGGTTTTTTCAACGCAGTTTATGAAATCGGAGCCTTTTCCTCCGAGGATTTTTTCTTCGATTATGCTTCCGTCAATTTCCGAAAGCTTATAAATAACAGCTTCAGCCGCACCCTTGTCAGCCATCATCTCAACGCTGCCGATGCTGTGATATCCGACAGCTATTATGTTTCCGTCGGAAAGAACGGCAATATCATTGATATATATGCCCGCACTGTTTGTGCCGAGAGTTTTTATCCATTCCGTTCTGCCTTCCGAATCTGTTTTCGAAACAAAGGCATATGGATTTGCCCAATCAGACTCAAATCTTCCGCTGAAAACGCCGTTTGCCGATGTTGTTGTTCCGCAGGCAAAATATCCTCCGTCACCCGAAGGCGTTATTGACCTGTAAATATCGTCACCCGTTCCTCCGAAAAGAGTAACGGCAGGGTCGCTTGAGGTTATGCCGTATTTCACATATTCACGCAGAACAATTCCGAAGCTCTGCATCATGCCTTCATCGTCATAAACAAAGAAATCCTTTGCGCTGATTGAATCTCCGTTCTGATAAACAACGCCGTTGTTTTCACATTTCCAGCCGAGGAATTCACCCTCCTCCGAAGTGATTGTCGGAGCCTTGTTGACGCCGATAACGGATGCCGTTGCCGTGGAGAAGCTTTGTTTTGAAATGACATTTCCCTTGCAGTCAACATATGAAACGGTGAATTTTGCGGAATTCGTTGCAGGTTTTACGCTGACGGTGCATTTATCATAAAAACCGCCGTCATCGGTTATCGCATAAATCGTTGCCGTGCCGACCGTTCTTCCCGAAACAACGCCGTCTTTCACGCCTGCAACATCCGTATCATCCGAATACCAGCTTATATTTTTGTTCCTTGCATCTTTCGGGTCAACCTTTGCTTTGAGCCTTGCTTTCTTTCCGACCTCAACGGCAATTTTTTCCGTATCCAGCTTTATATCGGTTGCCGCAATGAGGAAATCCGCATTTGCCCTTGCAAAAAAGCCGTTAAGCAGAGTGCGGAACATTTTTCTGAAATGCAGAACAAGTTCATTTTCAACGGGAACAGCGTTTTCCGATATGCCCGAAGTCACGGCATCATTGATATCAACGGCATTGACATTCGCCGTAAAGAGCGAAAAAATCATGACAAATACCGTCACCAAAGCCGTCAGCCTTTTCATTCCGTCACTCTCCTTTCCTTAATTCTTTAATGTATTTTACCATAAAACCGACAGAAAATCAACCTTTGACAATATTATACAAAATATCCTTATTCATTCTCTTGATAAAAAGTCTTTAATATGTTATATTCTTATACAGAATGTTTTTCAGGAGGGAAAAATCATGTGCAGCTGCAATTGTCAGGGTCCCAGAAGCGATTTCTCGCTCATTGCGGATATTCTCGCAAAATACGGTGACTCATCAAGCAATCTCATCACCATTCTTCAGAAGGCTCAGGATATCTACGGCTATCTGCCAAAGGATGTCATGTATCATATCGCGGAAAAAATCGGAGTTACCCCTGCGGATGTTATGGGCGTTGCAACCTTCTATTCGCAGTTCCGCCTTGCGCCTATAGGAAAATATCTCATCATGTCGTGCCAGGGCACGGCTTGCCACGTTAACGGAAGCGAAAGGGTCAGCGCCGCAATCTCCGAATATCTCGGAATCGGCAACGGAGAAACAACCGCCGACGGTCTTTTCACCCTCGAAAACGTTGCTTGTCTCGGCTGCTGTTCACTTGCGCCCGTTATTATGATTAACCGCGAAGCGTACGGCAACCTTACCCCCGATTCGGCAGTTGCCGTTATAAAAGAAATTCAGTCAAAGGAGGGCAAATAATGCGTATTATCATCGGTGAAGGCTCATGCGGTGTTGCCGCAGGTGCAGCGAAGGTTCACAATGCAATTGCTTCTCTTATGAACGGAACCGAAAGCTTTACTCTCGGTAGCACGGGCTGTATCGGTATGTGCTATCTTGAACCCATTGTTGATATCTATGACGGAAACGAGCTTGTTCACCGTCTTGTTAAAGTTTCGGCAAATGATGCCAAGGCAATAGTGAAGGCTGTTGAAACAAAGGATTTTTCGCTCGTTGAACACATTATAATTTCGGAAGAGGATGAAGAATTCCTCAGCCGTCAGACAAGAATCGCTCTGCGCCACTGCGGTCTTATCGACCCCGAATCACTTGAGGATTACAGAAACGCAGACGGCTATCAGGGTCTTGAAAAAGTCCTTAAGACGATGACACCCGAGCAGGTTATTGAGGAAATCAAGATTTCGGGGCTTGCAGGCAGAGGCGGTGCAGGCTTCCCCACATGGTTCAAATGGAATGCTGCCCGTCAGAGTGAGGGCGATGAAAAGTATCTTATCTGCAATGCAGACGAGGGTGACCCCGGCGCATTCATGGACAGAGCGCTCATTGAATCCGACCCCCACAGCCTTATTGAAGGCATGCTTATCGGCGCATATGCAATCGGTGCAAAGGAAATGATTGTTTATGTAAGAGCCGAATATCCTCTTGCAATCATTCATCTTGAAAAGGCGATTGAGCAGGCAAAGGAAGCAAATCTTCTCGGAAAGAATATTCTCGGCACGGATTTTTCGTGCGAAATGAGAATAAAGGCAGGTGCAGGCGCATTCGTATGCGGCGAAGAAACCGCACTCATCGAATCGCTTGAAGGCAAGAGAGGTATGCCCAGACTCAAGCCTCCCTTCCCTGCACAGAAGGGCTACACGGATAAGCCCTCAAACATCAACAATGTTGAAACATTCGCAAATGTTGCGTGGATTATGATTAACGGCGGCGAAGCTTTTGCCGCAATGGGTACCGAAAACAGCAAGGGCACAAAGGTTTTCGCTCTCACGGGCAAAATCAGAAAGGGCGGTCTTGTTGAAATTCCCATGGGCAAAACTCTGCGTGATGTTATCTACGGCATCGGCGGAGGAATAAAAGACGGCAAAAACTTCAAGGCTGTCCAGATGGGCGGACCTTCAGGCGGATGCATCCCTGCTCATCTTCTCGACACCGTTATCGACTACAAGGCTCTTGCCGCAACGGGCGCAATCATGGGTTCGGGCGGTATGGTTGTTATGGATGAAAGCACCTGCATGGTCGGCATGGCGAAATTCTTCCTTGATTTCACCGCACTCGAATCCTGCGGAAAATGCGTTCACTGCCGTATCGGTACTGCAAGAATGCAGGAAATCCTCACAAGAATCGTTAAGGGTGAGGGTAAAGAAGGCGATATTGAGCTTCTTGAAGAGCTTTGCGAAGCCATAAAAGACGGCGCACTCTGCGGTCTCGGTCAGACTGCACCCAACCCCGTTTTAACAACAATCCGCTATTTCAGAGACGAATATGAGGCTCATATCAACGAAAAGAAGTGTCCTGCAAAGGAATGCGTTGAGCTTCTCACATATTCAATCGATGCCGATAAATGCATGGGCTGCACACTCTGCGCAAAGAAATGCCCCGTAAAAGCAATTTCGGGCAATGTCAAGGCAGCTCACATCATTGATTCGGATATCTGCATCCGCTGCGGTCAGTGCGTAAACTCCTGCCGCTTCGGTGCTGTCATTGTAGAATAAGGAGGCGGCAAAATGGAACAGATTAAAATAAAAATCAACGGCAAAGAAATAATCGGCAACAAAGGCGAAACCATTCTTCAGATTGCCGCCGCAAACGGAATTGAAATTCCCAATCTTTGCTATAACGGAAACCTTAAAATTTACGGCGCCTGCGGTATCTGCGTTGTTGAAGCAGAGGGAATTCCCAAGCTTCTCAGAGCCTGCTCCGCTGTTGCAGCCGACGGCATGGTTATCAGCACAAATTCCCCCAGAGTAAAGAGAGCAAGAAACATTGCTCTTGAGCTCATCATGAGCGACCATGAGGGCGACTGTGCGGGTCCCTGCCATCTCAACTGCCCTGCTCACACCGACATTCAGGGCTATCTCAAGCAGATTGCTCTCGGCAACGACAGCGAAGCCGTTAAAATCATCAAAGAAAAAATCTCAATCCCTGCTTCAATCGGCAGAGTTTGTCCCCATCCCTGCGAAACACATTGCAGGCGTGCGCTTGTTGAAGAACCTCTTTCAATCGCATTCCTCAAGGCTTTTGCGGCGGATAACGACCTTGCATCGGGCAATCCCTATGCTCCCGAAATCGCAGACTCAACAGGCAAAAAGGTTGCAATTATCGGCGGCGGTCCTGCAGGTCTTAATGCGGCATATTATCTCCGCCTTGCAGGTCATGATGTTACAATTTACGAAGCCATGCCCGAGATGGGCGGTATGCTCAGATACGGCATTCCCGAATACAGACTTCCCAAAGCTGTTCTTGCAAGCGAGGTTGAACTCATTGCAAAAACGGGCGTTATAATGAAAAACAACGTCAGAATCGGCAAGGATATTTCCTTTGAAGAACTTAAAGGCAGCAACGACGCCGTTCTTATTGCAATCGGCGCATGGAAGGGAAGCGGTGTCGGCTGCAAGGGCGAAGAACTTGAAGGTGTTCTCAGCGGTATCGATTTCCTGCGTGAGGTCAACATGGGCAACATCCCCGATGTGGGCAAGGCTGTTGCGGTTGTCGGCGGCGGTAACACGGCAATGGATGCCTGCCGTACGGCGGTAAGATGCGGCGCAAAGGATGTTTATGTCATCTACCGCAGAACAAGAGCAGAAGCACCTGCAGAAGATATTGAAATCGAAGAAGCAATGGAAGAAGGAGTGCAGTTCCTTTTCCTCACAAATCCCGACGAAATCATCGGCGAAAACGGAAAAGTCAAGGCTGTCAGACTCCAGATAATGGAGCTTGGCGAACCCGATGCATCGGGCAGACGCAAGCCCGTACCCGTTGAAGGTGCTTTCAAAACAATCGAGGTTGATACGGTTATCGCCGCAATCGGTCAGAAATGCCTTCCCACGGGATTTGAAGAAATCGGCATGACAAAATGGGGCACAATCGTTGCGGACACCGTGACGGGTCTTACAAATGTTGAGGGTGTATTTGCCGCAGGCGATGCAACCAACAACGGCGCATCGATCGCAATCGATGCAATTGCAGAAGCGAACAAAGCCGCAAGAGCAATTGATGCTTATCTCATCGGTATGCCCCTTGAATTCCACGAACCCTATTATTCAAAGAGAGAAGTTACGGCAGAAATGCTCTCCGACAGAGAAAAGGCGCCCAGAGCCGTTATGCCCGTCAAGGACCCCGAATACAGAAAGCATAACTTTGAGGCTGTTATCAACGGATTCTCCGAAGAACAGGCAAGAAACGAAGCAAAACGCTGTCTTGAATGCGGATGCCACGATTATGCAGACTGCAAGCTCATCCGCTATGCAAATCTTGACCCGATTAATCCCGACAGACTTGCAGGCGCAAAGCACGAATGCTTCAAGGAAGAAAGACTCGTTTCAATCGAGCGTGACCAGGGTAAGTGCATTCTCTGCAACCTCTGCGTGCGCACCTGCAAGGAAGAAGCGCAGAAAGGCATTCTCGGTCTTGTCGGCAGAGGCTTCAAAACGGTTATCAAGCCCGAATTCGATAACCCCGAAACAATTTCCGTGTGCAAAGACTGCATGAAATGCGCAAACATCTGCCCCACGGGAGCATTGAAGATACTTTAATCATATAAATAAATTAACGGAGGGTGCGATCGCAGCCGCCCGTGGGGGTTATAGTTTAAAATGTTTTAACAAGTTCTTTGAGGTATGCCTTGAAGCCGTCGCCGATTTCGGGATGGTCAAGAGCAACCTCGCAGTTTGCTTTCATAATTCCGAGCTTGTTGCCCATGTCGTATCTCTTGCCGTCGAAATCATAAGCAAGAAGCTTATCGTTCATACCGAGTTCGGTGAAAACATCGGTGAGATAGAATTCCTTGCCCTCGGGAGTTGCTGCAAGACCCTTTTCGATAAGGTCAAATGCTTCGGGAGGAAGAACAACTCTGCCGAGAATCGCAAAGAGCGAAAGAATCTGGTCGTCTGTGGGCTTTTCGATAATCTGACGGCAGGTCATTGCTCTGTCTTCGCCCTCAATGGGTGAAACGTCAAGAGTGCAGTAAAGCTTGATAAGCTCTCTCGTGACTTCCTTAACGCCTACAACGCCCTTGCCGTATTTTTCGTAGCAGCGGGTAAGCTGTGCCGTAACGGGGTCTTCGGAAACGATAACGTCGTCACCGTAA
>JAZSAH010000097.1:0-10811 GCA_045601745.1 Acutalibacteraceae bacterium
CTTGAAGATAATTATATCAAAGCGTGGCTCTATAAGGTTGCCGACAATAAAATAAAGGAAGAGTTCAGAAGCATAGCCAAGCGGGAGAAGGAACTCATCTTCGGAACCGTATTCGGATCACAGACAAGTGCGGATATTCTCTACGAAATGGAAGAGGATAATAAGATAACCGACGAAGAGCTTGAAGAAAAGAAGCAAGGTATACTTTCTTCGCTGAGTGAAAAGGAGCTCGAACTCTTTGAAATGGTTTACACAAAGCGTATGGAATATGCCGAGCTTGCCAAAGCACTTAACACCACCGAGCACGCGGTAAGGTCGCGTGTTTACAGATTAAGACTTAAAATTAAAGATAAAGCCGCCTTTGTATTTATGGCGATTTTGCTTCTTTTTATGAAATTATAAAAATTTTTCAAAAAATTCAAAAATTTTTGCGTGACAAATTGCATTTTCCTTCATATATATATGAAGGAGGTTTTACGTTTATTAAAGCATGAATACGGGAGGTGTAAAAATCCATGGGAAACAACTACGATAAGGCGACTGAAAATCAGACCTTAAAGGACAAGCTTATGGCAATCATCCTGCTTGAAACCTCAAAGGATTATAAGAAAATGGACAGCGACCTTGTTACGGAATGCGTTGATTTTCTTATGGAGCTTGAAGGAAAAGAAAGACTTACTAAAGAAGAAATTGAACAAAGAGTTAATGAAATACCGTTCAGGGGCAAGGTAAAGGCACTGAACTCTTATGCTAAGAAAAAGCTGAGAGCTAAGCGTATTGCTATCATTGCCGCCGTGCTTGCGGTACTCATAACACTCTTCGGTATGCTTGCTATCGGTTCGGGCGATGCCGTTACTGAATTTTTCAGAAAAGTGGGTGACTCTATCAGCACATTGCTTGATGACGGCCCGAAAGAACATAGCGGTATAACGTTTTATAAATATGATGAAAAGATAGAATATTCTTCGCTTAAAGATTTCAAAGAAAGTGAAGGAGTAGATATTTTATATCCGACATGGTTGCCGGAAGATGAAAAGATTATCGAAATTAGATATTTGGTTGCCGGAGAAACTGAAATATACTTGTTGAGTTCAAATGAACCTGAACACAGTATTTCGGTTGATGTTAATACTGATTTAGATGAAGAAGTTAAATCGGATTGTGAAAACAAAGATATTGCGGGTTATTTGGTGTATTACAAGCAAAAAACTGAGTATATACAGGCAAATTTTGTTTATGAGAATAATTTATATCGTGTAAAATCAGATACAGAAGATAATCTTTTCAGAATAATTGAGAATCTGAAGGAGATTAACTGATTATGAAAAGAATAATTGCGCTTATTATGGTGATTGTTTCACTCTTTTGTGTAATGTCTGTTTCAGCAGGCGCTCAGGGAGTGGCTGAAGGTACGGTTACTGTTACCGTAAACGGAACAGTATTTATTTTTGATGCGGACACAACCGGAGATTTCCGCGATAAGTTTATTGCAAATTACTTCAACGGTGAAGACGACGGTACTGCTACATACGGACTTATGTGTACACTTTTCGGTCACAAGATAGAAACAACGACCGTTGCTGCTGTAACGCACAAAGCCAGTGCAACAGCACCACGTTGTCGTCGTGAAATATATGATGTTGACAACTGCACAAGATGTGACTATACTAAGTCTACTTTGATAGATAGTAGTTACATATCTTGTTGCTGATAAAATTTTGCCGATGTGCCTGACTGCATATCGGCATATATCCTTTGAATAGGGTGAGAAAAATTAGAGAAAAATTAACCGTTAGCTTTTTCGGCCACAGAATGATATCGAATTATCAGTCTGTCGAACAAAAACTCTACGAGCTCCTCCGAGTTATAATGAGCAGGGGAGACAGAGAGGTTGAATTTCTCGTCGGCAGAAACGGTGATTTCGACCTGATGACTGCGTCAGTTGTACGCAGGCTTAAAAGGGAAATGAACAGTGAAAACGTTTTTCTTACCCTTGTTCTGCCCTATGAAACCGCAGAACTGAAAAACAACACAGAAGCATTTGAGAATTTTTATGATTCAATAGAAATCTGCGAAGCCTCTGCCGATGTGAATTTTAAATTTGCCATCACCGCACGCAACAGAGATATGATTGACAGGTCGGATATTGTTGTTGCTTATGTAGAAAACAAATCCGGCGGTGCATATCAGTCCTTAAAATACGCAGAGAAAAACGAAAAAAGAATCGTAAACCTTTACCAAAATTAAAATCAACACCGTACGGGCAGATATTATCTGCCTGTACTTTTTTGTGCATTTTTGAAGGGCGTTTCCCTACGGATACGATATAAATATTCTTGTAGGGCGGTGGTTTGCTGCCGCCGTTTAAACATAGAAATTCGGGTTTGTTGAGGTCTTTGATTTTGTTCGATCTTACTCTGTGTGCGTAGGGATGGACCTCCCGGACCATCCGCAGATTCTGCTGAGTTAACGGACGGTCGAGGACACCCGTCCCTACGATGTTAATTTTAAATTTGCTCCACAAACCCGAATTTATTGATGTGTTCACAATCATTACAATAAGGCACGACACTTACGACACACCGTAAATTTTGCAGAAATTCGGCACGTTTAACAGAGAGGGATTTCTGCGGTTGATTTTTGCGTGACAAACCTCGATTTTTGTCATATATAGTTATATGACAGAATTTAGAGGTGGTATTTTGAAAGAGTATAAAAGATGTCTTAGATTGGTAAAAATATATTTAAAAGACGAAACCATTAAACTTGACGATAAGAAACTGGATTTGCTTATCAGCGAAGAACTTGACAAACCGGCAAATGAAATGGATACACAGTTAATAGACCTCTGTCTCAATGCACTAGTAGCATACAGAATATATATGTCAGAGCGTGACAAGTAAATGTAAATCATTACCTATGTAAAAACAGGGTGCGTTTTTGCGTGTATTGGGAGACCTTTTGACTGGCAGTCAAAAGGTCATGGGTTCGATCCCCACCGTCTCCACCAGGAAAAAGCACTTGCAATTTGCAAGTGCTTTTTCAGTTTGTTGTTTTCGGTTTTCTTGAAATGATTTCACACTTATGATATAATCACGTCAATACATAAGATTTTGTTGAATTCAGTTTATCTTTTAGCAAAGCAACAACCAAAAGTTTTATATCAAATATCACAGAAATCAAAAGGTGAAAATATGGAGAAACACGACTCATTGCAAATAATTTTTATCAGACATGCCGAAACAGATTATGGCGATATCTCAGACCGCGACCCGAGCGATGGCGAGCTTACCGCAAAAGGTGAACAGCAGTGTATTGAGTTAGGCGAAAAGCTTAAAGCTTTGCCGATAGATGCATATATTACGAGCTCGTTGCTACGCAGCTTTAAAACGGCTGTCGGCGTTTGTAAAGCAAAGCCTGACAAGCCTTTGCTTGAAATCTGTCCCGAGCTTGTGGAATGCGGTTGCACACCCGGTTATTACGGTTGCTGCGAAGAATATCTGCGACAATATTACAAAAATACAAAAATGTGCGAAAAGCTCTACGGCACCGAGAATTATGAATTTGGCTGTGAGGCTTTTGAGGATAATATTGTACGTGCCGAAAAAGTGATTTCTTACATCAAAAACAGATTTTCTTTCGGTGAACGTGTTGCGGTTTTCAGCCACCATGGATTTCTTGAGTATCTTATTCCCACAGCTTTAGGGGTTAAACCGCATGTTTTCAGATTTTCTCTTGATAATATTTCAATTTCCGTTGTTGAATTGTGTCGTGACGGTAATGCGGTTCTTCGCTGTGTTAACAAATAGAACAACCGATATAACGAAAACCGGCAAAATCAAATTTGTCTGACAACATAAGACCGAGCAGAGAAAAAAACTCTGATCGGTCTTTTTTGCGCCACTCTAAACTGCTTTAAATTAAAATCAATTTTCAGCTTGTTTCATCTGAAAAAATTTTTGATTTTGCCACACGATCTCACCGTTTATAATAGTGGCTTTAACGTGAGAGTTTATTTCCAAGGGATTACCTTCAAAAATAACAATGTCTGCATCCTTGCCTTCTTTAAGGCTGCCCAATCTGTCATCAACCCTGCATATACGTGCCGCATCAATGGTAATTGCACGCAGGGCAGCTGTTTCGCCCAGACCTTCCTTTGCCGCAATACCTGCACATAAAGGTAAATACTGTATTCGGGAAACGGGATGGTCGGTGGTTATTGCAACTGTAACTCCTGCATCGTGAAGGACACCTGCGGTTTTAAAATCCGACTGACTGACTTCATCTTTGCTTCGGGAGGCGAGAGACGGTCCGACTATGGCAGGATACCCGCTTTCTGCGATTTCCCCGGCAATCAGGTGTCCCTCGGTGCAGTGGTCAATTGTCAGGTCAAGGTCAAATTCTTTAGCTATTCTTATTGCGGTGAAAATATCATCAGTGCGGTGAGCATGCGCCTTAAGAGGGATTTTTTTTTCGAACAGTTTTCTGTAACATTCCAATATAAAATCCTTGTTTCCGGATTGATTTTGTGAAAAATATTGTTGTGCACGGAAAAACTCCGCTCTTATCAGCGAAGCAATTCCCATTCGGCTTGACGGCATATTACCGTTAAGACCGTAGCAGTTCATCGGATTTTCACCGAAAGCAATTTTAATCGCAGCAGGGGCAAGAACAACCATATCGTCAACACATCTGCCGTAGGTTTTTATAAATGCAAATTGTCCGCCGACAGCATTGGAACTTCCGGGTCCGACCATAACTCCGGTAATGCCTGATGCAATAGCATTATGAAAAGCACTGTCCATAGGATTTATACTGTCAATTCCTCTTATCGCGGGTGTTACGGGGTTTGAATTTTCGTTGCTTGTGTCATTTTGTGATGAGATTTTATCTTCTGCAATGCCTATGTGACTGTGTGCATCGATAAATCCGGGGTAAACATTCAGATTTTCAGCATTGAAAATTTCTGTTTCCGCTGTAGGAACAATCCGATTTTTTATTTTGATAATTTTTCCTTTGTCTGTCAGAATATCAGCATGTAACGGTGTATCATTTTCCATTGTGTGTAAAAGACCGTTTTTAATTAAAAGCATATTTTTCTCCTTTTGCCCTTTCTTCTTTCGTGTATAGTTTGCCGCAAACGAGAGAAACTATCCTTGTAACGGTTTAGGAGGTGAGAATATGAATAACAACAATAATAACAACAATAATAACAATAATAATAACAATAATAATAACAGCAACAACCAGAACAACAACAGAAATAATCAGAACAACCAGAATAACCAGAATAACAGAAACAACCAGAACAACCAGAACAACCAGAACAACAGAAACAACCAGAATAAATAATAAAATTCTATCCGTTTTTCCTTACGTGCCACAATATTGAGTTCTATAATGAATTGCAAAAAGTCAGAGTTTAGTTGAATTTTCAACCTGTATGCTTTGCAGAACTCAACACTTTTAATCAACAATTATATGTGGGTGCGTTTTTAGGTGTATTGGGAGAGCGCTTGAATGGTATTCAAGATGTCACGGGTTCGATCCCAGAGTATCCACCAAAAAAGACCGTTTAGTCTGTAGACTTAAACGGTCTTTTTACTTATTGTACCCAAAATACTATTACGGTATTTTATTGCTGTTTATTTTTCTTTGAATTCAGTATTCTGACATCAATATTAAGCTTTTTACCGGCAAGTGAATCCTGTCGTCTTAACAGAGCGATATTAATATCGATTTCAGCCAACCGAAGCAATCAATTTGTCCATTGCTTCAAGGATTGTGCCTGCTGCCTTTGGACCGAGTGAGTTTGTTTCCTCATAGTGCTTCCTGCCTGTATCATCATTGGTTTGATTGAAATACGGCAACCACTCGTGAAGGAAGAAATCATTTTCAGGAATGATATAACCCAATTCGTCGTTACAAAGACCGAGAACAAAATTATGCTCACAACGTGCCATTTCCGAAAGTGATTTGTAATCAGCCTCAGTGCCGTTTGCTGCCTTATCTGCTGAAAGGAAGTTACCGCTTTCAAGCTCGGGGGAAAGCTCACCCGGAATCATATAAATGCCTATCTGCTTATCACCAAGCTCCATATATGAAACTTCGGAGATGATTGAGATATTCTTTTTCTCGTCCTTAGAAATATCGTTATTAAGCACACCGAGGATACGGACAAGCAACAGTGCGGTGTTGTCACACTTGATTTTGATTGCTTCTGATTTAACGTTGATTGCAGGCTTAAGAGCAGTTTCGTTGTTTACACTCATAACAACTTCGCCGACGTCTTTGCCGAATTCCTTAACATATTCAAGACCGAGCTCAAAGTTGCGAAGAACCTCGTCAAGCTTTTCGCAGGTGATAAGTCCGCCGATTGCTCCGTTTACGAAAACAACATTTGCACCGCCCGTCTGTTCAACAATTTCTTTTTCCATATATGCAGGAAAATCTGCACTGACGACGGTTGTTCTTGCACCGAGACATTCGGCATGGCAAGCAAGATTGACTATATATGTATCGTCACTGCCGTCTGCAGGTTCGAAACGGATTCTTGTTAATGTTGCGTCGAAGTCATCGGGGTTTCTTGTATCAATCAGAAGCTCTTCAGCTTCAGCTGTGCCGAAGTAGAGATTACCGTCTTTTCTTGCATCATAAGCAGCGATAATCGCATCAGCAGTACGAGCCTTAAGCTCATTCATAAAGTCATCATTCTTACCGTCGGAAAGGAAGTTCTTGCCCCATAGTCCCTGAGTATCAATCGCAGAGTGCGTGTGCGTTGCGCAGATATTGATTGATTTAATGTTCGGAATTTTACCGCTTTCGATAACGAGTCTTCTGATATCGTTTATGTCTTTGCGGCTGATTCCTACGCAATCAATCGCACAAACGACAACACCGCCTCTGCCGCTGTTATCGTCAAGATAAACAGCTTTCGCGTGCATATCGTCAAGCACGGATTTTGCAGGATTATTTGTGTTGTAGCCTGCGATATAGTATTTTTCTTCCGTGATATCATCGGGAGTAAGCACTTCTTTTGCAAAGCCTACAGTCCATTTTTCTCCGTTGTAAGAGAAAGTTTTGTCACCCGTGAGCATAAATTCCGAAGTTTCTTCAACAGTCGTATACGTTGAATTGGGAACAAAGAAAATTATCAGCGACAGCAAGCCTGATATTATGCCCCTGACCAGATTAGGAATGCGTAAAAAACGCAGTATTTTCATTCTGAATTACCCCCAGATATCAAGAAGTTCAAAGAATGCCTTCGAAAACGCAGTTCCGCTTTTTGAACCTGTTGAAACAGTTTCTTCATAATGACCTTCTTTGCCTGATGAGCTGTAGTCATTGTCGGGTACGATATATCCGACTGCATCGTTACAAAGACCGAAAACAAGCACTTCGTCATCCACGTCAAAGCAGGTTGCGATGCCCTCGTACGGATATTCCGTACCGTTGAAGGCTTCTTCAGCTGAATAGAATCCACCGTAAATAAGCTCAGGCAAAGCTTCACCGGGAGCTTCAATAATTTTTATATTCTTGCCGATTTCAACATAGCCGATTTCGCTTGAAAGATATATCTTACCGTCTTCTTTGAATGCTTTTACATTGCAAAGGTCAGCACTTGCAGCAAGAAGGAAGACGAAATTATTGACTTCAAAATCAATCTGAGCGTGTCTTATGTTGAGGATAGGCTCAACAGCTTCAGCGCTTTCTGCAAGCTCATAAAGAGTGTCTGCAACAATAAGGCTGTATTCCTTCATCTTTTCAAAAGAGGTGAGCTCCTCAGGGATGCCGTTGTGAGTACCCATGTTGCAGTGAATTGCACCGCCGATTGCACCCTGAATGAAGATGAAATCAACATTCTTTTCTGATGTTACTGCCTGTTCGATATAATACGGAAAATCGCCAGAAAGTTCGGAGTTTTCCCAGGCAAGATTTATGGGATGACCGCCGAAATTGGTTATGTAAATTTCCTTTTTGCTGTTGTCGTTCGGCACGAAACGGAAAAGATGAATCTTTTCGTCAATTGAATACGGGTCTCTGCCGTCGTGGAACAGTTCGGGACAAGCCTTTGAAGAATAATAGAGGTTACCTTCACTGCGGTTGGTGTAAGCCTCTCTTATCGCATCGGCTGTTTTCTGAATAACTGAATCAATGTATTTCTGATTTCTGCCTGTTTTGGGAATGTTACCCCAAAGACCCTGGGTGTCAACTGCACTGTGGTTGTGGGTTGAGCCGACGTCGATGCTGATAAGCTTGCCGTCGCCGGTGATATCACTGAGCTTTTCACGGATTTCCTTGATGTCAGCATTCATAAAGCCGACAGCGTCAATCCATGCAAATGCCGCAGCACCTCTGCCTGAATTGTCATCAAGAACGACTGCTCTTACGCACAAATCGTCAACAATACCCGTTGCCTCCTGAGCAGGGAATTTGAGGAATCCGCCAAGGAAATAACGTGTTTCGTCTATATCATCCGGAGTAAGAACTCTGCGTGCAAAGCCTGCAGACCAATCTGAAGCCGTTGCTTCGTCGATAAATGTTGCGTTACCCTCAAGGAAATTTTCCTCAATTGCCGCAACGGGACGCTCGTCATAGCCTAATTTTGTAAGGCTCTGAAAAACCGCACCGAGAAGTGTCGGCAGGCCTAAAAGTACTGCCATAATTGCTGAAAGCCATCTGATAACTATTGCCATTGTAACATCTCCCTTATATTTTTATAATTAAATGATACAATATTTTTTTCGTTTTTACAATTATTAAACCGTAGATATTACGCCTTGATTTTTGTGCGTTTTAATGATAAACTCGTATCGGAAGTGATAAAAATGACGATAAGACCGTATAAAGAAAAGGACAAAGAAAACGTACGTTTCGTGTGTCTCAATGCTGAAGGACCTTGTAAAAGCACGAAAAGGGGAATTAATTTTGCTCTTGCCGTTTACTGCGATTATTATATCGAAAACGAACCCGAAAACTGCTTTGTTGCGACCGATGAAAATGACAAGGCAATCGGCTACGTTATATCAACTGAAAACTTTGATAAGTTCAAAGAAAAATATATAAGCGATTATTATCCGCGTATTGCGAAATGGGAATACCGTCGCAGAAAATCTGCACTCAGGGCAATCGCTTCGCAGGAAAAATACAAAGAGGACTATCCCGCACATCTTCATAT
Source organism: Acutalibacteraceae bacterium (assembly GCA_045601745.1). GTDB lineage: Bacteria > Bacillota > Clostridia > Oscillospirales > Acutalibacteraceae > CAG-177. The sequence continues at coordinate 9,179 of JAZSAH010000097.1, forward strand.
TGATATTCTGCCCGAATATCAGCATATGGGATTGGGACGAAAGCTGATGGATGCTCTTTGCGACAATTTACGCAAGAAAAACGTCAAAGGTGTTATGTTCACTGTCTGGCATAAGAATTACAATGCGATAAAGTTTTATGAAAAATATGGATTTGAACTTATTGAAACAAAGGAAACTACTCTTGTTTACGGACTGAAACTCAACTGATAAAACTACAGGAGGAAGGTAAATATGACAAGTGCAAAGTCAAAAGTCCTTTGCGGTGCGGACATTGTCGCACGTGACGGATTCCAATTTCAGGGCGAATGCGGACTTATCACTAACCATACAGGCGTTCTGCGTGATCTTTCTTCGACAGTAGATATGCTGAAAGAAAAATGTAACCTGACAGCACTTTTTGCACCCGAACACGGTATCAGGGGAGAGGTACAGGCAAACGAAAGCATATCATCCTACGTTGACACAAAAACGAATCTTCCCGTTTATAGTTTGTTCGGTGATAATACTGAACAAAGCGAAAAAATGCTCACATCTTTGGATACTGTGATTTTTGACATCCAGGATGTCGGTGCAAGATTTTATACCTATCTTTACACGATGACGGATGCGATGAAGCTTTGTGCCGAACACGGGGTGAGGTTTGTTGTGCTTGACCGTCCGAATCCTTTAGGCGGAATTAAGGCTGAAGGAACTGTACTTGACAGAAGATTTTCTTCATTTGTCGGCAGATTTCCAACGCCCACACGATGTGCACTTACCATTGGTGAATTTGCACTTATGATGAATGAAACCGAAAATATCGACTGCGACCTGACCGTTGTTCCGTTAGAAGGCTGGAAACGGGATATATACTACGACGACACTGACCTTGTTTTCGTTCAGCCTTCACCCAATATTCCAACGGTTGATACTGCTTTTGTTTATATCGGCACCTGCATTTTTGAGGACACAAATCTTTCCGAGGGCAGAGGCACGACCAAGCCTTTTGAAATGATAGGTGCACCGTGGCTTGACAGCGAAGCGGTTATTGAAAAAATGGGACATCAGGACGGAGTAATCTTACGCGAATGCTCGTTCACTCCGACTTTTTCAGATTATGAAAACACCTTCTGCCACGGTATTCAGCTTCACGTTACCGACAGAGATACATTTTTGCCGTTTTCTGTGGGAATAAGACTGCTTGATGCAATCAGAAAAATTCATCCCGAGTTTAAAATCGAGTCGTCGATAGTAAATCTGCTCGGTACGGACGATATTCTGAAAGATGATTTTGAACCTGAAGCATTTATTGAAAGAGAAAAAAAGAAAGTTGCCGAGTGGCAGGAATTTTCAAAGAAATGGTATTTATATTGATATAAAAGAAGGGGCTATAAAAACAGCTCCTTCTTTTTTATGATTTCGATTTACTATAAAGCAATTTTTCTGAATCGTCTCCCTCTGACGAAGAAACTTATGTTGTTGCGAATATTTATTGACATCCAATCATACCGGCAAATTCGTGTTTGTCGAGTTCTTTAAATAACGAATTTGCTTGATTTTTCAGGCTCCCTTGTGTAAAGGGAGCTGTCGCGGAGCGACTGAGGGATTGTTAAAAATTTTAAAAATCAAACAATCCTCCCGACACGACTTCGT
>JAZSAH010000098.1:0-3848 GCA_045601745.1 Acutalibacteraceae bacterium
CTTTCGATAAACACGCTTATTCGGCGGATAAAGACGCTTTATTGAAGGGTGCGGGCGAGAAGCTCGGATATCCCATTTTCGTAAAGCCTGCAAACGCAGGTTCATCTGTCGGCATCAGCAAGGCAAAGAATATCGATGAACTCGGAAAAGCCTGCGAAAAGGCGTTTGAACACGATAAGAAGCTTGTTCTTGAAGAAGGAATTATCGGCAAAGAGGTTGAGGTTGCCGTTATGGGCAACGAAAACCCCGTTGCGTCGGTTGTCGGCGAGGTTGTTCCCTGCAACGAATTCTATGATTACGATGCAAAATATCTTGCAAACGAAAGCGAGCTTCATATCCCTGCAAGACTTTCCGACGATATGCTCAAAGCCGTTCAGGCTCAGGCAATCAGGGCTTACAGAGCGCTCGGATGCGAAGGCTTCACGAGAGTTGACTTTTTCGTAAAGGATAACGGAGATATTCTTCTCAACGAGCCCAACACAATTCCCGGCTTCACATCAATCAGTATGTATCCCAAGCTTTTTGCGGCATCGGGCGTGCCCTATGCGGAGCTGCTTGACAAGCTTATCAAGCTTGCGATTGATAAATGATTTGGCTATGCCATGAATTGACTCTGTCATGATTTCTCGCTTCGCTCCATGATTTGAATTACTTGCGTAATTCATTCTTTATATAAATGGTCATAGGCGGAGCCTATCCTTAATGAACGAAGTGCAAATCATGCAATTTTAATTGCAATTCATGCCGTAAGGCAAATCATAATTGAGATTACTTTATAAAATAAATACACGTTAAGGAAACTCTAATGAAAAAAGCAATTATAAAAATCACGGACCGTCATGTTCAGGACGGTGAAGAATACGAAGCAGAGCTTACCACTTCGGGCGAATTTGAAATAACGGAAAACGGCTGCAGGGTTGTTTATTCCGAAACCGATGAGGAGCTTGATAACTGCGTCACAACGCTTGATGTTGAAGGCTCACAGAAGATTTCAATGACCCGTGCAGGCAAGTACAACACCGAAATGGTGATAGAGAAGGACCGCCGTCACAACTGCTTTTACAGAACGCCCTACGGCGAGCTGGTCATGGGTATTTTCGCAAAGAAAATTGCAAATGAAATGACCGATAACGGCGGCACACTCAATTTTTCTTACACAATCGATTTCAACAACACTCCGGCATCGGAAAATGAATTGACCGTTGCCGTAACACCCAAGGAGGAAGTATAAATGTCAGTTCTCGTTAAACAGGCAATCAATGAAATCCGCAATGCGATTATCGAAGCCGCAGGCAGGGCTGTTGCAGACGGTGAATTTCCCGAAGCACCCCTGAGCGATTTCATCATCGAGGTTCCTGCGAATAAAGAAAATGGTGATTATTCGTCAAATGCCGCCATGGCATGGGCAAGGGATTTGAAAAGTGCGCCCCGTAAAATCGCACAGACTATCGTTGACAGACTCGAGCTTTGCGACACCTTCGTTGAAAGATGCGAAATTGCAGGTCCCGGCTTTATGAATTTCTATCTCAAAGAAAGCTTCAATGCCTGCATCATTCAGGATATCCTTGAAAAGGGTGACGCTTACGGTCGCTCCGATTACGGTAAGGGTCAGAAGATAAACATTGAATTTGTTTCCGCAAACCCCACGGGTCCCATGCATATGGGTAATGCAAGAGGCGGCGCTCTCGGTGACTGCCTTGCTGCCGTTATGGATTTTGCGGGCTACAGCGTAAGCCGTGAATTCTATGTTAATGACGCAGGCAATCAGATTGATAAATTCGGTCTTTCCCTTGATATCAGATATCAGCAGCTCTATAAGGGCGAAAATGCCGTTGAGCTTCCCGAGGACAGCTATCACGGCGAGGATATCATTCAGCGTGCAAAGGAATTTGCCGAAATCAACGGCGACAAATATCTCGATGCACCCGAAGCTGAACGCAGAAAGGCTCTCGTTGCCTATGCGCTTCCCAAGAATATTGCCGCAATGAAGGAAAACCTCGGCAAATACAGAATCGAATATGACACATGGTTCCTTGAAAGCACTCTCCATAACAACGGTGAGCTTGAGGAAACACTCAACATAATGAAAAACAAGGGTCTTACCTACGAAAAAGACGGCGCTCTCTGGTATAAGAACAAGGAAGTTCTCGGCGCAAGACTTGCGAAGGAAGGCAAAACTCCCGAAGAAATCGAAAAGCTCGAGCTTAAGGATGAGGTTCTTATCAGAACAAACGGCAACCCCACCTATTTTGCCGCAGATATCGCATATCACCGCAATAAGCTTGCTATCAGAGGCTTTGACAGAGCGATTGATGTGTGGGGCGCAGACCATCACGGTCATGTTGCAAGAATGAAGGGTGCGCTTGATGCCATCGGCTGCAGCGGCGACAACCTTGATATCGTTCTCATGCAGCTCGTAAATCTCACCCGTGACGGCGAGGTTGTCCGCATGAGCAAGCGTTCAGGCAAGGCAATCACTCTTGTTGATTTGCTTGAAGAAATCCCCATCGATGCGGTGCGTTTCCTCTTTAACATGAGAGACCCCGGTTCAAAGATGGATTTTGACCTTGACCTTGCGGTTGAACAGAGCTCGCAGAATCCCGTTTACTATTGCCAGTATGCTCATGCAAGAATCTGCAGCATCCTCAAGAAGCTTGAAGCAGAGGGCAAGAAGCAGAGAGAATGCACAATTCCCGAGCTTGCACTTCTCAATGCGCCCGAAGAAAAGGAGCTTATCAGACATCTTGCATCGCTCACGGATGAAATCATCAATTCCGCAAAGAACTATGACCCTGCAAAGATAACACGCTATGCCGTTGACCTTGCAACTCTTTTCCATAAGTTCTATAACGCCTGCCGTGTTAACTGCGAGGATGAAGCTCTCATGCAGGCAAGACTCAGCCTTTGCCTCTGTGTTAAGAATGTTCTTGCAAATATCCTCACGATGTTCAGAATCAACGTTCCCGAAAGCATGTAAAACCAAAACGCCTCTGTCGGATGACAGGGGCGTTTTAAGTGATATTGCAAACTGTTGTTTGCAGTGATATTTTTGCCTGTGGCAAAAGTGATATAAAAGCGGTGGTTTTTGTTTTATTATATAGCAAACTGCCGAAGGCAACATCACTGTGCGGAGCATAATATAACTGCGAAGCAATAAAACTCGCCGACGGCGAATATAACTGTATGGCACTGAAAAACCGCCGCAACCAATCGGTTACGGCGGCTTTTTTATGCTTATTATTCAATTTCTGCGCTTACTGCAAGATTATAGAGTTCTTCAACCTCCTTGGAGGGCTTCTTGTCGATGAGTGAAACAACAACTGCAAAAATGAAGCCTGCTGCGAAGCCGGGAAGAAGCTCGTAGATACCTGTGGAGTCTGTAAGGAAATTCATCCAGAGAACGTCAACAACTGCGCCGCCGACAACGCCTGCGATAGCACCTTTGTATGTAAATCTTCTCCAGAAGAGTGAGAGAATGATAACGGGTCCGAAGGCTGAACCGAAACCGCCCCATGCGTTGTCAACAAGAGTCATGATTGTTGCCGCACCTTCTGATTTGCTGCTTGCGATGAAATAAGCGATAACAGCGATAATAAGAACAACGATTCTGCCTACCCAAAGGGTTTCTTTGTCGGAAGCGTTCTTACGGAAAACGGGCTTATAAATGTCGCTTGTAAAGGATGATGAAGCAACAAGAAGCTGTGAGTCGGCTGTGCTCATTGCGGCAGCAACGATAGCTGCAAGAAGAAGACCTGCAACGAATGCCCAGGGACCGCTGAAGATATCCTCAACGAGAGCAACGAAAACGAGTTCCTGCTGACCTGCATCAACGAGAGCCTGAGTTGTTG
>JAZSAH010000099.1:0-15829 GCA_045601745.1 Acutalibacteraceae bacterium
GTGTTCTGAGGGTCATGCCTCTTGCCGAACCTGTTATAACTCTCATAAAATAATAATCTCCCTCGGGTATTATCAATCTATTATCTCATTAATTATAATGTAATGTCAAGATAAAATGTTAACAAATGGAAAAAAAGTTGTAAATTTAACTGTCTTTGTCTGTATTTTGACCGTGAAAAGCCTCAAAAACCGCCTTTGCGGCATTTTTATTCATGCCTTTGACGGCAGAAAGCTCATCAATGCTCGCTTCGGAAACAGCTTTCACCGTTCTGAAATGCTTCAGAAGTGCCTTGCATCTGCTTTCTCCTATACCCTCGATTGAGGTGAGAGTTGATGAAAGCGATGTTTTTTTTCTGCGGCTTCTGTGATATTCAACCGAATAGCGGTGAACCTCCTCCTGAATGGTGGAAACAAGAGTGAATGCCGCCCTTTTTGAAGTGAGAGAAAGTTCATCGCCTGAGCAAGCAATTGCCCTTGTGCGATGGTGTGAATCCTTGACCATGCCGAAAAGGGGAATATCGAGATTGTATTTATCGAGAACGGGCTTTACGGCATTGACCTGACCGCTTCCTCCGTCAAGGAGAATGAGGTCGGGCAGCTTTCCGAAGCCTTCGCCTGTTTCTTTTTCTTCAAAATAACGAAGAATTCTTCTTTCGATAACCTCTGCCATTGAAGCATAGTCGTCCTGACCCGAAAAGCCTTTTATTGCAAAACGTCGGTAAGCTTTTTTATAGGGCAATCCGCCCTTGAAAACAACCATGCCTGCAACATTTTCGCTGCCGGCGGTATGTGAGATATCGTATGACTCAATGAACTCGGGCGTTGATTTAAGACCGAGAAGGGTTGCAAGCTCATCGAGTGCGGCAGTTGATTTTCCCGTTTTACCCAGATAAATTCCGAGTTTCTGCGCCGCATTTGAACGGCACATTTCCATGAGAGAATGCTGTTCGCCTCTCTGAGGAAGAACGATATTCACCTTACGCTTCGCAAGCGATGAAAGCCATTCGCAAAGGAGCTCGCTGTCGGAAACCTCGCCGTCAACGGCAATTCTCCTCGGAACGAAATCACGCATTGAATAATAGCTTCTGATGAGCTCATGCCTTGCCTCGGGCAGGCTTTCGGGCGTATCAAATATGAAATGCTCGGTGTCATAAAGGCGTGAATCCCTGAAACGAATGACCGAAAGACAAGCTTTGTTTTCGGAGCAGACAACGGCAAAAACATCCTGCTCCTCAACCGATGCGGCAACAACCTTCTGTTTTTCGGTTATTTTTTTTATGGCGTTGATTTTATCCCTGATTTTTGCCGCCTTTTCGAATTCGAGATTTTCGGAGGCTTCGAGCATTTTTTCGGTGAGTGCATCAATAGCCTTTCCTGAGCCGTTGATGATGAAATCTATTGCCTGCTCAATTGCTTCAGAATGCGCCTTTTCTGTTGTTTTGCCCGCACAGGGCGCAGAGCATTGACCGATATGGAAATTGAGGCAGGGTCGGCTTTTGTTATAATCTCTCGGAAAAACCTTTGAGCATTGAGGAAGAAGAAAGATTTTTTTTGCTTCTTCAACGGCGTTTGTTATGCCGAAGGAGTTGGTATAGGGTCCGATATATTCTGCGCCGTCATCAAGTCTTTGCTTGACAGCAAGAATATTCTTCCAGCCGTCGGAAGTTATTTTTATATAATGATAACCCTTGTCGTCTTTGAGAAGAATGTTATATTTGGGGCTGTGTTGTTTGATAAGCGAGCATTCAAGCACGAGTGCCTCAAATTCGCTGTCACACATGATATAGTCGAAATCCTCAACGTTTTCAACCATTCTGCGAACCTTGACACTGTGGTTATTCTGTGAACCGAAATATGTGCTGACTCTGTTTTTGAGAGCCTTCGCTTTTCCGACATATATTATTTCGCCTTTTTTATTTTTCATAAGGTATACCCCGGGAGTAAGGGGCAGACTCATTGATTTTTTGCGAAGATACGGCATTCGTTCATTCATCGGGGTCACCTCCGGAGCTTCACTTGGTGAAGCAGTGATATTCTGGGTTTCGGTGAGTTAATGACGGGTTTCACCTGTAATATTTATATTATACATTATAATATACAGATTGTGCAAGAGTAATCTTGGTGTTGCGTTTTGTGAAAATAATGTTATAATTAAGAAAAAGGTTGGTGGTATTATGAAAAAAGTTTTTTCAATTTTGCTTGCAATGATTACGGCTTTATCTGTTTTCAATATAACGGTGTTTGCCGATGAAATCATTGAAACATATGTTATCGTAACGGATACGGTTGAAGCAAATTCGGGAGTTGATGTTTCGGATAAAATCCAGAAAATCATCGATGAAAATCCCAACAGAACAATTTATTTTCCCGACGGCGAATATTTTGTTTCAAAGCCGGTGCTGACTCCTGCAGACCCTCGCAAAAGTGTATCTCTTGAGCTTTCTGACTATGCTGTTATAAAGGCAATCGGTGAATGGCAGTCGGGTCAGGCTGTTGTTCAGCTTGGCGGAAAAGACCCGTATAATGACACCCATACCAACGGCAGCAACTATGCAATTGACGGCGGAATTATTGACGGAAGCGGCGTTGCAAACGGCATTTCGGTAAACAGCGGCCGTGAAACGGCAATAAGAAATGTTTCGATAAAAAATACAGTTGTCGGAATTCACATCATGTACGGTGCAAACAGCGGTTCTTCCGATTCGGATATAACGGGCTGCAATATCATCGGCACGGGCAGAACAGATTCAGTCGGCATTCTCGTTGAAGGCTTTGACAACACAATAACCAATGTTCGCATAGGCAATATTTTTACGGGCGTTCATATCAAATCATCGGGAAATATGCTCAGAAATGTTCATCCTCTTTATTATTCCGACTATACCGATTATCAGAACAGCTGCGGTTTTGTTGATGAATGCGGCAACAACTGGTTTGATTATTGCTACAGCGATCAGTTTGCCATAGGCTTCAGAACAACCGGCTACGGTGCCGGAATCTATAACAACTGCTTCTGCTATTGGTATTCTCCCGATAAAGACAGACATACGGCTTTCAAGGCAGACAAAGGCTTCAATTCAACGCTCACCAACTTCAAGGCGGATTTCAAGGGTGAAACACCCGAGAATGTTGTTCTTGATGTCGGAGCATTTGACGGCTCGGGTAAAATCGAAAACCTTTCAACAAACAGGGATACGGTTACGGATTTCACCTATCTTGCCTACGAAGAAGATGCAAGCATTTTTGAAAGAATTTACGGATTTTTCTGCCTTATTTTCGGTTTAATAAAATAAAAGCCTTGACAAGTCAGGCTTATTCTGTTAAAATACTAAACTGCTGTAGAAAATACAGCAGGATTAAAACAAATTTTATTCCTTGCCACGGATGCACCGTGGCCAAAGACCAGAAGGAGGTGCTTTAAGAATGTCAGCAAACATCAGCTATGAGACAATGATGGTTTTTTCAGTTGCCAACGGTGAAGAAGCTGTTCAGCCTCTCATGGAGAAATTCAAGGGCATGATCGAAGCTAACGGCACTCTTGAGAGCGTTGATGAATGGGGTAAGCGCAAGCTCGCATACCTTATCAACGACGAAGCAGAGGGTTATTACGTTCTCTTCAATTATCAGGCTACACCCGAATTTCCCGCAGAGCTCGACCGTGTTGTTAAGATTACAGACGGCGTGCTTCGTTCACTCATTGTCAAGAAGAACTAAGGAGGTCGCAAAATGTTAAACAATGCCGTAATTATGGGCAGACTTGTTGCAGACCCCGAGCTTCGCACTACAGGAACCGGTATTTCCGTTTTATCCTTCACGGTTGCCGTTGACAGAGGATTTGTACGTCAGGGTGAAGAACGCCAGGCAGATTTCATTGACGTTATTGCATGGAGACAGACCGCTGAATTTGTCAGCAAGTATTTCCGCAAGGGTTCAATGATTGCCATCCAGGGTCACATCCAGACAAGAATGTATGAAGACAAGAACGGTAACAAGAGAAAGGCTGTTGAAATTGTTGCAGATAACGTAAGCTTCTGCGGCTCCAAGAATGAAACAGGCTCATCTTATTCAAGAGAAGACAGCTATGCAGCTGCTCAGCCTGCTCCCTCATATTCAACTGCCGATGAAGGCGATTTCAAGGAAATCCCCGAAGACGACCTTCCGTTTTAAGGCCGTTAAAAACTGAAACTGAAAAAAGGAGGTTTAATCCGAAATGGCATACGATAAGAATGACAGAAGACCCAACAAGAAGGGTCGCAGAAAGGTTTGTGCTTTCTGTGTTGATAAGGTTGAATGCATCGATTATAAGGATGTTAACAGACTCAACAAGTTCACTTCAGACAGAGCAAAGATTCTTCCCCGCCGTGTAACAGGTACTTGCGCTAAGCATCAGCGTGAACTCACCACAGCTATCAAGCGTGCACGCCAGATTGCTCTTCTTCCCTACACAAGTGACTGATAAAAAAATTACCGCTGCACATTTTTGTGCAGCGGATTTGTTTTTTATCCTTTGAATACTATATTATAAATTCTCTCTGCATTATTGCAGTCAATATAATCAAAATTGAAATCCCTGAAGGTGAGGAGTTTATCTTCGCTTTTTCGGGAATTTTTTATTGCTTCGATAACCTCGTCAAAGGTTTTTGAAACCTCACCGGGGACATAGCTTTCATAGTCGAAATAGAATGAACGCTCTTTTTCATATTCCTCAAGGTCAAAGGCAAAGAAAATGCAGGGCTTTGAAAGAAGCGCAAAATCCATGCAGGCAGAGGAATAGTCGGTTATAAGCATATCGGATATGAGAGTCAATTCGCCTATGTCATGACCTTTGGTAACATCAACCGCACCCTCAACAGGCTTTGATGAGTTTATCTGCGGATGCAGTTTTATCAGCAGACTGTATTCATCGCCAAGCTCATCGCTGAATTTCTTCATGTTGATATTTTCGAGCAGTTTTTTATCCGCATCGCCGTTTTCACGGAAGGTTGGTGCGTAGAGAATGAGCTTTTTGCCCTTGCATCCGGGATGTGCATCATCAAATGCTTTTCTCAATTCGTCAATGTTTCTTTCTGCCAGAAGCAGATCAATTCTCGGTGCGCCGAGAGGGAGAATTTTGTCTTCATCAACTCCGAATGCCTCTGAATAAACGGGTGCAACATTTTTCGATGAACAGATAACATATGTAAGCTTTTCGGAGCATTTCTTTTCACGGTCTGCAACATCATCGGTGAGTGGTGCGGAAAGACCGAATTTTTTGAATGCACCCTCAGCGTGCCAGAGCTGGGTTATGACCGTTTCTTTGCTGAAATTAAGGTCAGCCATAGGCATGAAATTGTCGTTGAGGAAAACATATTTCGCAGTTGCAAGAGCCTTTGCCTTTAAAGTGAAAAATCCCGCCGCTTTAAGGCAGGATATCACAAGGGGTTTTATTCCCGAAAAATCGGGCTGCAAATCCCTTGTTGAAATATTAACGATATCGTATCTGCCGATTTTTTCAATATATGAACGCATAACCCCGAGGGAGTCTTTTTCGCCGCCGTTATGAGGTGCAACAAAAGCAACCCGATTATTCTTGACGGGAAAAATGCGGCAGATATTAAAAAATACGGCATAAAGAGAATAAAAAATCTTTTTCAAAATATCACCGTTTGATTTTTAAAAACAGTTTTGCACCGAGTCCGATAAGGAAATCCGGGAAAATTCCGAATTTGGGAGACCTTTTGAGAAGAGTAACAACCTTGAAAAATCTTGTGTCGAGAGGTTTTCTGCCGTCAAGGCAAAGAACAAGCTTTCCCTTTGCGGATTTTTTTGCGTTTTGTTTAAACCCGTCTGACGGAAGGATTTTTATATTTTCATTTTCGGGAAGATTCTCATTTTTTGTTGTTATCAGCTCGAAAACGGGCATGGACTGCGCATAGACAGACTCGATGAATTCTGCTGTGCAGTTTTCCGCAATAACGCTGATGAAGGGCTTTTCGGCAATTTCGGATTTTGTGTAAATCTCCTTGCCGATATCTTTCTGAACGGTTTCGCATTTCTTTGCCGTTTCAGAGTTCATACGGCTTTTGATTTCGCCGTATTTCTGTTTGATCAGCTCAACCGTTTCGGTATCTGCACGCCATAGAATGCGGTAGAATTCATTAATCAGTGCCGAGCAGGTCTTATACAGAATCTCCTGAAGATAATCCTCGCTCATTCCCGATTTTTCTGCGGCATCATAAACAATGCTCATTGAGCTGAGAAAATGTTTGACAAGCTCCGTGCTGATGCTCTGACTGACGGAAAAACCTTCCTTCGGAGTATGGCGGCGATATCTGTAGATTGCATTATCAACGCCGATTATTTTCGGTTTTTTCTCATATACAAGCGGCATGGTGAACGCACCGTCCTCGCTGTAACGCAGGGGAGGGAAACGGATTTCACTTTTTTTGAGCATTTCCGTTTTATAGCATTTGTTGCCGAGCAGGAAATTCCACAAAAGCCGCTTATCCGTATAATCAATACCGTTTTCCTTTGAGAGCGATTCTGCAACGGGATTTATCTGTACTCCGCCGTAGCCGAAGTTTATATGGCGGAAAACTGCCATATCCGCATTGCTTTTTTCGAGCGCATTATAAATGTTTTCCAGGGATTCGGGAGTGAGCAAGTCATCGCTGTCAAGAAAGACGGTGTATTTGCCTTCAGCATGGTCAATGCCGTTGTTTCTTGCAGCGGAAACGCCCGAATTCTTCTGATAAAGAGAAAGTATATTGCTGTTTTTCTTTGCATATTCTTCGATTATTTCCGCCGTCTTATCGGTTGAACCGTCGTTGACAACGATAATCTGAATATCCCTGAGGGTCTGATTAAGAAGGCTGTCAACGGTTTCGGCAAGAAACATTTCGCTGTTATATGCAGGAATGATAACGGAAATTTTCATAATTATTTTTCCCATTTGATAACGGTTTTTCCGAAGTGACGGCTTATATCACGGGCGAATGCGGCATGAATATCGGGGATTGTTTTTACTTCAACAACCTCGCCGATAAGATTTTCAAGATAGGCAAGAATTTTGGAATTTTCCGCAAGAATATCCATTGTGCGTTGAAAATCTCTGACACCGCTTCGGCTTGAACCGAAAAGATTGAGACCCTTTTCGAGCACCATTCTTGTGTTGATATCAACAAATCTTTCGCTTACGCCCATAAGACCGATTGAACCTTCGGGATTGATGAGGTCGATTATCTGCGCTATGGCAAATCTCGAGCCTTCACCGCCGACGCATTCGAATGCATGGTCAATCTTAAGTCCGTCAGGAACATGGTCAACATGATATGCGCCGTCTGCAAATGAAAAGTAGGCGAGCTTATCATAGACCGTTCCGAAAACATAGAGCTTTGTTTCGGGATAAACAGCCTTGAGAATAAGAGCTGTTATGAACCCGACATTTCCGTCGCCCCATATTCCGATTGAATTTTTACGGGTATGTGAAAACTTTTCGAAGCGGTCAACCGCATGAACGCAGACGCTGATAAGCTCTGCAAACGATGCAATACGCAGGTCAACGCCCTCGGGAACCCTGACGAGTCTGTCAGGTGAAATATCGATATAATCTCTCAAAAAGCCGTCATATCCGCTTGAACAGAAATGGCTCGAGGGTCTGTAATTTTCTGAAATAACATCGTCTTCTTCGGTGGGGGTGTTCGGAACGGGAACAACAATTTCGCCCGGCTTGAAATTACCTGTCGGGTCAAAAACAACCTTGGCAACGCATTCATGAATGAGCGCCATGGGAAGCTTTGCTTTGAGCGCTTCACGGCTTCTGTTTCCGAGATAATAACGCTGGTCAGCCTTGCATACCGAAAGATAGACGGGTCTGAGAAGAACGCTGTTTTTTATATCGGGCTGTGTGCAGGCAACTTCAATCATGCCCGGCGCAATAAGTCTGTAAACTGAATTAATCATCTTACTCCTTACCTTTCACCGAATCAATCGGTTGTTCCGAGAAGTGTGTGTGCAACCTTGAGGTCATACGGATAGGTGATTTTGATATTGAAAACTTCGCCCTCAACCATGAAAACATCCTTGTTTTTGATTGAGAAAATCTTGCAGGCATCGGTGAGAATTGCCTTTTCTTCTTCCGTGAGACTTGCAAGAACCCTTTCAAGCTCCTTAAGGCGGAATGACTGCGGAGTCTGACCCTGATACATCTTGCTTCTGTCGGGAATCAAAGAAATAACCTTGCCGTCAAGGCTTTCAACAATTGTATCCGTTGCGGGGATAACGGTGTCGCAGGCGCCGTATTCAAGAGCTGCGGCAACGTTTTCTTCGATAATTCTGTGGGTAAGGAAAGGTCTTACCGCATCATGAGTAACGATAACCGTATCTTCGTCGGTTTCGTAATTTTTTTCTATATAATCAATTGCGTTTTCGAGCGTACCGTTTCTTGAAGCACCGCCTGCAATAACGGTCACTTTTTTGCCCGAAGGAAGATGCTTGCCGATTAAATCCTGGGTATGAGCAATCCATGCCTTGGGGCAGAGAACAAGAATCTCGTCGATTTTATCGTTAACAAAGAATTTTTCTATGGTGTGGATAATAACGGGCTTTGTTCCGAGCTCGAGATACTGCTTGGGAGTGTCGGAATTGCCCATGCGGCTTCCTATGCCGCCTGCAAATACTGCTGCAAAAACCATGTCAATCAATCCTTTCAGTTATTTACCGCCCTTGACCATTCTGTCATACTGTGCGCAGATTTCCTTTGCATCGCCCTGCGCAATGAGGTTTCCGTGGTCAAGAATAATCGCCTTGTTGCATATATTAAGCACCTGCTGAGTGCTGTGCGAAACAAACAGAACCGTTGTTCCCTTATCGAACATGGAACGAACCTTTGCTTCGCTTTTCTGTCTGAATTTTGCATCGCCTACGGATAAAACCTCGTCAAGAATGAGAACCTCGGGTTCAACAGCCGTTGCAATCGCAAAGCCGAGTCTTGCACGCATTCCCGACGAATAGTTTTTGACGGGAACCTCGATAAAATCCCCGAGCTCTGAAAATTCGACGATTTCGTTATATTTTTCCTCGATGAACTTTCTGGAATAGCCCATGGTTGCACCGTAGAGAAAAATGTTTTCCTTGTCCGAATAATTCATGACAAAGCCGGCACCGAGTTCGAGCATGGGAGCGATAACTCCCGTAACCTTAACGCTTCCCTTGGTGGGTTTGAGAACGCCTGCTATAACCTTGAGAAGGGTTGATTTGCCTGCGCCGTTAAATCCGAGAACACCGACTCTTTCGCCCTTTTCAACAGTGAAGCTGATATCCTGAAGCGCCCAGAATTCGGTGAAATGAAGCTTTCTTGTGATAAGTTTTATAAAATATTCTTTTATGTTGTCAACCTTTTCCTTGTTGAGGTTGAACATCATACTCATGTTTTCAACAACAATTGCGGGTTTGCTCATAAGCATTTCCTTTCATCAGATATGAAGAATGAATTTGTCCTGCTTCTTGTAGAATGCAAAAAGTCCTATGGCAACGGTGATAATTCCGAAGGCGAGCGAATAGAGAAGATGGTTCATATTGAACATCTCGCCGTAAAGCACACAGCTGCGGAACATCTGGGTTATCGAATAAAGCGGATTTGCCATGAGTATCATTTTGAAGATTTTGCTGCCGATGTTGAGCTGTTCAACCTGGTAGAAAATCGGGGTGAGATAGAAAAGAAGAGTGCAGAACACTTCATAAAGATATTCAACATCCTTGAAGAAAACTTCGAGCGTTGAAAGAATGAGACCAACGCCGATGCTGACTAAAAGGAGGATGAGAATCGGAATCGGAGAAAGGAAAATATAGGGCGTGATATGAGGCGGCTCGTTTGAGAAGAAATAGAAATAAACCATGAAACAAACGAGAACAGTCAGAGAAATAAGGAAGGTCACGAAGTTTGCGATAATGTTGGAGAGAGGATAGATATACTTCGGAACATAAACCTTCTTGATAACCGATGCGCTGTTTCTGATTGAACGCATCGCTCTTTTTGTTGACTGAGTGAAAAACTCAAATATAAGACGTCCGCAGAGAAGATAAATCGGATAGTTAACAACTCCCGACCTTTTGCCGCCGAAAACTCCGCCGAAAACAACAACAAGGATGATTGTTGTAAGCAAAGGCTGCAGGAAAGTCCAGAAAACGCCGAGAACGGAGTTCCTGTATTGCAGCTTTATGTTTTTGCGGACTATTTCATAAAGCAGATATCTGTATTTATAGAAATTTTTCAAATATTTCATATCATTTTCCCGTTTCTGCTGTTATTTTAAACTCCATTTTGCGAAGAAATTGAGCATGGAGTTAATCTGCACAAGCTTTAGTTTGAAATTCTTTTTTGATTCACGGCCCCATTCGTGATAGACGGTTGCTTCGGGATAATACACCGTTCTGCAGCGTCGGTTGACTTCGCGGGTGAGGTCGCTGTCTTCAAAATACATGAAATAGCGTTTGTCAAAACCGCCGATTTCTTTGAAGAGCTTTGTTCTTATGAACATGAAGCAGCCCGTGGCATTTTCAATATCAACGGGCTTTGAAAGGTCGCAGTCAAGCATTGCGTATTCACGCAGGGTTTTGCCCGGTTCACCGCTTCCTCTCATACGGCTTGCGATAAGATATCTGAGGCAGGGAGTTTTCTTTCCGAGAATCTGAAGTCTGCCGTCGGGGAAACGGATTTCAGGTGACGCCATGCCGATATCTTTGTTTTTTTCAAGAAAATCAACGAGCTTTGCGATAACATCATCTCTGACGATGATATCGGGATTGATTATAACATGATAATCGGAATCCAGCCTGTCCATCACGAGGTTGTGACCCTTGCCGAAGCCGATGTTACCGCCGCTTCGGATGAGAGTTACCTCGGGATAGTTCTTTTCTATATGTTCAGCTGTTCCGTCTGTTGAGCCGTTATCAACAACATAAAGACGGAACGGAACCTCGGTGCATCTGAGAAGTGAGCCCACGGCATTGTCAATGGTTGACATATTATTGTAGGTCACTATGCAGCCGGTTACGGTTTTGTTCATTGTTTTTATTCCTTTCCAAGGCACATATTGGAAATTATTTTATTTTCATTAATGACAAAAGAATGTTGAACCGCCATGTTATTTTCTTCAGAAGGGATGTTTTTCTGCCCGTTACCGTTCCGGAATGTCTGCGCCACTTTATGAGAGGCTCCGGAAGAAGAACAACCTTCTTTTTCTTCTTCATTGCAACGAGCGCAATCCACCAGTCATGCATGGGCAGAGCCTCGGGGAAAGGCAGGCACTCATGCAGAACCTCTTTTCTGAACGCCATGCAGCAGCCGACAAAGGAGTTCCTTGCCATGTTGCCGAAAAATGAGACATTCGAGCCGTGAACTGCAAAATATGACGGCTCGGTTATATTGAGGTCGGAATCTGTGACGGCGGCATCATGGAGAACGAGGTCCGCACCGTCAGAAATTTCTTTCATAACGAGCTTTACCTTGTCGGGCATCCAGATATCGTCCTGGTCGCTTAAAAATATAACATCACCCGAGCAGGCTTTAAGGGCATTTTCAAAATTTCTGACAACGCCCTTTCCTTCGCCTTCAATATAACGGAGTCTTTTGTCGTTTGCCTGATAACCGAGAACGATTTCACGGGTTTTGCCCGAAGGGAAATCATCCGAGACTATCAGCTCATCATTTTCTCCGAGCTGACTGAGGATGGAATCAATCTGCCCGGATATATATTGCTCACCTTTATAGGCGGCAAGCGCAACTGATATTTTCATATCAGTCGATTGATTTCATTGTGGGGAAGAGAAGCACGTCTCTGATTGCCTGGGAATCGGTAAGGAGCATACACATTCTGTCGATACCGAAGCCGATGCCGCCTGTGGGGGGCATACCGTATTCAAGAGCCATCATGAAGTCTTCGTCTGTTGTGTTTGCTTCTTCGTCACCCTGAGCAAGCTGAGCTTCCTGAGCCTTGAAGCGTTCTCTCTGGTCGATGGGGTCGTTGAGTTCGGAATATGCGTTTGCCATTTCCCAACCGTTCATGAAGAACTCGAAGCGTTCAACAAAGTTGGGGTCTTCGGGCTTTTTCTTTGTGAGGGGAGAAATCTCGATGGGATGGTCGATAACGAATGTGGGCTGAATGAGATGTTCCTCTGCATATTCTTCAAAGAACATTGCAAGGATATCGCCCTTGCCGTGTCTCTTTTCATATTCGATATGGTGCTTATCCGCAAGAGCTCTTGCATCTTCGAGGGTTTCAACTTCATTCCAGTCAACGCCTACATATTTCTTGACGGCATCAACCATTGTTATCTTTTCAAAGGGTTTGCCGAGGTCCATTTCAACGCCGTTGTAGGAAATCTTTGTTGTTCCGAGAACAGCCTGTGCAACATGACGGTAGAGATTTTCGGTAAGCTCCATCATGCCGTTGTAGTCGGTATAAGCCTGATAAAGCTCCATAAGGGTGAACTCGGGGTTATGACGGGTGTCAACGCCTTCGTTTCTGAAAACTCTGCCGATTTCATAAACCTTTTCCATGCCGCCGACGATGAGTCTCTTGAGATAAAGCTCGAGAGAAATGCGGAGCTTGAAATCCTCATTGAGAGCGTTGTGGTGGGTTTCAAAGGGTCTTGCTGCCGCACCGCCTGCGTTTGAAACAAGAACGGGTGTTTCAACCTCAAGGAAGCCCTGTGAATCAAGATAATTTCTGATTTCACGGAGAATGAGTGAACGCTTTACAAAAGTATCCTTTACATCGGGGTTCATGATGAGGTCAAGATAGCGTCTTCTGTAGCGTGTGTCGGTATTGGTAAGACCGTGAAATTTTTCGGGGAGGGGAAGAAGTGACTTTGAGAGAAGGCGGATTGCCTTTGCATGAACGGAAACTTCGCCCCTTCTTGTTCTGAAAACAAAGCCCTTGACTTCTACGATATCGCCGATATCCCACTTCTTGAAGTCAGCAAAGCTTTCTTCTCCGATTTCGTCAATCTTGACATAAACCTGCATTCTGCCGGTAAGGTCTCTGACGTCGATGAAGTTTGCCTTACCCATATCACGGCGGCTCATCATTCTGCCGCAGATTGATACGTCGGAGTTTTCAAGTTCTTCAAAGCGTTCAACTATTTCTGCATTGTGGATGGTCTGTTCGGCGAGTGTAATCTGAAACGGGTCGTTGCCTGCAGCCTGGAGAGCTTCAAGCTTTTCAACTCTTATCTGTCTGAGTTCGTTGGTATCCTGAATCTGTTCCTGTTCTTCTTCGGGAACAGCATTAACAATCTTTTCTTCAGCCATTTTTTTAGTCCTTTCACATTTGATAGAAGCGTTCCGAAAGCGGCAGGGAGAATCTTTTTCCGAATCCTGCCGCCGGAGAAATATTTTTGTTATTTGGAGATTTCAAGAATTTCCATCTTGATGACCTTGCCGGAAGGAGTCATAACCTCGGCAATATCGCCAACCTTCTTGCCCATAACTGCAGAACCGACGGGTGAAAGGTCGGAAATGATGTTGTTTTCGATATCGCTCTTACCGAGGATTTTATATTCAACTTCTTCTTCAAAGTCCATGTCGTAAAGCTTGACTTTTGAACCGATGCGTACGAATTCGGTTGTAAGCTCTGTTTCGTCAAGGATTTTTGCGTTGCGAAGGTCGGCCTCAAGCTTTGCAATTTCAGCTTCAAGCTTTGCCTGCTCATTCATCGCCTCATCGTATTCGGCGTTTTCGGAAAGGTCACCGTGTGAACGGGCTTCCTTGATTTTTTCGGCTATATCGTCTCTTCCCTCGGTTTTGAGTCTGTTGAGTTCTTCGCTGAGCTTGTTATAATCTTCACGGGTAAAGACTGTCTTTTTTTCCATTTCGGTATATCTCCTTTAATTATATAATATATATGCGCGAGTAAAATCTTTTATATTATATATTATATATATAAATATGTCAAGTTACAGCTTTGTTACCGATAAAACATCCGAGGCATTTTTCGGGTGATCGGTCTTCACATTCGTCACAGCTTGTTTCAAGTTCCGCAAAAGAGGATTGTCTGTATTCACCGCTTCCGCAAAGCTCCGTTAATGCTCCCGCAAAATCGACGGTTTCAATATCGTCGGGGATGATGCTTTTATGATAATCCGAAAGCTCAACCCGTTTTCCGACAAAACGGAGTTTCCCGACGGTTGTTTTCTTCGAAGTAAAAATCGCCGCCCCGTCCATTGACGACATAATTGCGCCGTCACAGCAGACTATGACTTCGGGTTTATCAGATGGCTCATATCTGCTGCGTATCATCAGCGATGCACCGTGGCTTTCATATGCCTCCATTGCGGCAGCGGCGAATTTCTCAGGATGTGAGGTGATGATTTTAACGGCAGAAGAAAAAGGGAGAAGCTCACGGAGTCTTGACGGGGTGACGGCATTCCTGTCGGTTACGGTTACAGCGAATCTGTCGGCAGGCAAATCCGAGCTGCCGATGATTTTCAGCGCAGTGTTGAAAACAAGGATTGCATTCATGGATATTGGTATAAATCTTTTCAGTCCCGAATTATCCGGCAGGGAAACGGAATGCGATGCAACTATCCGTGAAGCATATCTTCCGCATTTGCGGGATACGGTATTCCAGTCTATTCCTTTTTTGCCGTCGGCGGTTTCAAGAATATAAAACGGCAGCCCCATATCCGTTTTGCAGACTGACGGCATGGAATTTTTCATACTTTTCAGCTGATTCCGACGCTTTATTATTCCTTTTTCGGGTTTCACTGTTTTTAAAACAATAAACACATTATTGCACTCCTCAAAGCAGTTTGTTACCAAACTATGCACAAAAGGAAACAATAATGTGTCTGAATTTTTTGTTTAATTGTCGTCGAGAAAAACAAGCTCAAGCTCATTTTCCGTCATTTCACGGCATTCGCCTTCGGCTAAAGAAGTGTCGAGCTTAAGAGAACCTATCTGAATTCTGCGGAGCTGCTCAACATTGTTGCCCAGGGCGTGAAACATACGCTTGACCTGATGATATTTGCCCTCTCTGATTTTGATTTCAGCGGCAGGCAGGCCGTCGGAAGTTGTAAAGGCCTTCACCTTTGCAGGCAGACATTCCGTGCCGTCTCCGAGGGTTATTCCCTCCTCTAATTTTCTGATATCATTTTCATCAATCGGGAAGGATAATGTTGCCTGATATGTTTTGAAAACATGGTGAGCAGGGCTCATTATTTTATGAGCAAAAGCGCCGTCATCCGTTATAATTAAAAGACCTGTGGTATCTCTGTCAAGCCTTCCCGCAGGGAAAAGACTGCGTCTTTTCAGCTCGGGAGGAATGATGTCGATAACCGTCTTTTTGGCAGGGTCGGTTGTTGCGCTGATAACTCCCTGAGGTTTGTTGAGCATGATATAAATATGCTCCTTTGCCGTAAAGTTATATCCCTTTACATCTATATCGTCAACCTCGGGGTCAACAAGCTCCTCCGCACGAAGGCAGACACGGGAATTTATCGACACTGCGGCATCCTTTATGAGCTTTCGTGCGTCTTTTCTGGACACATTGCAGTTGAGCGCTATTAATTTGTCAAGGCGTTTGAGTCCCATAATAACCCCTCATCTCGGTGCAGGGCGGAGGCTTATGTCCGCCGCGTGATTAATGAAAAGGACCGGCTGAAACAACCGGTCCCTGAATTATTCAGCTTAAATTATGCAAGCTCTGCAAAGTACTTGATTGTACGAACCATCTGGCTTGTGTAGCTGTTTTCATTGTCATACCATGAAACAACCTGAACCTGATACATATCGTCAGCAAGCTTTGTAACCATTGTCTGAGTTGCATCGAAGAGTGAACCGTATGTGATA
>JAZSAH010000100.1:0-6392 GCA_045601745.1 Acutalibacteraceae bacterium
GTTCCCCTTCTTCTTGAAACAGTTCACAGACGCCTTATGAAGAAGGTCAGAGAAAGGCCTCACGGCGAACAGCTCTTCAAGCTTGGCGCATTCGTTGTTAAGCTTGGCGAAAAAGTCGGTCTTGACCTCAAGAAATTATTCTTCAAGGAAATCATTGATACATTCGGCGGCAATATGCGTCTTATTATCTGCGGCGCAGCACCCATCAATCCCCAGATTCTTAAGGACTTTGCAGCATTCGGCATTCAGATTCTCCAGGGCTACGGTCTCACCGAATGCGCTCCTCTTGCCATTATCAACCATGACAGACTCCGTCTTGCAGACTCGGTTGGTGAACCTATTCCCGGCAGCGAAGCAAAGATTATCAATCCTGACCCCGAAACAGGAATTGGTGAAATCTGTGTTAAGGGCGACATGGTAATGCTCGGCTACTACAACAACCCCGAAGAAACCGCAAAGGTTATCGATGAAGACGGCTGGTTCCACACAGGCGACCTCGGTTATGTCAACGACAAGGGTCACTACTTCATTTCGGGCAGAAGCAAGAATGTTATCGTTACAAACAACGGTAAAAACATCTATCCCGAAGAACTTGAATTTCATCTCGGAACAGATATCCGTGTTGGTGAAAGCATCGTTATTGAAGATGAAAACAGCAAGGGCGAACCCATTGTTGCCGCAAGAATTTTCCCCAACTTTGAAGAACTCAAAGAAAGATACGGCAAGGATGAAAACGAATTCACCGACGAAGAACTTCACGACATTATGGGTGAGGTTGTTGATAATGTCAACAGCATTCTTCCTCCCTATAAGAAGATTGTTGATTTCAAAATCAGAAGAACCGAGTTCATCAAGAACACAACCTCAAAAATCCTCAGACATAAAAATAAAGACTAAAACAGTAAGAGCCTTCGGAAATCCGAAGGCTCTTGGTTTTTATCTGATGCCGTAGTTTTCGATGATATAATCCATATCCTTGTCACCTCTGCCCGAGAGATTGATAAGTACAGAACCCTTGTCCATACGCTGAGCAAGTTTCATGCCGTAAGCAACAGCGTGTGAGCTTTCGATGGCAGGGATAATACCTTCAAGTCTTGACAGCTTATAGAATGCATCGATTGTTTCTTCATCATCGATAACATCATATTTTACTCTGCCGATTTCCTGAAGGAAAGCGTGTTCGGGTCCCGATGAAGGATAGTCAAGTCCGCTTGCAACCGAATAAACGGGAGCAGGTTCGCCGTTTTCATCCTTGAGCATGATACTGTTGAATCCATGCATAATTCCTTCTTCGCCGTATTTGAGGCTTGCGGCATGGTCGCCGAGTTTGGGACCTCTGCCGAGAGGCTCGATGCCGTAAATGTCAACAGGATCGTTGAGGAAACCAGCAAAAAGTCCTGCAGCATTTGAACCGCCGCCTACGCAGGCAACAATAGCATCGGGAAGATGACCCGTCATATCGATGAACTGTTCTCTCGCTTCAATACCGACAACGCTCTGGAAATCACGCACCATCATGGGGAAGGGATGAGGTCCGAGCACCGAACCGATGCAGTAAATCGAATCCTTATATTCCTTGCTGTATGCATCAAAAGCTGCGTCAACAGCCTCCTTGAGAGTCTGAAGACCGTGGGTAACTTCAACAACGTTTGCGCCGAGAATCTTCATTCTTGCAACATTGGGAGCCTGCTTTTTGATGTCAACAGAGCCCATATAAATATCGCATTCAAGTCCGAAATATGCTGCTGCGGTTGCAAGTGCAACGCCGTGCTGACCTGCGCCTGTTTCTGCGATGACCTTTTTCTTGCCCATATATTTTGCAAGGAGAGCTTCGCCCATGCAATGGTTAAGCTTGTGAGCGCCCGAATGGTTGAGGTCTTCACGCTTTGCATAAAGCTGAACCTTTCCGCCGAGCATATCTGAAAGTCTTTCAAGATGAGTCACGGGAGTAGGTCTGCCCTGGAATTCCTTACGGATTCTGCGAAGCTCTGCAATGAATTTTCTTGACTGACAGATTGAATAATAAGCTTCGGTAATTTCAGCCATTGCAGCCTTGAGCTTATCATCAATATAAACTCCGCCGTACTTTCCGAAATAACCGTTTTTATCGGGATAATTGTTAAAATAAGTTTCAAAATCAACATTATTGAGTTTCATTGTTTTTTCCTCCATATATAGATAAAGTTATTGTTTAAATTAATAATTGCAGACTTAACTGCACCATCGTTTTGTCAACAAGAACATAAAACACACCTCTGATAAAACAAAAATCCCCGACAGAAATTGCTTCTGTCAAGGACGAATATACTCCGTGGTGCCACCCTGATTCACGACGATGCCGTGCACTTTGCGGGATACTGACATATCCCCGGCAACTAACGTATGCCATGACGTTGCAGAATACTCTATGCAAAATATGCATATTTGACTGCACCCTCCGCGGTCCATTTGACAACTTGTTTCTTACCCGGCTTTCAGCACCGCGGGCTCTCTGTGAAGTCATGATTGCCTTTATCTCCGCATCAACGGTTTGAGATATTGATTTTTGATAATTATATCACCATAACTTTTAAATGTCAACAAAAATAATTCAGGTGTAATAACAAAGGACTCATGCTGTCACAACATGAGTCCCTGTATTTTAAAAGACTTATTTCTGTCCGTCGGTTTTTGAAGCTTCTTCCCTGCGTTTTTTCTTTCTCTTATTTTCCCACTCAATCATATCGACAAGCGACTGTCTGAGAGGTCTGGGTTCGAAGCCAAGTTCTTTTCTCGCTTTGGTATTTACAAAATTGAAGTTTTCGCTGATTTTCCTGATTGAATATTCGTTAATCATCGGCGGAAGCTTTGCAACCTCGGAGATTTTTTCATAAACCGGAATAACTCTGTCAACAAAATCTTTTCTGATAACCATTTTCGGATGGCTTCTTCCGCAGGCATCTGCAAGAACACCGATAAAATCATCAAGCGATATCACCGAACCGCAGGCAAGATAGCACTCTCCGTTGCCGCCTTTTTCAGCCGCCGCAACCATAACCTTTGCGCAGTCACGCACATCAATAAAATTGCATGAGCCGAAATCAAAGGTAATCGGGAACATTCCTTTTGAGAAAAGCTTGACAACAGATGCCATACTCGATGTGCCGTTATTATCGTAAGGTCCGATACAAGTGCTTGGATGAACAACACAGACTTTCAAATTATCATCGGCATTATCAAGAACATACTGCGTTGCAATTGCCTTTGATTTTGCATATGTACCTTCAAGCAAGTCAGGGTCAAAATGCGAAATTTCGGTAAGTTCTCTGTCACCTTCACCCATGGGAATCGCATCTATCGATGAAACATAAACAAGAGTTTTAACGCCTGTCCTTTTGCAAGCTTCCACAACCTTCTTTGTTCCTTCAACGTTCACTTCCCAAACCTGCTTATCCTTTTTTCCGCTGATATCAACAACACCGGCAACATGATAAACGGTATCCGCACCCGCAAACGCCTTCTCGAGCGACTGCAAATCGCATACGTCCCCCATTATTTTTTCACAATCAATTTTATCGAAAACAGGGCTGTCAGAACGAAGAAGAAGCCTTATCCTCTCTCCTCTGTCAGCAAGCTCTTTTACCAGCGCATAGCCGACATGACCTTTACCGCCTGTTACAACATTGATTTTGTCGCTCATTCTTTTCACCTGCACTTTCACTTTGTTTAACATAAATTTAACATTTTATATCAATACAAATCAAGTTTTTTTGTAACGTTTTCTTATATTTCTCCTCAATTTTGTATGATTTTGCGACATTTCACTGGAATTGTCGGAACAATAAACCGATAAAACAAATTACACATTGACAATTTATAATGTATATTGTAAAATATTATGGATTATTTAATACAAAAACAAAGATATTATTCTTTGTTTCCGGAGGTTATACAAATGAAAATTGATAAGCTTTGCGGTGAAAGATTCAAAGAAAAGCCCTCTGATTGCGTTATCGACAGCCATGCTCTCATGCTCAGAGGCGGCTACATGAAAGGCGTTGCAAACGGCATCTATTCATCCTTCATGCCCCTTCGCCGCATCACAAGAAAAATCGAAAACATTATCCGTGAAGAAATGGATGCAATTGACGGTCAGGAAGTTCAGTTCCCCGTTGTTATGCCTGCATCCCTTTGGTCGGAATCAGGCAGATATGAAAGCATCGGAAGCGAGCTTCTTCGTTTCAAGGACAGAAACGATGCTCCCATGCTCCTCGGCATGACCCATGAAGAAGCTGCCGTTCAGCTTGTTCGCGAATATGCAAACAGCTACACCAAATACCCCTTCATGATTTATCAGGTGCAGACAAAATTCCGTGACGAAGCAAGACCCAGAGGCGGTCTTATCCGTGTTCGTGAATTCACAATGAAGGATGCGTATTCTTTCCATACATCGCAGGAAGACCTTGAAAGATATTATGATATCTGCTACAAGGCATATGAACGCATTTTTGCAAGAGCAGGCATTCCCGAGGTTATCACCGTTGCATCCGACTCGGGCATGATGGGCGGCAAGATTTCGCATGAATATATGCTCCTCACACCCATCGGTGAGGATTCAATCGCAGTATGCACGGAATGCGATTACAGAGCAAACATGGAAGCTGCCGAAAGCATAATCAAAAATGAAATGAACGGCGAATCAAAAGAGCTTGAGCTTGTTCATACTCCCGATATACATACCATCGAAGACATCTGCAATTTCCTCAAGACTCCTCTTGAAGAATCCTGCAAGGCAGTTGTTTATCAGAAGAACATGACAGACGAATATGTTGTTGTATTTGTCAGAGGCGACCTTGATATCAACGAAACCAAGCTCACAAATTATCTCGGCGAAGCAATTCATCCCGCTGTTATAACAGACGACTGCGGTCTCTTTGCAGGCTTTATCGGACCTTACGGTATGGACACAGAAAAATTCACCGTTCTTTTTGACAAGTCACTCGAAAACACCCACAACCTTTCATGCGGTGCAAACAAGCTTGACTATCATTACACAGGTCTTAAAATCAGCAGAGATATCGGCGATGTTGAGTATATTGACCTTGCAAAAATCATGGAGGGCGGAATCTGTCCCAAGTGCGGAAAACCTGCAATCAACATTTCAAGAGGTATTGAAGTCGGTAACATCTTCCAGCTCGGAACAAAATATACCGAATCAATGGGTATGCAGTATATCGACAGCGAAGGCAATCTCCACTACCCCATCATGGGCTGCTACGGCATAGGCGTAGGCAGACTTGCCGCATCTGTTTGTGAAGCACACCATGATGAATACGGTCCCATCTGGCCCATGAGCATTGCCCCCTGGCACGTTCAGGTCTGCTGCCTGAGAGCTGACGACGAAGAATGCAAGGGCGTTTCCGACAGTATTTATCAGCAGATGCTTGACGAGAGAATGGAAGTTATTTATGACGACAGAAACATCCGTCCCGGCGCAATGTTCTCCGACGCTGACCTTCTCGGCGTTCCCGTCAGAGTTATCGTAAGCCCCAGAAATCTTAAGGAAGGCGTTTGCGAAATCGTTACAAGAGATAAGGAAATCAGCATGAAAGTTGAGCTCGACAAGGTTATCGAAACCGTAAAGAGCATCATCGCTGACAGACTCAAATAAGACAAGAAAAACCTCCGCAGCAAAAGCTACGGAGGTTTTTGGTGCACCCGACACCTTGAAATCCGAACCCAATGCCGACTTTTCAAGGTCGGCAAAGGTAATGGTTTCAGTACCGTCTTTGAAGTTGAAGGTAATTATCATTCTGTCTTCAAATAAGAATACTGTGTTTACAAAGTTGTTTATTAATGTTCTTCTGTGGTCTAACTTCTTTGGGTTAAGCTTACGGAACTTGTAGAACCAATATAAAATCTCCTCGCGGGTAAGCTTTGGTCTTGACATTTCCTCTTTCATAATCCTGATTGAAAGCTCACTCTTTTCTGCTTCAAGCTCTTCCATTCGCTCTTTGGTAGTAGGTGTGATGATACCTTTTTCCATTGCAGTAATGAGGTTGTTTATCGCTGTTAAGGTCTGTGCATATTGCTTTTGCAGTATGGGGAGAACTGTGCTTTCCTTGTTAAAGGTTTCAAGAGCCTGGTCAGTTAAATATTCAATAGTTTCATCATTCATAATGAGCCTTCGAATACTGTCAACAACAATATCCTCAATCCAAGCCTTTTTAACTGTTTTCTTGTCACAGCCTTTGTGATTCTTTACACTTACACACTTGTAGTATCGGTGTACAAACTTTGTTCTGCTTGTACCGCTTTCACCTACCATAAGACATTGACACTTGCCGCAATAGAGCTTTGTAGTTAAAAGATATTCATCTTCCGCTTTGTGCTTTGCAGGGGCTTTCTTATTC
>JAZSAH010000101.1:0-5164 GCA_045601745.1 Acutalibacteraceae bacterium
ATCTGCGGAGTGTGCTACGAAACCGAAGCTATCCCTGCAAAGGGTCACGGCGAAACAGTCGAGCTTATCACAATTCAGCCTGACTGCACAACAGACGGCGAAAAGGTTACTTACTGCATCGACTGCGGCATGAGAATCAAAGCCGCCGCTATCCCTGCAACGGGTCATGACAACGGCGTATGGAAGGTTGATTTTGAAGCAACTGCCGACCATGACGGTCAGATGTCAAGATACTGCTCAAAGTGCGGTGAAATTCTTGAAACAAAGGAATTTAAAAAGCATGAGCATACCGAAGGATATGCAAAAATAATTTCCGCAACCTGCACAACAGACGGCGAAAAGGCAACATTCTGCTCAATCTGCGGCGCACTTTATAAGACGGAAGAAATCCCTGCAAAGGGTCACGGCGAAACCTTTGCCGTAACAACAACAAAAGCAACCTGCACCGAAAAAGGCGAAAAGACGCTTTATTGTTCAGTTTGCAACGAAGCTGTGGGTACGGAAGAAACCGAAGCTCTCGGTCATTCGGGCGAAACCTATGTTGTTTCCGCTAACCCGACCTGCACTCAGGCAGGCGAAGAAATTCTTCGCTGCGATGCCTGCGGTGAAATCATCGGCAAAAAAGAGATTCCTGCAACGGGTCACAGCGCAAAGTGGCTCACAGCCGAAGAAGCAACCTGCACAAAATACGGCAGAGAAGAAAAAACCTGCACCGTATGCGGAACCGTTCTTGAAACAAGAAGAATAGAAAAAGAAGCTCATGTTCCCGGCAAATGGGAAAACACTCAGCCTTCAAGCTGCACCCAGAGCGGTCTTATGCAGCAGGCCTGCGCTCTTTGCGGCGCACTTATCGGTGAACCCGTTGTTATTGAACCCCATGAACATCAGGCAGGCAGCTGGGTAACAGTTCGGGAAGCCGACTGTGAGAATGCGGGCGAAAAGGTTCAGAAGTGTTCGGTATGCAACGGTGCAATCGCAACTCAGAGCATTCCTGCGCTCGGTCATACAGAAGGCACATGGATAACATTTATCGAAGCAAACTGCGAAAACAAGGGCGAGGAGCATCTTGTGTGCACCCGTTGCGGACATATCATTGACAAGAAGGATGTTGCCGCTGTCGGTCATACCTTCTCGGAATGGCATAGTGTAAACAACGGAACGCATTCAAGAACCTGCCTCAATTGTTCGGTTGTTGAAACAAATAATTGTGATTACGCAAAAACCGTAACTGCTCCGACCTGCACCGAAGGCGGATATACAACATATGTCTGCACCGTCTGCAGCCATACCTATGTTTCCGATTATACCGATGCAAACGGACATAACTGGGGCGATTGGACAGAATGCGCCGAGCATGGCTGCCACGAAAGAAAGTGTCTCACCGAAGGCTGTGATGCGGCAGAAGCTCAGGAGCATAGCTGGGGAGAATGGGTATATAACGAAGACGGAAAATGCTTCAGCAACGGAACAAAAACAAGAAGCTGCCCCGTATGCGGAGCAGCCGAAACCGAAGAAGCGCAGCATACCTCATTCTTCGGAAGAATATTCTATCCCGTTATTGTTTTCTTCGGCAACATTGTTCATAAAATCATCTGGATATTCTCTCTCAACTGGCTCTTCCCCGAGCTGACTATCACTCCCAAAATCTGATTAATACGGGGTAGTCATGCCCTTCGAAATCAAGTGCTGCAAAGTTAAGGTTAAATAAGATATAGCAGAAAGGGGCTGTAAAAATACAGCCCCTCTTTTAAACTTTAAATAACCGTTAAGCAGCTTTTCTGAATTTTGCAGAGAGCTTATCAAGTCCTTTATCCACGACGGGGAAAAGGAATTTCACAATCAACACTGCAATAAGTCCGCAGACTGCGCCTGCAACAATGCCGCCGAATATGTCTGTGCAGTAATGCACCTGAACATAGATTCTCGAAAATCCCATGATTGCGGCAAAAATCATTGTGGGAATGCCCCTTTTTCTGCTGTGCAGGAGCAGGGCGGTTGCCGCAGCAAAGGCTGATGCGGTGTGACCCGATGGGAATGAGTAGCTCGAGGGCTTATACACAAGCTCCGGAAAAACATATTCCGTACCCCATGCTGCATATTTTCCGGGATTCGACTCAAAGAGGTTGAACGGTCTCGGTCTTGCAAAAAATTCCTTGAGGAAAAGGTCGCTGCAAAGAAGCATAACAATCAGTGCAACAAGAACCGCAAGCCCTGCCTTGCGGTATTTTTTTGTGAACAGAAGCGCGAAACCGAGAACGATGAAAACCGCACCCGCATTGCCGAGGGTTGTGACACCGACCATAAGCGCATCAAGGAAACCGTTCTGAATGCCCTGAATCATCGGAAAACGCTGAGGTCAAAGCTTAAAAGCGAATCAAAAAACAATTCCATATATCTTTCCCTTAATTCTTATTTTTGTTTGGTTTATCAGTTTTTAACGTGAGGTCACGTTGCAGTATTCACCGATGCTGAATACTGTTTCGGGGAAAGGCTGATGTTTTCCGCAAACGGTGATATTATCAAGCTCAACCTGAACGGTGTTTGTATCGCTGTCGGTGCCTGCGATTTTCGGCTCCATATATGATGTAAAGGAAATGTTTCTGAAAACAACGTTTTTGATTTCAAAATTCTCCGCTTCCTCATCATAAATCTTCACGAGAATCGGTCTGCCTTCGTCACGGAAAATTTCAATGTTTTCAAAAAGTATGCCGTCAATGCTGCCGTCGGTTTGTTCTGCCACAACAACAAGCGAGCCGATTCTGTCGTTATCCCAGATGCCGTCACGGTAAACAACGGCGCAGTCACGGAAGGTGACACCCGAAATCATCTTGTTGACTTCGCCCGTTATGCCGAAGCATCTTGCGTAACCGCCCCATGCGATGCAGTTTGTGAATGTGATGTTGCGGCTGTCCATTATACCGCCGAGTGCCTTCACCTCAAAGGTGTCGTCTGCCACTCTTGCAAAGCAGTTGTCAACCGTCACATTATGGCTGTTGCAGATTGCAAAACCGTCGCAGTTTCCTCTGTTGCCGATGATATCAACATCTTCAATGCTCAAGCCGTCACAGCAGTAGGAAATAAACGACCATTCGGGGGAGTTGATGATTTTCACATCGCTGACATTAACATTTTTGCAATTGGTGAAAACAACGCCCCTTCTCTCACGCCTGTCAAGACGCGTCATATCGATAACGCCTCTGCCCGTGAGGGTTATGTTGTTGCAGTTGAAGAAATTGATGAACGGATATCTTGTCAGACCGATTGCGTTGTCGCCCGGTGCAGTCGGTTCAGAATATTTGTTTTCATCCTCGGCGCAGTTGATATCGAAAAGGTGGTTTGCGATAACGTAAGCGCCCTCACGAAGATAAATCACCAGATTATTGTGCGAAACTATGTTCACATAGTCATACTGATAAACACCTTTATCGAGAACCCAGACGTTATCCTCTCCGTATTTCTCGATGTACTGTGCGATTTCCTTATCCTCATCAACCTTTTCACGCACCATGAGCGTATAGCCGTAATACTGATTTGCGCCGTTGAAAAGGAAGGTGTAGATGCCCGTTTTATTGATTGACGCAGTAACGGTATTGTTTCTGCACTGCGCCCTGACGCCGTGGGATTCGGGAAGCACAACGGCGTTTTTGAGTGTTACATCCGCACCCGTTATTTCGATGTTGAATGAAAAATCCGTGTCGGCATCAACATAAATTTCGGAAAAGGAATGAAGAGTGCCTGTGTCGTCGGCACGGATGAAAACAACCGAAGCATAAACGGGAATTTCATCTCCGCTTACCTTTGCGGTGTAGTAGGGAGAAATCAATATTCCGTTTATGTCGTCATATCCGCCCGACTGAACATATTCGGGAAGCTCGGCGGAAGCTCTGCCCACAAGCTCCTGCTCGGTGAGACCGGCTTCCTCGAGGGTGACTATCGCTTCGTCGGGATACTGAAGAAATGAAAAATCAAAATTTTCGCTCTCGGGGTCAATCACCGCAGGAAAGAGAAGATTTGAACAAAAAACCGAGATTGCGGTGAAAACGGTAAAAATGAATTTGATGATGCTTTGCATCGGGATGCCTCCGTTCTTTGAAAAAATAAGAGTATCTATACGGGAATTATATCATCACGGGAAAACATTTGCAATATGCAGAAAACGGTTTTAACGCCGGATGTTGCCGCTTTTTGCGCTTTCTGTGAGGGATATATACATATAAAACAGTATATTACCGCCGATTTTGAAAGTCTGCAATTTCAAAAAATTTTATAGGAAGTATGGAAAAACGATCTTGATTTTTGTTACGGTTGTGACCGCACAAGGAAGAATACACATTATATTGTGGTTTTATTTATATATTATATATACATTTTATATATGTGCTTTTCCATGAAACATCGGTTCAGTGCGTTAAAGCGTCAAAACCCTTGATATATATAGGTTTTCGGTCAAAAAATTATGAAAAAAAGTTGAAAAAAGGTATTGACATTGTTGACGGATAATGTTATTATAACAAAGCACGGTTTCTGGAAAAGGGGTAAGTATGCCCGAAAGCAACAGAAAACCATGCAGATATGCGTTGATGCAGGAGGTGGCCGCTCGTCGAAGCGGGAAATTTCTGCGGAGTATGTCCGATTTTAAACCGGGCGATTTGTGTCCTTGCGAAAGGTCTGCCGTTCCCGGGCAGCCTTGTTGCGGGGATAACTATGTGCAAATGCGAAAGCTACCCGGAAATATGTTTTTCCGGTTTTAAAAATCGGACGGGTTGAAACACCCGGGTCGGTTTTCATGAATTTGCAGCCCGCCAATTTTTTAAGGAGGCGTTCCACATGGCAGTTAAGGGAAAAATCAGAATCAGACTCAAGGGCTATGACCACAGCCTTGTTGACAAGGCAGCGGAAAAGATAGTTGAGACAGCAAAGAGAACAGGCGCTCAGGTATCAGGTCCCGTTCCCCTTCCCACAGAGAAGGAAGTCGTAACCATCCTTCGTGCTGTTCACAAGTATAAGGACAGCCGCGAACAGTTTGAGCAGAGAACACACAAAAGGCTTATCGACATCATCAGACCCTCAGCTAAGACAGTTGAAGCTCTGACAGGTCTTGAGCTTCCCGCAGGTGTTGAAATCGAAATCAAGCTTTAATTTCAACATATGCAGGTCATGTTGG
>JAZSAH010000102.1:0-3789 GCA_045601745.1 Acutalibacteraceae bacterium
CATTTTCTGAAGCTTCTGAAAAGCAGAAATCCGCAGAAAACCGTCGCAGAAGCTATTGCGATTTTCTTCGCCGCATCGGCAAGCCACACGGTACGAAGAGCAAGATTGACGGCTCTGACCGCCTTTCTGAGCTCATCCATCAGACATCACCGCCTTTGAGAAGCACTCCGTGGGCGATCGAGGGAATGCTTTCGTTCTGGAGCGAGGAGATGCTCGACATCAGCGCACCCGTTCCGACAAACAGAACCTTTTTCAGCTCACCGTTTTCCATTCTGCCGAGAATATCGGAACACAAAACCGCGCCGCTGCATCCGCAGCCCGAACCGCCCGCACCCACATCCTTCTGTTTTTCAATATCATAGAGCATGAGACCGCAATCGTTATGCACGGAAGAAATATCGATGTTTTCCTGTTTTATCATAAGCTCACAAAGAAGCTCAGAACCGACAGCACCCAGATCACCCGTCAGAATCATATCGTAATCATCGGGAACAGTGTTTGTATCATTGAGAAAATCGGCTATGGTGCGACATGCAGCGGGTGATAATGTCAAGGGTACACCATAAAAAGAAGCTGCCATTTTCAGACAGCTTCTTATCATTTAAATCTGTTTTACGCACTCAAATGCGCTTCTCGTTGCATCGGCGATTCTGCCGACTTTTTCGGCGTCACCGATGAGGTATGTATTTATTCCTGCATTATTAAGCTCGTTATAAAGAGCATTCTCACTCTTTGCACCAAGAGAAAGAACGACATAGTCTGTTGCAACTTCCGATTTATTTCCCTTTTTATCCTCAATAACAATTGATTTTCCCTTGATTGCGGTGAGTTTTTTTGAGGTGAGAAATTCGGTTTTCTTATTTTTAAGTCGGGGCATTATATCGTTTATGTGCTGATGCCATATGCCGGGCGCGATTTCGTCAGCCATTTCAACAACGGTCACTTTGTTGCCGGTTTCGGTGAGCAATTCTGCGGTTTCAAGTCCCGTCATACCACTGCCGATAACGGCAACTTTTTTGTTTTCAAGCACAACGCTTCCATCGAGAATATCGGTTGTTGTATAAACATTTTCACGGTCATAGCCGTCAATAAATTTCGGTCTTGAAGCATATGCACCCGTTGCACAGATAACGGCGAAAGGCTTTGCGTTTTCAACAAATACTTTGGTAACTTCCGTATTCATCAGAAACTCAACGCCGAGTTTCTGACAGCTTGTATGCAAATCTTCTATACACCACAAAAGCTTATCTTTATGAGGCGGTTTTACTGCGAGATCAACCTGACCGCCGAACTTATCGCTCTTTTCCGCAACGGTAACGGCAAAACCTCTTTTTGCAAGAAGCTCTGCGGCGGTGAGTCCTGCGGGACCAGAACCGACAACAAGAATCTTCCTGCCGTTTCCGTCATTTTTCAGCTCATATTTTTCGCTTCCCACAAAGGGATTGACTGCGCAATAGCCGTGGTCGCCTATGTAGGCATTATTCTGCATACTCTCGATGCAGTAAAGGCAGCAGATACAACGCTTGATATCCTCTGCGTGTCCGCTTTCCGCTTTCTTTGCCCAATAGGGGTCGGCAATATGTGGTCTGCCCAGCGAAATAATATCCTGAACACCCTCATTGAGTTGGCTTTCCGCCTGCTCGGGACTTCTGATAAGATTTGCCGCAATAACTGGAATGCTGACGGCATTCTTTACCGCCTGAGCCATATATTTTCTCCAGCCGCATTCGAACGATGTCGGCTCAAGCCAATAATTAAAGGTGTCATAAGACGCAGAGGAAACGTCAATAGCGTCAACACCTGCTTTTTCAAGCCTTTTTGCTATTTCAACGCCTTCGTTGAGGTCGTATCCCTTATCTTTTTTGCCAATCATCGAGTAGCATTCGTCAACTGTGAGACGGACAATAATCGGGAAATCAGCGCCGCATTTTTCTCTGATACCTGCAATGATTTCAAGAATAAATCTCATTCGGTTTTCGAGACTGCCGCCGTATTCATCGGTACGTTTGTTGGTGTTGGGCGATAAAAACTGCTGAAGCAGGTATCCGTGAGATGCGTGAAGCTGAACGCCGTCACAACCCGATTTTTTGACTCTAACTGCAGCATCGATAAAGTCATTTATAAGGTTCTTGATTTCTTTTTTGGTGAGTGCTCTGTTGTTGCCGTCGGAGAAATAACTGTTTTCGCACTTTGAGGGTGCAACAACTCTCGGAACGATGTGATGCTTCATAAGGAGTTTACCTGCCGGCACAACCTTATAGAGCATATCTTTGAAAAACGGCATCGCTTTATCGCACGCAATACTCAGCGGAAGAGTTCCGATAAGCAGACCCATATTCTGTCTGCCGGGATGATGAAGCTGAACAAAAAGCTTTGAGCCGTGGGAATGGATGCGTTTTGCAAACTCCGTCATACCCTCAATCTGATAATCGTGACTCATACCGAGCTGTGCAAAAGCCGCACCGCCAGTGACATCGTTGACTCTTGTGATTTCGGTTATGATAAGACCCGTACCGCCTTTGGCTCTTTCTTCATAGTAATCCATAAGTTGCTCTGTTGTGCGTCCGTCAAACTGACCGAAGTCCATAAGCATGGGTGCCATACATATTCTGTTTTTTATTTCAATGCCTCCGATTTTTATGGGAGAAAAAAGAGTCGGATATTTCATAGCATATCATTCCTTTCGAACAAATTCTATCATTTTTGTTCAGAAAACGCAACTGTTTTATTGACACAGAGATGAATATAGAATATCATAGATATATACTCTGACAAGGAGAGATATTATGATTAAAAATAAAAAAATCGTTCTTACGGGTGCAGACAGCGGTATAGGTCTTGAAGTTCTCAAAATCCTTGCGGCTGAAGAATCCAATAAAATACTTGCCGTTGATATTAACTGCAACAATATGGATAAATTTTCCGATAACGTTACTCCGTTCGTCTGTGACGTTTCATCGCAGGAAAATGTTGACCTGATATTCAACAAGGCGAAGAAGCTTTTCGGCAAGATTGATATTTTTTATGCCAACGCAGGTTATCCCTACTATGAACTGATGGATTACACCGATTGGGACCGAACGGCAAGAATGTTTGAAACCAATGTTTATTCTCCCATATATTCATATCAGAAATTCGTGCGTCATCTCAACGGCAGAAAGGGACATTTCTGCATAACCGTTTCGGCAATCGGCAAAATGGCAATGCCCGGATTTACTACATATTCCGCATCAAAATTTGCAATGGAGGGTTTCCAGCAGGGAATCCGTTTTGAAATGCCGAAGAATGTGAAACTCACCTGCCTTTATCCCATCGCAACAGACACAAACTTCTTCGCAACCGCAAATGAGGTTGAGTTTGAAAGACCGTTCCCTGTGCAGAGCCCGAAAACGGTTGCAAAGAAGATGGTCAAGGGTATCGAAAAGGGTAAAAAGAGCGTCAATCCCAGCTTCCTTTTCACTCTTTCGGGCGTGCTTTTCACAATTTGTCCACCAATAAAAAGTGTTTACCTTGCACTTGAAAGAGGCAAGTTCAAAAGATTTGTCGCCAAAATCGGAAAAAAAGTTGATTAAAAATGAGATTAACTTTAAAGTGTCGCGCCAGTTTTTTTATATCGTTTATCATATAATATACGCCGGCAAATCTTAAACAGACTTAATATCAATCTAAAGAAATCGTCGAAAGACGGTTTCTTTTTTGTTAAAACAGAAACAGGATTTAAAAGGTTAAGTAGTTTCGTGAATATTTTGTGTTTGTAAACATATACTAATAAATTAACCATATCGATCC
>JAZSAH010000103.1:0-12227 GCA_045601745.1 Acutalibacteraceae bacterium
CCAGATAACTCTGAAATCCTTTGCTGCAGGTTTGAGAGAAGCGAAACGGCGAACCGTTTCATCCGAATAAGTTGTTCCCGTGGGATTTGAATACATGGGAACGCAGATGATGCCCTTGACTTTTTCATCCTTGATAAGCTCGTCAATCATATCCATGTCGGGACCGTTTTCATTTGTGGGAATGTTGATCATTTCAATTCCGAAATGCTCGAGAATTGAAAAATGTCTGTCATAACCGGGAACGGGGCAGAGGAATTTGATTCCGTTCTGTGCCGCCCAGGGCTGTGCACCTGCGCCGAAAATCATGCACTGTGCAATATAATCATACATAATTGTAAGACTTGCGTTGCCGAAAACGATGAGATTTTCGGGGGCAACGTCGAGGATTTCCGAGAAAAGCTTCTTGCATTCGGGAATACCGTCAAGAATGCCGTAGTTGCGGACATCGAAGCCGTTTGATGCTTTGAAATCTCCGAGAAGTGCAGAGTCGAGCATATCGTTTGTTATTTCAAGCTGGTCTGCACCGGGCTTGCCTCTTGACATATCAAGCGCAAGACCCATTGATTTATATTCGTTATATTTTTCCGTGAGAGCAGTAAGTCTTTCCTGAAGCTGTTCACGGGATAAGCTCTGGATATTCATTGGGATAACCTCCGTAGTGTAAAGTCAAATCTCATATATAATATATTATGCGTTCTGATTTTGCAAGTGTTATTTTCAAATCTTGCAAAAATTCGTAGATTTGCACTACAAAACAGCATTTTTTCGCATTTTTGTGATGTATTTATATGCAAAACAGCGACGGCGGATTTTGACCCGCCGTTTTATATTTCACGGCAGTGAAAAAATTGTTGAAAAAGTTTGTTTTTTTACTTGAATTTTCACAAACAAAATGATAGAATAGCTCCGATTTGATTTTATGAAAGGAAGGATTTTCAAAATGGATTTTATCACAGGCATCGCAACAGACATTTTTGGAAATTTACAGTTCATTGACCCTAAACAGGTCATCATGTGGGCAATCGGCGGCTTGCTGATTTTCCTCGCAATCAAAAAAGAAATGGAACCCACTCTTCTTCTTCCCATGGGCTTCGGCGCAATTCTCGTTAACCTGCCTATTCCTCCCGTCGCACCCGGCGAAGCAGCTTCGGGCGTAAGAGGTGTTATTGATTTCCTTTTTGAAATCGGTATCGACAGCCACGAGCTTTTCCCCCTCATTCTTTTCATCGGTATCGGTGCAATGATTGATTTCGAACCCGTTCTGACAAATCCGAAGCTCATGATTTTCGGTGCTGCCGCACAGTTCGGTATTTTCTTCACCCTCTGCCTTTCATCCGTTTTCGGTTTCGAACTCAAGGATGCCGCTTCAATTGCAATCATCGGTGCTGCAGACGGTCCCACATCGATCTTCGTTGCAAATATGCTTGATTCAAACTACACGGCGGCTATCATGGTTGCAGCTTATTCCTACATGGCTCTCGTTCCCATCGTTCAGCCCCCCATCATCAAGCTCTGCACAACCAAGAAGGAACGCCTTATCCGTATGACTTATACAGGTAAGAAGGTTTCAAAGCTCACAAAGATTCTTTTCCCCATCGTTGTAACAATCATCGTCGGTATGGTTGCTCCCGATGCAACTGCGCTTATCGGTTTCCTTATGTTCGGTAACCTTATCAGAGAATGCGGTGTTCTTAATTCACTTTCCGAAACAGCACAGAACGTTCTCGCAAATCTTATCACAATCTTCCTCGGCTTCACAATCGCATCAAAGATGGTTGCAGAGGATTTCCTCAAGGTTGATACTCTCCTCATCATGGGTCTCGGTCTTGTTGCATTCATCGTTGACACCTTCGGCGGCATAATGATTGCAAAGCTCATGAACCTCTTCAGCAAGAAGAAGATTAATCCCATGATCGGTGCTGCAGGTATTTCCGCATTCCCCATGTCGGCAAGAGTTGTTCATAAGATGGGTCTTGCAGAGGATAATCAGAACTTCCTTCTCATGCATTCAATCGGTGTTAACGTTTCGGGTCAGGTTGCATCTGTTATCGCAGGCGGTCTTATTCTCACGCTTGTCGGCGGCGCACTCGCTCAGTGATAGGAGGAAATGAAAATGGAAACAACAACAATTATTGAAACAACAGCTCCCGTTGCTGAAGAAATCGTTCTTATTGCAGAGGATGCCGTTGCAGAAGTTGAAGCAACAGAAATAGTTGAAACAACAAGAGACTACTGGACTCCCGAAGGTCTTAAGGAGTCGGCTCCCATCATGGGCAAGGGTATGCTCGGCATATTCATTGTTATGGGTATTGTTATCGGTTGCGTAAGTCTTCTCAACAATGTATCGGGTCCCAAGAAAAAGAAAGAAAAGAAACAGTAAAAATAACGAAAACGGAGAAACCTCGTAAATGAAGTTTCTCCGTTCTTTTTATTTGCAGAATGTTTTTCTTAAGTATGCAACCGATGCCGCCGCATCAGCATCAAGCTCTTCGATGCTTGCACCGTGAGACATATCACGCCAGATTGAAATATCCTTTCCTACCTGACCGCCCATCTGAACAAACGGTTCCATAACAACATAGCCGTCGTAATTGATATCACGCAGAGCCTTGCCGATTGCTTCCCAGTCCATTCTTCCGTTGGGATTGGGACATCTTCTGTTTGCTTCGCCGACATGAAAACTGCCGAGATAACCTTCCGTGAGCTTTATTGCGTCAACCATTGAATCTTCTTCAATGTTCATATGGAATGTGTCGAGCATGGCTTTTACATTCGGCTTGTCAACCGCCTTTACATAGTCAACATCTTCGTAAGCCTCATTAATCATGTAGCCCTCAAATCTGTTGAGCGATTCCATGCAGAGGGTTATTCCGTGGTTTGCCGCCATATCCGCAAGCCTTCTCATGCTCTTTATACTGCGCTCGGTGTCGGCTTTTTTATCAAATCCCGATGCAAAATCAACGGGCCAGTATGAATAAAGTGCGCCGCCTATTCTGTCAATGCCTGCAATTTCCATTTTTCTGAAAACATCGGCATAGAAAGCGAAAGCTTTTTCAACTGCCGCAGAATCCGTTGAAGCAAGGTTATGCTCGGGTCTGGGTCCGTAACCGCCCGAAAGAAGCATTCCGTTTGCTTCTGCGCATTTTTTCAGCTCTCTGAAATATGAATCGGGTTCACGGTCAAACGCACCGCAGGCAACCTCCAGAACATCAAAGCCGAGCTTTTTGCACTTTTCAATATAAGGGAGAAAATCTCCGCCCCATTCATGCTCCCAATAAGCATAGTAAATACCGAATTTCATAAATTTACCTCTGAAAAACGGGTACGGATTATTCCGCACCCGTTATGTTTTTTAGATAAGTGAATTGTAAAGAGCTGTGATTTCTTCAACGCTTGTATCTCTGGGGTTACCGGGACGGCAAGCATCATCGAATGCGCTCTGTGCAAGGAAGGGGATATCCTCAGCCTTAACGATTTCCTTAAGGTCTGCGGGGATACCGACATCGATTGAAAGCTGCTTGACAGCATCAATAGCTGCCTTTCTTGCATCTTCAATGCTCATTGCATCTGTGCCTTCAACGCCCATAGCCTTTGCGATATCTCTGTACTTATCGCCTGTTGCGGGTGCGTTATATTCCATAACTGTGGGAAGAATGATAGCGTTTGCAACGCCGTGAGGTGTATCATAGAGTGCGCCGAGAGGATGAGCCATTGAGTGAACAATGCCGAGACCTACATTTGAGAAGCCCATGCCTGCAACATACTGACCGAGAGCCATGCCTTCTCTGCCTTCGTCTGTATTTGCAACTGCACCTCTGAGACTCTTAGCGATGATTTCGATAGCCTTGATGTGGAACATATCGCTGAGTTCCCAGGCACCCTTGGTGATGTAACCTTCGATAGCGTGAGTAAGAGCGTCCATGCCTGTTGCAGCGGTAAGACCTGCGGGCATTGTTGACATCATGTCGGGGTCAACAACAGCAACAACGGGGATATCGTGAACGTCAACGCAAACCATCTTTCTGTTGTTCTGAGCGTCTGTTATAACATAGTTGATTGTAACTTCAGCTGCTGTGCCTGCTGTTGTGGGAACAGCGATGATGGGAACGCACTTGTTCTTTGTGGGAGCAACGCCTTCAAGTGAACGGGCATCGGCAAATTCGGGGTTGGCAATGCTGATACCTACAGCCTTTGCAGTATCCATTGATGAA
The DNA here is from genome assembly GCA_045601745.1 of Acutalibacteraceae bacterium. Taxonomy (GTDB): domain Bacteria; phylum Bacillota; class Clostridia; order Oscillospirales; family Acutalibacteraceae; genus CAG-177. The sequence goes on from JAZSAH010000103.1 coordinate 4,212, forward strand.
CCGCCGCCAACAGCGATGATGCAGTCAGCGCCGCTTGTTTTGAAAGCTTCAACGCCTGCCTGAACATTTTCGATTGTGGGGTTAGCCTGAATTGTGCTGAATACATCATAAGCAATGTCAGCACCCTTGAGAACGTTGAAAACTTTGTCTGCAACGCCGAACTTAATGAGGTCGGGGTCGCAGCAAACAAGAGCCTTTGAAAAGCTTCTTGCCTTGAATTCATCGGCAATAGCAGCGATTGCGCCCTTGCCGTGGTATGATGTTTCGTTAAGTACAAATCTGTTTGCCATTGTTGTTTCCTCCGTTTTTAAAATTAAAGGTTAAGAAAATCTCTTCTGTATACATCTTCAAGCTTGAATGCTTTAACGATTTCAACAAGGTCGGGGTCTGTGATTGTGTTGACTCTGGGAAGGTGAGCAGTCATCATGTAAAGCTGAGCAGCTTTTTCAACTGTTTCGATAAGACCGAAAGCTTCGTCAAGATCCTTGCCGCAGCCGTAGATACCGTGCTGACCCCAGATAACAAGACGGAATTCCTTCATCTTCTCTGCGGTTGCGATACCGATTTCATTTGTACCGCATACCATCCAGGGAAGAACGCCGATGCCGTCGGGGAAAACAACCATGCATTCGGTGCACATTTCCCAGAGAGAATGTGTGAACTTCTTTTCGGAGAGTTCATGAACATATGTCATTGCAAGAGTGTTTGTAGGATGGCTGTGCATGATAACTCTGTTTTCGGGATTCTTTGAGAGTCTTGAAATGTGGCTCATAAGATGTGCGGGAAGCTCGGAAGTGGGTCTGCCGCCGTCTTTATAGCCCCAGAGAACATGAGCTGTTGTGCCGTCTTCTGCAATTCTGATGATGCCGAGGTTTGTTTCGGGGTCATCTTCAACGTTCTTGAAATATTTGCCTGTACCCGTAACGATAAAGATTTTGCCTGCAAGAACTTTTGCATCAAATCCCATATCAAAGCTTCTGATGGGGGAGTCGATATCGAGATATTCGGCAACTTCGTCATTTTCGAGCATAACGCTGATGTTACCGCCGTTTCTTTCGTCCCAGCCCATGCGATACATATTTGCTGTTGCTTTACACATACCCACTACAAAGGGTGCTTCAAAGATGTTTTTCATTTTCTGTTCACCAATACCTTTTCTTCATATTCTTTAATGCTGTTTGAATAACAGCCTTCAATGCCTTGTCTTTCGAGGAATTCCGCCCATACATCGCCCATGGGCATTGTTTTCATTTCTTCGCTGAGAATCATAAGCTCAGTGAAGTTTGCTTCATCCTGCAGTTTCTGCATTTTTTCCGAGGGCTGAAGAAGTGCGAAAAGCAAAGCCTTCTGCACGTTTCTGACACCTGTTACCCATGCGCTGATGCGGTTGATTGAAGCGTCGAAATAGTCGGTTGCGATGAATACTCTGTCAAGAGCATCGTTTCTGACGATTTCCTTTGCGATTTCCTTTGTTTCGTCGTCAAGAAGAACAACATGGTCGCTGTCCCAACGCACGCCTCTTGTTATATGCAGAGCGATTTTTTCGCTGAATGCGAGCATTGAGGGGATTTTATCGGAAACAAGCTCGGTGGGATGATAGTGACCGTTATCCATGAGAGGAGTGATGCCCTTCTGAATGGAATAGCTCAGGCAGAATTCAGCCGAGCCTACGGTGTAGCTTTCAAGACCGATACCGAAAACCTTTGACTCGAGAGTTATGTAAACATTCTTCTTGTCGTAGGGAGTTTCAAGGATTTCATCGAGCGACTTTTTGAAACGCAGACGGGGAGAAAGTCTGTCTGCGGGAATATCCTTATATCCGTCGGGAATCCAGATGTTCATAACGCAGGGATAACCTGTTTCCTTTGCAAAATAATCGGAAAGCTCAACGCATCTTTTGCCGTGTTCAACCCAGAATTTGCGGACTTCTTCATCGGGTGATGAAAGGGTAAGACCGTCTTTCACCATGGGATGAGAGAAGAATGTGGGGTTGAAGTCAATGCCGATATTTCTTTTCTTTGCAAACTCAACCCATTTTGCGAAATGCTCGGGCTTCAAAGCATCTCTGTCTGCTCTGTTGCCGTCAAAAATTGCGTAGCTTGCATGAAGATTGAGCTTCTTTTTTCCGGGAATAAGACTGAATGCCTTGTCGATATCAGCCATGAGTTCTTCGGGGTTTCTTGCCTTTCCGGGATAATTGCCTGTTGTCTGGATACCGCCCGAGAGAGCATCGTCGCTGTCAAATCCGCCAACATCGTCACCCTGCCAGCAGTGCACGGAAACAGTTATATCAGAAAGCTTACCGATAGCCGCATCGGTGTCAATTCCGAAATCCGCATAAAGCTTTTTTGCACTTTCGTATCTGTTCATATTAAACCTCCGTTCAGAGATAATTTCACATTCCATTAAATTATATAATATTGCATTTTGAATGTCAACCATAATTAAGTGTTGATTTTTTTATATATATAGTGTAAAATATGTTGAATATGTTTTAAAATAAGCATTGTCTTTACGGAGGATTTCGTATGGCAGAAAGTATACCCGCAAAATCCGTCAGAAGCGGAAAATGGGATATATTGAAATTTTCCCTCGTTTTTCTGGTTGTTCTCGGACACGCTGCGGATTACTATACCGCAGGTTCGGAAACGATGAGAAGCTTATTTATAATTATTTATACTTTTCACATTCCGATGTTTATTTTTATTTCCGGATTGTTCGCAAAAGGAACGGTCAACGGAAAACGCACAGATAAAATGCTCGGATATCTGATAATGTATGCTGTTCTGAAGCTTTATCCGTTTTGCTACAGAAATCTTGCCGGGCAGAGCGCCGGTTTTAACCTTTTTATCGAAAACGGCGTGCCGTGGTTTATGTTGGCTCTGTTCTGGTTTAATCTGATTACAATTATCATCAGAAAGATACCGATGAAAATTGTTTTGCCGATAAGCATTTTATTGGCTTGTCTTGCAGGATACAGCGATAAACTCGGAGATTTTCTTGTTCTTTCACGAACGGTTGTTTATTACCCGTTCTTCTATATCGGATACAGAATTGAACAACAGAAAATCGAAAACATCTGCAATAAAAAAGCTTTGAAATATGTTTCCGGCGTTATTCTGATTATATTTGCCGTTTTCGTCTTTTGGGCAGGTGACGGCGTATATTGGCTCCGTCCTTTGCTTACGGGCAGAAATCCTTTTTCGATGCTCAGAGAATACGCTCGGTTCGGTTTTGTTATCAGGCTGATTTATTATTTTGTTGTTTCCGTTATCGGGTTAAGCCTTATTGCCGTTGCTCCCGGAAAAACACATTCGGGTCTGTCTGAAAAGCTCGGTCAGAGAACGCTTGCCGTATACGGACTGCATTATATAGTTTTCTTCTTCATGTTTGAAAAATATAACTGCATCGGTATTTTTGAGAATGTGTTCGGACAGTTTTCTCAATGGATGATAATTCCGGTTTCAATAGCAGTAACTTTGTTTTTCTCTCTGAAATTCTTCAATGATGCGCTTTCTTTTCTTATGTCGTTACCGACCCGATTGTTATCGCTTTGTAAAAAAAGAACATAAACAAAAATGATTAATAATTTACCTTAAGGGGTTTGTTGTTATTATGAAAACAAAATTCAACTATCGTGCTACAGTAATTATTCCGATATTCAACAGAGGAGATATGGTTCATATTGCATTTGAATCTCTCCTTGCGCAGACTATTCCGTTTGAACAGGTTCAGGTATTGATTGTAAATGACGGTTCAACGGATGATTCTCTTTCCGTTTGCCGTAAGTTAGCTGAACCTTATGATAATGTCAGGGTTCTTGACAAGCCCAACGGAGGAGTCAGTTCAGCAAGAAATTTCGGACTTAAGAATGCCGAAGGAAAGTATATCATTTATCTTGATGACGATGACATGATTTCTCCCGAAGCAATAGAAAATCTTTGTGACTTTTTTGATACCTGTTATGATGAGGTTGATCTTGTCACTTACGGGATGGCTATTCTTAAAAATAATGTTGTAAGAAAAAGCACACACTTCAGATATAAGCATTTAACCGAAACGGGTGTTTATGACCTGGAAGAGGTTCCTGCTGCGGTTCAGACAACCATAAATGTTTGTGTTAAAAACCGATTTGAAGACAATATCCTTTTTGACGAAAGTCTTCACTATATGGAAGACCAGGCATATAACAACAGAGTCTTATCTGAAAAATTGAAAATAGGTTTCTGCAAAGAGGCTGAATATATTTATAACCGCCATGAAGACAGCGCCGTTGCTCTTTCGTCAAGCCCCATAAAGTGCTTTGAATATTTTGTTTCATATTTTGAAAACCTTTTTGCGGGATATGAAAAAGTTCCCGTTTATTTCCAATGTTCTCTCCTTCATAATCTTTCTTACAGAATGAAGGATAACATTCTTTTTCCTTATCACTACAGCAAGGAAGATTTTTCTGTGGCGATGGACAGAATTTCAGACTTGATGTCAAGAGTTGATGAGCTGACTCTGTTCAAGCTGTTCCCCATGGATGATTTCTATAAAACTTACTTCTATTCGCTCAAAAAGAACAAAAAGGCTTATATTGAGTTTTCACCTGAGCAGCAAAGGCTTATGCTTGACGAAGAAAACATTCTCATGTCAAGAGAGAGTGTTACTTTTGTTGCAAGACGCTTCTATTTTGACGGCAACAAAGTGAGATTCATAGGCTATATCAGAACTCCGTTTTTCTATTTTATCGACAAGCCCAGATTATTTATAAATTATACAGACGGAAGAAAACCTGAAGAAATTGAACTTAAGGTATCCTCGTTCAATTATTATTACTGTGAGCATGAGTGCGCAAAGAACTGGTTTTTTGATTTTACGCTTGACTGCAATAAAACATTTGATTTTTATTTTACTTCACAGATTGAAAACACCGTTTATCCGTGCACATATGAATTCAATACCCTGACGGTGTCAAAACCGAATAAATCGGGCTTTATTTTCCTTAAGAAGTCAACGAGAATACAGCTCAAAGATAATGTTTTTCATGTCAGAAAGATTTCGAAACTTGAGTATTATCTCAGAAATCTCAAGCGAATTATACATCTTTTCCTCTTGTCACCGAAGCTCGGTGTTTCATATGTTGCGGCAAGCTGCATGAAAAAAGATGAAATCTGGCTTTATAACGATAACCTCTTCACGGTCAAGGATAATGCATATTATCAGTTCAAGCATGATTTTGCAAAAAAAGACGGTGTAAAACGTTATTTTATTCTTGACGGCGACCCTTCGAGAATGGAAGGTCTTTTCACGGAAGAAGAAAAGAAGAATGTTGTTACTTTTGCATCGGCAAAGCATAAGCTGCTTTATCTTGCTTGCAGCAAGATAATCACTTCATTCTGCGAATATTCTTCTTTCTGCCCGTTGATTCCCAAACATAAACGAATGTTTTTTGACCTTATTGATTCGGAGGTTATTTATCTTCAGCACGGCATACTTCACGCCACAACCCCCACCAAATATTCAAGAGACAGAGTTATGGTTGACAAGGTTGTTGTTTCTTCCCACTTTGAGCTTAAGAATTTTACGGAGAAATACGGTTATTCACCGGATGATCTTATTCCGACGGGAATGGCAAGATATGACCATACCGATACCGGCAAAAAACCTCAGAGAAAAATTCTCTATGCTCCGAGCTGGAGAGATAAGCTTGTCGGAAAGTATGTTAACAGAAAAAGAATTTTCAATGATTCCGTTCTGGTCAAGTCGAATTATTATAAGGGAATTGTAGCGTTTCTTACCAATCCCGAGCTTCTGGAAGCATTGGAAAAATATGATGTGACAATAGAATTCAAGCCTCATCCCAACTTTACAGCATATGCACATCTTTTTGAACCGTTCCTCAATGAGAGAATTATTCTTGCGGAAAGAAATGTTCAGCTTGAGGATTACAGTCTGTTCATAACCGATTTTTCAAGCTTCAACTTCGATTTCCTTTATCAGAACCGACAGCTGCTTTATTTTGTTCCCGATTATGATGAGTTCAGATGCGGTGCGGTAACATTCTACAGAGATATCGATATTCCGTTTGAAGAAGGTTTCGGCGATTATGCGTTCAATCCCGAGGATGCCGCAGCGCTTACCGTTAAACGAATCGAGTGCAATTTTGAAACCGATGAAAAATACCGTCAGAGAATAGATAACTTCTTTATCACAAAGAAAAACCATTGCGAACAGCTTTATAATTATCTGACAGATAAAAAGTAAACGGAGAAAATATGATTATTTTTTTCTTGTGCTTTATTGCGCTGTGTTTTTATAAAAGCCGGTTTGCCGGTCTGAAAGGGTTCAACACAGATTATATTTCAAAAGAAAGCACCAACGCCGTAAACGGAATTTTTGCGTTTCTTATTGTTATGGGGCATTTTGTCACATACTATACGCAATACAGTGCTTTTGACTTGCCTTATATTGAGGTGAGAAGCTTTCTCGGACAGATGGTTGTTTCAACTTTTTTCGTGTACTCGGGTTACGGGATATACGAAAGCATAAAAAGGAAAGGTCCGGGATATGTTGCCGAGTATCCCAAAAACAGGATACCGAAACTTGTTCTGCATCTTGATGTTGCGGTTGTTGTGTTTCTTATCCTTTTTCTGATTCTCGGCTATGAGGTAACACCGCTTAAATTCCTTCTTTCGCTTATCGGATGGGATTATATAGGTAACAATAACTGGTTTATATTTGCCACCCTTGTTTTTTATCTTATAACCTTTGTTTCGTTCATGGTTTTCAGAAAAAACAAGGTTCTTCCGTTGGTTGCGGTATCGGTTCTGACGGTGGTTTATATAACCGTTATCATGAATTTTAAACCTACTTATTGGTATAATTCCGCCATATGCTTTCCGGTCGGAATGTGGTATTCTTTCTTTAAAGACAAAACAGAAAAAGCGGTTATGAAAAATAATCTTACATATTGTTTTTCGCTTGTTCTGACCGCAGGGCTTTTCATCGGCGTCAGATGTTACTGGGGCGGTTTTGCAAACACGGTATCTTATCTTTTTTCTTGCGTATTGTTCGCCCTTTCAATCATATTGATTACAATGAAAATAAAATTCGGCAACAGGATTCTCGACTGGCTCGGGAATCATGCCTTCAGCATTTATATGCTGCAGAGAATTCCCATGATAGTTTTATTTAAAACGGGATTTCTTCAGACCCACCCCTATATCAGCTTTGTTATAACCGTAATGGTTACAATTATTACGGCTGAATTATTTGACAGATTAACAGGTTTTATTGACGGCATATTCTTTAAAAATAAAACCGCATGATAACCATATATTTAAGGCAGTCCATAAAGAACAGGAGATTTTTAAAATGAAAAGCGTTCCCGAAAGCTTCGGACGCATGGTTTTCGATGATAAAGCGATGAAAGCCAGGTTGCCCAAAGACACCTATAAAGCAATGAAAAAAACAATCAAGGACGGAAAACGCCTTGATATAGCAATCGCAAATGTTGTTGCCAACGCCATGAAAGACTGGGCAGTTGAAAACGGTGCAACCCATTATACCCACTGGTTCCAGCCTATGACGGGCATTACCGCAGAAAAGCATGACAGCTTCATTTCGCCCAGCGGTGACGGAAGCGTCATTATGGAATTTTCAGGCAAGGAGCTCGTCAAGGGTGAATCAGACGCATCGAGTTTTCCTTCGGGAGGACTCCGTGCAACCTTTGAAGCAAGAGGTTATACCGCATGGGACCCCACTTCCTATGCATTCATAAAAGAGGGTGTTCTCTGCATCCCCACCGTTTTCTGTTCCTATGGCGGTGAGGCTCTTGATATGAAAACTCCGCTTCTTCGCTCTATGGAAGCAATTAATACTCAGTCAATGAGAATACTTAAACTGTTTGGAAATACATCTTCAAAACACGTTTATACAACCGTTGGACCTGAGCAGGAATATTTTTTAATTGACAAAAAACTATACGAACAAAGAATTGACCTTCAATATACAGGCAGAACACTCTTTGGT
>JAZSAH010000104.1:0-4079 GCA_045601745.1 Acutalibacteraceae bacterium
ATAGGTCGCCTTGCTTTCGGCTGCGGTGATATCAAGCTCTGAAAGGTCAAGTTTTATGTCGATATGTGTATCCGGTCTGCGTTGGGACAACTGGACAACCGTCTCGACATGCGTTCCATTGTCCAAACAAATCTCCATATCTTCTTCTATGATAGGGAGTTTGAATTTTATGGATTTCAGCCACTGACCGTTTGGCTTACGTTCTTCATAATGGACTTCGGAAACGAGAGATTCCATAAATTTACGTCGTTCAAATTCATCCATAACGGCGTACAGCTTGTCAAAGTAAATCAACACTTTGTAAATGTTGTCGGCAGTCAGCTTTTCAGCTTCGATTGCCGTTTTCTTTGCTCTTGCTGCAATCAACAGACTCTCTGTGTTCTCTATCTTATCATACATCTTGTAAAGACGATCGTCAAGGTCTGCTTTACGTTTTATATAGTGTCTGTCATCGGGATCAAGTGTGTCAATTTCTTCTATTATTTTGGCTTTGACGGAATAGTTCTGACGAAGCTGTTTTTCGTAGTTTGATATTTCCTGCTCGATAGCAGAGGTATCCACTTTCATAGTGATTTTCTGTTGCATATAGGTAGCAAATTTAGGGTTGTTGACTATATCTGTTTTATTGTTCCTTTATATATTTCTCTGCCTGGAGATTGAACATGTAGGAATAGGTGCCGCCAAGCTCCATCAGCTCCGAATGACTTCCGCTTTCAATAATTCTGCCGTTTTCCATAACATATATTCTGTCGGCATTGACGGTTGTGGAAAGTCGGTGGGAGATGAAAATGACGGTCTTGTGCTGCGCTGCATCAATCATTGCCTGATTGAGATTGTATTCTGCAACGGGGTCAAGATTTGCGCTCGGTTCGTCAAGAATAATATAGGGACAATCTTTATAAAAAGCACGGGCGATTGCGGTTTTTTGTGCCTCTCCACCGGAAAGCATAACGCCGTCTTGGTCAAATTCACGCAGAAGCTCGGTTTTTATTCCGTTTTTCATTTCCTTGTCAAAGCCGCTGTGTCTGAGCGCTTCAAGCGCTCTTTTTTCATCGGGGTCAGCATCAAGGGCAACATTTTCACCCAGACTGCAGGAGAAAATCTGAAAATCCTGAAATACGGCGGCAAATCTGTCACGGTGCGACTCCACAGTTGCCTCTTTTATGTTTTTACCGTCAATCAGAATTTCGCCTTCCGTTGCATCGTAAAGTCTGAGCAGAAGATTTGTCAGAGTTGTTTTGCCTGCACCGTTATAGCCAACCAAAGCGATTTTTTCATAAGGTTTTATTGTGAGATTTATATTTTCGAGAGTGGGCGTTTGGTTGCCGGGATAGGTGAAGGAAAGATTTTTTATACAGATTTCTTTCGGATTTGTTTTTGGTACAGTCTTTTTACCGTCTTTTATTTTTGGCTCGGTTTCAAAAAATTCACGGTATTTATCAATCATTTTTCCCTGTTCCGAAAACTGCGCCAATGCCCATACCGCAAGCAATTGAAATGACATCGCCAAGGAATGCGCGCCGTTGAAGGTTGCAACAAAATCACCGGGAGTGATACTTTCCTTAACGAGAACGCAATATCCGAGATAGAGCGGAAGAATAAAAAGAAACCCTATTCCCTGTACGCCGATTGTCTGCATGAAACTGCAGAGAGCGATTTTATTGAAAAAAGTTTTTTGATTTTTGATAACATCGTCTGCTGCATCATTATATCTGTTGATAAGAAGCGGTGAAATGTTATTCATCCTGACTTCTTTTGCGTAGTCCTGCAGATAAAAAATTCTCTGGAAATAGTCGGAACGGCGGTGATATTTTGCGTTTTCAATCCGTCTTTCCATCATCAGAGAACCAACCTTTTTGCTCAGAGGCATAAAAGCAATGATGACTCCGAGAATGATAACAAGGCACAAAGGGTCAATTGTCAGAATGACAGAAGATACCGCAAAAAGCGAGATGATGTTGCCGACATAAGCTCTTATAAGCACCAAAAAATTCTGGATATTACCCGATGATGATTCAATGGTGAGAATGAATTTGTTATAGAATTCGGGGTTATCGTAGGATTCAAGGTCAAGGGTTCTTGCCTTTTCGTAAATCTTTTTGTTGATTCCGTAGCAGAGTCTTTCACGCTCTTTGCTCCAGTAAAAATCCATGAACAGCCACGAAATAACGTTTGAGCTTATCATTACAAGTGCAATGACTGCAACGGCATAGAAAATACGCTCAAGATTTTTGCCTTCCGTGACGGTGTCAATGATATACTTGACGCCGACAACGCTGATAAGATTGTTGGGGACTGTCATCAGCACACCCCAGAATAATTCGCCTATGACCAGCATGGGCGAGACAGAGAACATGAGCTTCACAAAGTAGAAAACATTTGAAAGCATTGAGTGAACGGTTTTTTCTTTGTCTTTTTTCTTAAACATTTTCACTTGCCTCGCTTTCTCCTTTGTAGCTTGATGCCTGAAGAGTGAACATCCTGCTGTATTCGCCGTTGTTTGCCATAAGTTCGGAATGGGGTCCGGATTCAATGATTTCACCGCCTCCGAGAACGATGATTCTGTCTGACAAAACAGCGCTTGACAGTCTGTGGGAAATGTAGATAACGGTTTTGTTTTCTGTTACTTTTATAAGATTTTCATACATTTTATATTCCGCAACGGGGTCGAGTGCAGAGCTTGGTTCATCAAGAATTGCAATCTGAAAATCACGGGCAAAGAGGCGGGCAACGGAAACCTTCTGATTTTCTCCGCCCGAAAGACCGACACCGTCAACATCAAATTCCCGTGTAAAAACGGTATCTGCGCCCATGGGAAGGGATGAGATTTTGTCCCATACTCCGCTTTGTCTGAGCGCTTTTTCGGCAATCTTTTTTTCTTCATCCGTGCATTCGTGACACATAATATTTTCATTAACCGAAACCGCGAAATTTTTATAGTCCTGAAAAACGGTTGCATAGGCATTGCGAAGAGATGCAACGTTATATTCTTTGACATTTATACCGTTATAGAGAATTTCACCCTCGTCGGCATCGTAAAACCTCAGCAGAAGCTTTACGAGAGTTGATTTTCCCGCACCGTTAACACCGACAACTGCAATTGTTTCGCCCTTTTCGATTCTGAGCGAAATATTTTTAAGAATTGTTTTGCCTGTGCCGGGATAACCGAAAGAAACATTTCTGAATTCAATGCTTTCAAATTCTTCTGCATTTTTACCGCCGTCTGTGATTTCGGGTTTATAATCGAAGAAATCGCGAAGATGCTGAAAATAAAGTGCCGTTTGTGTAAGTCTTTCATAGCTTCGTGCAATATTCATTGTTGACTGACGTACGGCGTTGATTGAAGAAAGAACAACGGAAAAGCCTGAAATTGTGAGAGTGTTTGTATAAATAAACTGATATCCTGCAAAAGCGTAGGTACCGATAATCGGAATAAAATCGCTAAAAAGCGAGCTTAACATGCTGTATAGAAATAATCTTACTCCGTAGTTTTTAAGAATAACAATGTTTGCATCAATCGCAGCCTTGAAACGTTGAAGCATAACAGCGAAAATATTTGATGTTCTCATATCCTTTGAATATTCCTTGAGAAGCATCGTGCGCTGTATGTATGCTTTTACTCTGTTATTTGTTGTCATTTCCTTGTTAAGATTAAAGACAACCTTGCTTTTAATGTGTTCAACCGCAAAAACAAGAGTTACGGGCAGGAGAAACAGAAGATATATAGGATTCACAACCGTAACAGTTGTCACAACGCAGATGAGAGCGATGATTCCGCCCGTGATTGTGGCAACGCAATAGCAGAGTGTGTCGTATTGCGATGAAGAAACAACCTGAGTTGCACGGGTATACCTATCATAAAATTCCGGGTTTTCATAGCAACTCACGTCAAGTCCGATAGCCTTGCCGAAGATTTTATTGTTCAGTTTTTTCAGCACAACCTTTGTTGAAATCAGTTTTGTGCGGTTTGCAAATGTTGAAACAACGTTAACTGCAAGATATATTCCGAAGAAAAGCAGAAGCGAAACAAAATATGTTTTGAAATCTGCGTTGCCGTCAATGATGCTGAGTAACACCTT
>JAZSAH010000105.1:0-5712 GCA_045601745.1 Acutalibacteraceae bacterium
TCCGAAAACTCATAGGCTTTGCTTTCGTTGAGTCCGCCTTGAATTGCATATCGGGTTGCGAGAGTGATTGCGCTGACTGCCATATATTTATGCTGCATCAATTCATTGTCAGACATTTTGCCCATAACAATAAGAGAATCAGGATTTTTGATTTGCATCATAAGCGAATCAATATCGCCTTGCTGAACGCAAGAAAACAAACGGATTTCTGCGCTGTAAGGCGTGTGTTTTTCAAGAGTGTTTTTCTCTATCGTCTTGACGGTTACGAGTTCGCCTATGTTCATTGAATCACATCTTTTCTTTCAGCTTTTTCATTTCTTTTTTCAGTCGGGCATTATTCAAATCTTCCCACAGAGGCATAATCAAACCGCCTTTGAGTCTCATTGCAGCTTCATGCATTGAAGCATAATAAGCCACTCTGAAATCTGTATATACAGATAATTTGCATTTCTGTTTGTATGTTTTATACAGACCGTAGGCATCGCCCCACATATTGCGGAATTGAAACAAATCATATTCTCTGTCTGCCCACATACAAGCACAGGGGTCAATAAAAGCTGTGAGTCTTAATGTTTTGGGGTCAGCCATTATGTTCATTATATTGAGATCGCTGTGAATGAGAACGGGATTGTTTTTTTCTTCAGGAAGTGAGTTAAAAAGCTCCGTTGCATCGTAAAGTAATTTCAGCTTTTTCTTGCTGAACTTTCCTTTTTCACTCAACAACTTCAGACCGTTGAGCCAAGGCTCCTGCTTTTCTTTTTTGTAGTATTCAACCCAAGAGTCATGGCAAGGATTTGATAACTCACCGAATTTGTCATTCGTGACGCTGTGCCACTCAAGCATACCCGAAACAACATCATCGGCAAATTTTTGTTTCTGACTTTTGCTTTTCAGCAAAAACATCGGATTCAGTACATTCTGCCCTTCAACAAAAGTCATGGCAAGAATCGCTGTTTCTTCATCTTCGTAAGTAAAAATAACTTTCGGCATTTTTACGGTCGTGTTTACAGAAAGAAGATTGAGCTGCTGAGCTTCCTCATACTGCGAGCCTTGTACTCTGTATGCTTTGACAGCGATTGTTTCGCCGTCTGAAAGTGTGGCTTTATAAACTCTTCCGTAACTGCCGCCGCCAATAAATTTTATATCCGAAACTTTCTTGTTGAGCTTTTCTGAAATAAGCTGAGGGATTATAGGCAATAAATGTTTATCACTGTTATCAAGAATTTTCATCGCTGTTCCTCCATTATTCTTCTTTTAACAATTCGGTATGCGGTTTTGCTTTCGGGTAAAAATGAAAACAGTTGGAAACAATGGCACATACCTTCAAATTTATGAAGCTCAGTATCTGCACCTGCGGCTTTCAGCTTTTCATAAACTCTGTCGCTGTCGCTTTCGTCAAGCTCCGCAGTTCCGCATATCAGAGTGACTTTCGGAAATTTTTCAAAACTTCCGAACAACGGTGATATATACGGGTCAGTTCTGTCAACATTCATAACATACTTTGATATTCGTCTGAGCAGGTGAAGATTATCTTCAATTTTCTTATGCTTTGCTATTCCGTAAAACGGGTCTGAGTATGCATTGGTGATTTTTGAATCACCGCTTGATGTTGCATCCGCCCACAGCGAAAAACAGACAATGTGATTAGGCAGGGGATAACCGTTATCACGAAGCCACAAAGATGATGTCATTGCAAGAGTTGCACCTGCGCTGTCGCCGATGAAAACAATATCGGAATTATTGATACCCTCATCGAGCAGATGAAGATAAACCTTTACAACATCGTGCATCTGCGACGGAAGCTGATGCTCGGGAAATCTTCCGTAATCAACATTTATAACCGATGCACCGCAGAACATATTGCTGTATTTTTCAGCGAGTCTGCGGTAAAAATCGTTCAGTTCGATTTTGAATCCGCCGCCCTGAATCATCAGTATAACTTTTTCTGTTTTGCAATTACGGTTTATGAGCTTTTCATATTTCACACCGTCGGTTGTATGTTTTGAATGGATAAAGTTTTTTGAGGGCTTGTATTTTGATTTTTTATCTTTCGTCAGTTTTGCCGCATTGTCGGACAGCTTTGAACTGTCGGATAACGGCGAATGAAAAATCAGACGCAATGCCCCCATAAATATTTTTGAAGTCAGAGATTGCATATCATCACCCGTCTTTCTGATTAAATTTTATCATAAGAAAAATAAAAATACAACAATCACAGGATTTTCATATATGCAAATCAAAACAATCAAGGAAATGTGAAAAATAAGCAAAAGAAAATCCGACCTCACAAGGAGAGCAGATATTATAATTTTTCACTCATAAAAAATGATTTGTTTCTGCCGTCTCCGAAATGAATTCACCTTAATGATGGTGATGTCCCGGGGATGTTCTGAATTCCACGGAACATAATTCATTATGACAGTGTTCGTTTTCAGTTTCGAGTTCGAGTGTTACATGATTTATATTGTGATTGCGCAATTCTTTACGTATAAGCTCTTTTATCATGTGAGAATCGGCGTTTGTTACAATGTGCATTGTTGCACAGTTGTTTTGTCCGTCTGAACTCCAGATATGAATGTGGTGAATATCGATAACACCTTCAATTTCCGAAAGATGTTTTGTAATTTCTTTGATATCTGTTCCGTGAGGAACTTTTTCGAGAAACAGCTCAAAGGCTTCTTTCAGATTTCTGACGGCATTTATCAGGATAAATCCGGATACGCCGACAGACATTATCGGGTCAATAAATGACAGGTCAGTAAAACGCATAATGATTGCACCGATAAGAACAACCGCCCAGCCAAGCACATCCTCGAGCATATGCAGATTAACCGCTTTCTGATTGAGAGAATCTCCGTCACGGGTCAAAAAGGCTGCGCAAAAATTAACACAGACACCGACAACGGCAAAAACTATCATTCCGTTATAGTTTATCTCGGTTGGATTAATAAGTCTGTTGATTGCATTATAAATAACCGTTAACGAACCGAAGATAAGAATCAATGTTGTTATAACTCCGCCGATAACCGAGAATCTTGCATAGCCGTAGGTATATGTTTCGTCGGGTTGTTTTTTGCTTTTCTTTTCAAGAAAGAAAGAAATTGCGATTCCTGCCGCATCTCCGAAATCATGCATTGCATCGGAAACAATGGCAACGCTTCCTGTGAAAATCCCTCCGATTAATTCGAAAACCGAAAAGGCAAAATTCAGAATAAAAGCAATAAAAATGTTTTTTTCTGTTTTCATAATGTCCTCCTGTTGACACTCTGAGTGTTATACTATACAATTAATATATTACTGAACATATTGTTCGGTTATATTGTAACAACAGATTTATGTATTATCAACATACTATAATGATATGCTGTTCAATACCGAACAATTTCAGAAAAATGTATGGAGGAAATATGGACAGACGTCGGAGAAAAACAAGGGAAGCGATATTTACGGCTTTTACTCAACTGTTATCAAAAAAAGATTATTCTCAAATCACCGTCGGAGAAATAATAGACAAAGCAGACATAGGCAGGGCAACTTTTTATTCACACTTTGAAACAAAGGATTATCTTTTGAAAGAATTGTGCGAAGAATTGTTCTGTCATATCTTTGATGCAATGAACAATGAAACGGAAAAGCACAGCCATATTTTCAATTGCAACGCTCCCGAATCGGTGTTTCTTCATCTTGTTCAGCATTTGGAAAAGAATGATAATAATATCCTTGATTTGCTTTCAAGCAAGAATAATGAATTGTTCTGGCAGTATTTCAGACTTAATCTCCGTGAGCTTGTTTTAAGTCAGCTCGCATTGTTTGAATCGGAAAAAAGCGAGAAATTGCCCGAAAGCTTTCGGATAAATCATATAACTGCAACTTTTACCGAAACAATCAAGTGGTGGATTGATAATGATATGAGGGAATCACCCGAAACGATAACCGAGTATTTCTTTTTGGCTGTCTGAGTGCTGTTAATCGTATTTAGTCCGACTACCCTTTTTTCAGTATATCAAGCGTGTGATGTGACAAACCGATTAAATCCTGCCTTTCGCAGGTTTTGAAATGGTGTTTCAGATACAGTTCATAGGTTTCGTTATCCATTTGTTCTATCGCTTCACGCATATGGCGGGCATATCCGTCAGTTGCGAGAAAATGCAGTCTTTGCGCATTCAGTTCTTCTGTCAGCTCAAAGATTTCATCTGTGGTGTAGAGTTTAAAAATACCGTGTGGCGGGAAATATGCCTTCAATGTTACAGGGTCATATTCTCCTTGCTCAATAAGCATTTTTATACGGTTATTTTTGAAACTCATGAGCATTGCAGGCTCGAGCATACAGTATGCAACAAAAACAAAGCCGCCGATTTTGGTAATTCGCATTGCTTCCGACAGTGCTTTTTTCTGTTCTTCAACCGTATAGAGATGATACATAGGACCGAACAGAAGTGTTACATCATATGTATTGTCTGCATAATCCGATAAATCGAGAGCATTACCTTGTCTGATGCTGATTTTTTCATCCGGCTGTGTTTTTGATTTGAAAATCTCAATGTTATGCTCGATAAGTTCAACCGCATCAACCTCAAATCCCTTTTGAGCAAAGTAATGCGAGTATCTGCCTGTAGCG
Organism: Acutalibacteraceae bacterium; assembly: GCA_045601745.1. Classification (GTDB taxonomy): domain Bacteria; phylum Bacillota; class Clostridia; order Oscillospirales; family Acutalibacteraceae; genus CAG-177. The sequence goes on from JAZSAH010000105.1 coordinate 4,619, forward strand.
GCACCGATTTCCATAATCTTCATGCCGTCTTTCAGATATTTCTCAACATACTTTGCGGTTGTGAGAAATTCAATTCTGCCGTGCTTGCTGAGAAGTCTGGAATCCTCGTCACAATGAGTGGTATAAAAATCCACAAGATAATCACCTGTTTTTACAGGCTGCTTTTTGAAAAGCTTCTTTTTGATTGAATCAAATAATTTCATGGCTTTTTCTCCTTTCAATAATATAGTGTAGTAATTAATGCTTCGGTTAATAATAATAAAAAAACGGTGTAAGTATCTGCAGCTACTTACACCGTTATAAACATATGGAAATATAGTTTTATCTATCCCAAAATGAATACAGAGGTATAAGCCTGCAAGATGACTGATAATCATGCTGTGCAAGCCAATTCATATCCATATCAAATTTTGTGAAAAGATATGTTTTCATGAATTTTACCTCGTTTGATTTTTTGATACTATAGCACTTATTTCATAGGTTGTCAAGCTTTTATTCAGAATTATTTTTTCTGACCGGGAAATAAAAAGCTCCCTCCGGATAATCGAAGGGAGCTTTATTCAACAGCTTAATCAGATTTTCTTTTTCTTCATGAAGCCGAGACCGATTGCCATAACAACTGCAAAGATGATGAGATAGCCGGGAATCATCTTGCCATGTGCCTGGAATGCTGCAACAACCATAACAACGCTGCCGATGATAGCAAGTATGGGAGAAACGAATCTCTGGAAGCCCTTTAATTCCTTTATCTTCATCATCTTGAAGAAGATGGGGATATAGAAGGGATAGATTGTTACGATGGGAAGCTCTGTGGGGTCAAATGCAAACATACCGAGCTTTTCGCTGACGCTGCTGAGCTGTGAGCAGTAGAAGAATAAGAGCCATGCACCGCAGAGAAGAAGACCCATAACAGAGGAGTTTGTGGGCATATTTGTGTGCTTGTCAACCATGCTGAATACCTGGGGAGCAGGACCTCTGCCGCGGCTTGCAAGTGAGTAGATACCTCTTGAGCAGCCGAGCATAAGACCGTTAAGAGTGCCGAGGCATGAAATGATAACGAAAACGAAAATGCCTGTACCCATAACGTTGCCGAA
>JAZSAH010000106.1:0-41273 GCA_045601745.1 Acutalibacteraceae bacterium
TAAAAGATATAAACCCAAGGGTGTTGTTCATTGCTTTTCAGGTTCGGCTGAAATGGCAAAAGAGGTTCTGAAGCTCGGAATGTTTATCGGTCTGGGCGGTGCGGTAACCTTCAAGAATGCAAGAAAACCCCGTGAGGTTGCAGCTGTTGTGCCCGAGGACAGGCTTCTCATCGAAACCGATTGTCCCTATATGACTCCCGTGCCCTACAGAGGACAAAGATGCGATTCTTCGTTCATTCCTTATACCGCCGAGGTTCTTGCTGAGGTGAGGGGAGTAACCGCAGAAGAAATTCTCGATATTACACGCAGAAATGCTAATACCCTTTTCGGATTGGAGCTTTGATATGTTTTTTCATGAGAAAACCTATGATATAGATGAACTTGCAAAGTGGAATCTTCATATTCACACAACATTTTCCGGCTGTGCAAAACCTGAGATGAAGGCGAGAGATATTGTCAGGACTGCCGATGAAGCAGGTCTTGAAATGATAGCTTTGACAGACCACAATTATCCAAAGAAAAAGAATGCCGTAGCACCGCAGAAGCTTGAGCTTGAAAAACAGCTTGAAGGCTTTGAACACAGAGTCAAAGTTCTTATCGGTGCAGAGCTTTCTTCATACGGTATTAATAAGTTTGCCGACGATATTGAAACTGATAATGCTCTTGATTACAGACTTTACACAACAAACCATTTTCATCAGGATTATTGGGAGCATCCCGAAATCATAACTCCACGCGCCTATGCCGAGCATATGCTTGCAATAATGGACAAGGTTATCGACAGCGGAAGGGCAGATTGCTTTGCTCATCCCTTTATGGCAGGATATATTCATGCCTTTGATGATTCTCACGATGTCACACGAGCTTTTACCGATAATGAAATCGGCGATATCATGGAGAAAGCCAACAAGCATGAGATTGCATGGGAGCTGAATGTTCCCGCAGTTTTCAAAGATCCCGTATTCTTTCACCGCTATTTTCAGATTGGAAAAGAAGTCGGCGTTATTTTCAATATGGGCTCCGATGCTCACTTGCTTTGCAATGTTGACACAAAGCAGTTTGCCGAAGAATTCAAAAAAATCTTATATTAAAATAAATTCCGCATGGTGTTCATGCGGAATTCTTAATTTTTTCTTAATTTTCGCCGAAAAAGTTCACACTTTGTTGACATTGTTTTTGTTCTTAATTATAATTTTAACATTATATGTTAAGGAGATAATAATATGCTTGGTTTTTTCACGGCTTTACGCAACATTATCCACGGGGCAATTTCAATTGTTCTGATTGTTCCTGTTCTTCTCACTGCATGGCTGCCCGGTGACCCCGATACTCCTGTTCTGGTTAATGCCAATGCAACCAATTCTTATATAAACGAATATCTTGATACTGATGTATCTGCTCACCGTTCAGGCGCGGGAATTGTTCCTCAGAACACTCTCATGGCGTTTGAATATGTTATGAAAAACAATAAAAAGCTCGGCGTTGATACATTTGAGTTTGATGTTCAGATAACGGCAGACGGCGAGCTCATTCTTCTCCATAATCTGACATATGACGACACATCAAACGCAGTTGAAGCCTTCGGACACAAAAATGTTTATGCTTCCGACCTCACCTTTGAAGAAGCATATAACAATCTCAACCTCGGCGAAAACTTCACCTCCGATGACGGAAAAACATATCCGTACAGAGGTCTCAGAGGTAAGGATATCCCCGAAAATCTCCGTGTTGTGAAGTGTGAAACCGTTATCGATTATATTGAAAAGAACAGCAAGGGTAAAGAATTCAGATATATTATTGAAATCAAGAGCACGGGCTCTGACGGCTATAAAGCTGCAGATAAGCTTTATTCCATAATCGCCGAGCGCAATCTTCAGGACAGAGTTATATGGGCGTCGTCAAAAGAAGATGTAAATCTCTACATGGAGAAAAAGCATCCCGATATGCCCCGTTCCGCAAGAATCACGGAAGTTATTCTTTTCTATATTTATTCAAGAATGAACTGGGATCTTGATGACCTCGGAGTAACCTATGTAGCTCTCCAGATTCCCTACGGTGACAATGCAGCCAATAATTTTGTTAATCTCGGAACAAGAGAATTGATAAACTATGCTCATAAGCATAACATTGCCGTTCAGTATTATACCATCAACGAAGCGGAAGAAGCCGAATTGCTTATCAAAAACGGTGCAGACTGCATCATGTCCGACTATCCCCAGATGGTTTATGAATCGGTTGAGTCCGCCAAAAAATAAAACATTATCAGCAGTTCATGTGATATACATGGACTGCTTTTTGCGATTCATCTGTATGGGTCGGCGACCCGACGATAGGCGGCTGCACCGCCAGGTGCATTTGGCGGTGTTTTTGGAGACCGTACAGGGTTACCTATGAATCGGGAATCATGTGCAGAGAATTTTTTGCGAATAACTTCATTATGCTGAGTCGTAAACAATACGGATATCCCGATATTATATTTGCTTTTTTAAGTGTAATATGTTATTATCGTATTATAGAATTATCGGGAGGTATATTATGAAGCACAGCTTGAAAAAAACTTTGTCGATTATCCTTGTTGCGGCGATAATGATTTGTTCTGCCTCATTAACAGGATTGGCTGATAATGTAAAGGAAGAAATATCCACGCATAGTTCAGTGTTAGTCGCTCCGAATTACGGCGCGATTGACAGATACAAAAATCCTGTCTGGACAGAAGAGAACCCTTGTCCCACGGTTATAGCCAAAGACGAAAATCTTTCGGATGATTGGTTTGTTTACGGATTAAGATGGCGTGTTAAGAATGATCCCGAATATACCAATCCTTTCAGTTATATTAAACATTATATAATTGCAAACGGCGGCGATTTTGGAATAATTTATGCCGATGAGAAGTTCTCACCTTATGTCGGAACAGGGTCTGTTATAGATGCTTACGGTGGTTCGGATAACGGCGATAATTCTGAAAATTGCTATATTGTTATTTTCGGTGATGTCAACGGAGATTCTATGTCAACCGCCTATGATGTTGCGATGATTGAAAGTGAAATGAAGGGTATAACCCAGTGGTCCGATCCTGAATCCGAAGAATACGAGCCTTACAAAGTAAAAGCTTCGGATATGGATAAAAATGGTAAAATAGACCTTTATGATTATTGCGTTATCAGTAGTATTGTTTTGGGCGTATACTTTGTAGATCAAAGAACAGGTGCCTTTTTTGATGATAATGAATCCCTTTATACCTTGATATACTATTACGATACAGAACCTTATAATGATGTCGAATATTTCCAGTTGGAAAGCGGTGCAGAGATTGAAGAACTCCCTGAAACACCCGAAAAAGAGGGATGTGTTTTTAACGGCTGGATTGATTACGAAACCGGTGAACCGCTTGAATCTGTTATGCCTGCAAGAGATGTTGTTGCCTATCCTTCATGGATAACCGAGGGATGTCAGCATGACTATATTTTAACTGAAACAATATCTCCGACTTGCACGGGAGACGGAATTGAAACTTACACATGCACGAAATGCGGTTACAGCTATACAAAGTCTATTCCCACATGGATTGTTCACAAACTCGGTGATTGGGAAGTTGTAATAGAACCGACTTGTATTGCAGAAGGCGTAGAAGCAAGAATTTGTGAGTCTTGCGGAGCTGAAGTTGAAACAAGAAAAATTCCTGTGAGTCCTCATATTCCGACTGAATGGGTAGTTATAAAAGTTCCGACCTGCGTGAAAGAAGGTTTGATGATTCGGTTTTGCATGAATTGCGATGCGGTTTTATCGGAAGAAACAATCCCCGCAACGGGTCACGACTCAGGTAAGTGGATAACTGCGGTTGCACCGACCTGTACCGAAAAAGGCGAAAAAGTTTTAGCTTGTACAGTTTGCGATGCCGTTTTAAAGACGATGGAAATTCCCGAGTTGGGTCATGTTGCACCTGAGCCCGAGCCGAAACCGCCCGTGTGTGGTGTGGAAACATTTAACATCCTTTGTGTAAGATGTGGCTTGCAAGAAATAGTATTTATTCCTCATGACCCCGGTGAATGGGTTGTTATATCAGAACCCACCGAAACAACACCCGGTATGGAAGTTTGTTGTTGCGAAATTTGCGGAGAGGTACTCGAAACCAGAGAAATTTCCCCTCTCGAACATACTCATAAAAAAAGAACCGTAACAATCCCCGCAACCTGCACGGTGGCAGGCATGGAATATGACATCTGCGAAACATGTGGTGAAAGAATCGGAGAAGCAAAAGTTCTTCCCGCAACGGGTCATAAACCTGGTTCATGGATTGTTTCAATCGAACCCGACTGTGAGAATGACGGCGAAAAGATTCGCAATTGCAGTGTTTGCGGTGCGGTCTGCGAAACAAAAACCATCCCTGCAAACGGTCATATTCCGGGAGAATGGGAGACCGTTATGGAATCAACAGCTGAAACAGAGGGACTGAGAATTAAAAAATGCGTGGTCTGCGGTGATACTGTTGAAGAAGAAATCATTCCGAAGAAAACCGTTCTGACAGATGACGGTACGGGTGTCGGTATTGAAATTGACAGCGGCGATTATGACGGTGAAGTTGAAATCGTTGTTTCGGAAACATTTGACGGCTCGGCGTTCAATCTTGTCAACACCGAAACTGAAGCAACGCGTTCAATGATTTATGACATAAAAATAACTGTTGATGGTGAAGAAGTTCAGCCCAACGGCAAAGTGAGAGTCAGAATACCTCTTCCCGAGGGTTATGATGAATCACGCACCTTTGTTTATCATGTTGATACTTCAACGGGTATTGTTGAAGGCGTGAAGGCTGCTGTTGAAACCATAAACGGAAAGAAATATCTCGTTTTCGAAACAACGCATTTCAGCTACTATGCGGTAGTTGAAGAGTGCGGTTTCACAATGGAAATCTGCAATCCTTCAACAACAAAGATCAACTATGGCGATTCGATAATTCTTCATGCGGATATCGAAGGCAAACTTCCTGCAGGTTATACAGTCAGATGGTCTGCATCAAACAGTAATTTCAGTTACAAAGCTGACGGAACAACCTGTGAAATCAGTCCTGAAAAATCGGGCGATACTGTGTTCACTGCAACGATATATGATTCAAGCGGAAAAGAGGTTATCAAAGACGAACAGACTATGACCTCAAAAGCAGGTTTCTTCCAGAAGATAATCGCATTCTTTAAAAGGATTTTCGGTCTTACAAAAATATATCCAAATGTTTTGGGTCTATAATTAATAAAAAGGAGCTGCATCATGTGTGAAGCAGCTCCTTTTGCAGTTTTATTATCAGTCTTCTTCTTCGATAAGACCGTAATATCTTCCGAACCAATAGGGAAGAAGATATGTGCTCGGACATGATGCAACTGTTATGTTGCCCTCGTCAACTCTGAATATGTTGCTGTCATTATAATGAATGATTCTTTCATCAATCGAAAAAGCTTCTTTGAGCTGAGGATTTTCACCCCAACGCTCCTGCTCCGTATCGAAAACAAGACCTTTTCTCTTTGAATTGATAATGGGTCTGCGTACAAAATCAAGCGGGAAATTGCGAAGCTCCTTGATTGCGTTGTCAAGGTCGCAGGGTTCATCGGAGAATGCACTGCAAACAAGATTGAAGAAAATAGTATGTTCGGGTCTTTCGTATTCCCAGTGATGGCGAAGTCCCATAAGAAGATATTTCCTGATAGCAGGGTCTTTTTCAACGCGGAGAATTGTAGCCGTTGTCATGAACCCGAGATTATCATCGATGTGACAAACATGAGCGTCATCCTTTTTGTGCTGTGCAGCATTGATAAGATAATGCTCATCAATTGCAAGGTGCATGAATTCTTTTCTGTATTTTTCGTCACCCGAAACATGATATGCAACATCAAGGAACGAAAGCATTTCAAGTGAATTGATGCATTTTTCCCAGAGCCACATACAGTTGCCGTTGAGCTGATCGGGATCCCAGTTTGCCCATGTTGTGGGAAGACCGTCTATATCGCAGAGCTTATAGTTGTGTTCAAGCATATGGTCAACGATATCACAGATGATTTCTCTGATGCATTCTTTTTCTTCATCGTTTGCGCAGAAATCATAGTAGAGTGAGAAGCCGAAGAAATGACCGACCATTTCGTCGCTTGAGGTTTCGCCGAGCCATTCGCTGATGCCGTCGGGTGAGGGATGCCATTCAGAGCCTTCTCTCTCAACAAAAACACCAAAGTTTTCGTCACCTTCAAAACGGACTGCTCTTGCGGTAAATCCCTTAACGCCGGAAACTTTTGTAAGATAACACATTGCCTTCATTGAGCGTCTTGCAGCTTCAAGAACCTTTTCATCCTTTGTAACTGCATAGCAATATGCAAGTGCGCCGATATATGTCTGAGTCCAGAGACCGTCATTATCCGAAATTCCGGGCTTGCCCGTTGAGATGTCGCCGTTTTCGATATCGCCGAGACCGGTTACATATCCCTTTGTGCGCAGATAATACTTTTCGGTAAGGTCAAAACAAAAGTCCGCTTTTTCTTCGAGAGTCATATCTTTTTCGGTGATTTTTGTAACGCCCGAATCGGTTGCAGTCCATATTGCATCGCCCGTTGCAATTGCATCGTTGAGCTTCGGCTCGCAAGCCCATCTCGTTGCGGGAAGATATTTGCATTTGCCGTCTTTGAGAATGATAAGACCCGCTTCGGAGGATAAAATAACTCTGCCGTCATCTGCAAAGCTTATTTTATAGATTTCTTCTTCGGGGAGAGCATTCAGCTCATTATGACCGTACCAGCCGATTTTGCCGTCGTAGATATAAACGCCTTTATCCGTACCGAGCCATGTGAATCCGAGAGCTTTATCGTGTTCAATGCAGTTGATTTTGATATCGGGCATGGTTGAATGCTGATGGCATATGTTCATCCAGCGTTTTCTTTTGCCGTTGACAGCAATGAAATATCCGGGACTGCAAGCGTTGATTGTTTCGCCTGTTACCGCAATATCGGTTAGCTCCGATTCTGTTCTGAAATATCTGACAAAAAAACCGTCTTTGAAGCGGTAGAGCCACTGCGCAGTGATGAGATAAACCGTATCGGTACCGCTGAAGCGGATAATGTTTTCATCAAGAGTCTGAAGTTCTTTTATTTCGCCGTCTTTTGCAACATAAATGATGTTTCCTGCTGCAATATAAACTTTGTCGTTATCGGTATGCATTGCCTTTACGGCAGGGCAGGAGAAAGCTCCGAGAGAGCCGTCTGCTTTGGTGTAGTTAAGACCCTTTTCGGTTCCGATATAAACCGTTCCGCCGCATTCGGCAAGGCAATACGCTTTGTTATCAAGCAGACCGTTTGCTGAAGTGTAGAAGTCGCAGAGTCTCTGGGGATATTTTCCGGTTTTGAAAATGCCGTATTTTTTCATATTTTTTCTCCTTATCTGACAGTTATGGAAGTTTCTATATAGTTGGCTGAATTGTTTTCTTTGATAATAATCTTTCTTTTGCCCGGGCTGCAGGAATCTGTGATTTCAAACGACCACGAAACAAAGCCGTTTGCATCCGCTTTGGCATCATCGATTTTTGCGGTTGATGACAGCGTTTCATAGAAATCTATCGAATAGGTTTTACCGGGTGTGCCCTGAATGAAAACCGTCGCCTGATTTCCCGTCTGAACGGGATCTGTTTTTGAAAGCAGGAAAAGTCCGACAGCTTTTTCGTTGACCACATCGTCAACGGCAGGTCTTTTTGTTGTCGGAACGGTTGTTCTGGCTGAAACTTTTTTTGTTGTTGCTTTTGTGTCGGCTTTAGTTATTGTTCCGCCTGCTTTTGATGTTGCGGCAGCGGAAACAGGCTGTATTGTTGCAGAGTCTGAACGAGTTATGGCGGAATTTCCCGATTTGTCAACCGAACCTTTTTCAGGAGAGTTATCATTTTTTGGGGGTGTGGTGACGGTTACGGTCTTTGTAACGGGAACTGTAACGATTTTTTCGGATACCGAAACGGAAACATTTCCTTTTTCGTCGGTGACTTCAACCTCAACGGTTTCTTTTTCGGTGATGAATTCGGTTATAACGATTGTTTCGGCGGTTGTTGAGGTGCCGTCGTTATTTTTGCTGTCGCATGAAGTGAAAATTGTTGCTGCCGTGCATAATGCAAGAATAACGGCAGAAATCCTCTTGAAATTATTCATAATTAAACCTCATATTATTATTGAAATTTCCCCCGATGAAAGTATTTCTTCGTTTCCGTCGGGAAGCTTTATGATAAGATTGCATTGGCTGTTGATGTCTTTGACAATGCCTTTATATTCAACATTATTTTTGAAATATCCGACCTCTTTCCCGATAACAAAAAGACGGCTGCGATACTTCCCGATTATTTCGGCATCGCTGTTTTTTTCAGCATATTCAAGAATTCTTGCCGATATATCCTCTGCAAGCTTTTCTTTGTTGCAATCAATGTTGATGCTTCCTGCCGACTTCAGACCGTCAGGGAAAACGCAGGTTGAAATGTTGATTCCGATTCCGAGAATAATAAATGATTTTCTGTCTGAAAAACATCTTTCCGCAAGTATACCGCAGACTTTTTTGCCGTTCAGGAAAATGTCATTCACCCATTTTATTTTCGGGTCAAGACCTATATCAATCAGCGTTTCGCATACCGCAACCGCTGCAGTCGGAGTCAGCAACCCGGAACTATCCTTTTCTTCAAAAGCAAGTGTCATGTAAAGACCTGTATCTTTCGGAGAGAAAAAGCTGTTGCCGCGTCTTCCTCTGCCCGCTGTCTGTTCATTGGCGATAATCAGCGAAGGAAGGGACAAATCTGCAATGTTTTCCTTTGCATATGTGTTTGTTGAGGGCAGGGTGTCAAATAAGAGTTTAAGGATGATGATCATTCCTTTAATACAAATTATATTAATTGTATATTATACTGAATAGATTGTCAATAATTTTAATATTTTTATTGACAGTTAACATATAAAATTGTAATATATAGTTTAATAATGATAAAAGGGGGAGTGTTATGAAAATATTGCAAAAGGGCTTCAACTACTCCCAGGACGGGCCGGGAAACCGCCTTGTTTATCATTTGCAGGGATGCAATTTTTCCTGCAGATGGTGTTCAAATGCCGACAGTATTCCTCTTGATAATCCGAATGCAAAGAATTATTCCGTTGATGAAATCCTGGATGAAATAATGAGAAGCAGAATGATGTTTTTTGACGGCGGAGGAGTAACATTTACGGGCGGTGAGGTGTGTGTTCAGTCTGAGGAAATAATCCTTCTTCTGAATAAACTCAGAGATGCAGGTGTCAGCACCTGCATTGAATCGAATGCATCTCTGCCTGTTATCAAGGAAGTCGCGGAATATATCGATTATCTGATTGTTGACTTCAAGCATTATGATTCCGATATCCATAAAAAATGGATTGGTGTTTCAAACAAAACCGTCAAAGAAAACATTGAGTATTTTCTTTCGTCGGGCAGGCAGATTCATATCCGCATTCCTGTTATTCACGGCATTAACGACAGTCCCGAAGGATTTGTTGAGTATTTCGGAAAGCTTGACACATCGTCCGCCGTTTTCGAATTTCTTGCATATCATGAATTCGGCAAGGATAAGTGGCAGGGAAATTATGAAATATCCGATGGATTTCTTCCTTCGGGTACAATAGCAAAATTCAGAGAAGCTTTTGAAAATCACGGCATGAAAACCGTTGTAACATAAGGAGTAATAAATATGATCAATATTCTTGACAGCAAAAAAATAACCGAAATGGCGAAAGCTCTTTTCACTGAAAAAAGAGCCGGAATGCGTCTTGACGGCTGGTTTATTGCAAAAGAAGCAGAGCTTCGTCTTGCAAAGGAATTCGAGGGAGAAAACGAAGAAGTCAAAAAAGCTCTCATTCTTCGTGAAATTGTTAAAACCCTGCCCATATATCTGAGCGATTATCAGATTTTCGCAGGCACTCAGGATGATGCTTTTGCAAGAAGCTATGCTCTAATCAATCCTTCTTTCAAGGTTGAAGAATTCAGCGGTTATTGTGACCCTGCAGCAGTTTTCTCTGACATTGAACCAAACGGTGAATTTACTGCAGAAAGAATCGAAAAAGCAAGAAATGAGTTTGCCAAAACCGAATATGCGGTTAAACTTGGAGAGGTGTACGATAAAGCTGAATGTTATACCAAAGAAGTTATTTTCTTCTTCGAGCAGGTAACGGGTCATCTCATTCCCGATATCCGTTTTGCAATCAAATACGGCGTTAAGGAAATGCTTGCGAAAACTGAAGGCAAAGAAGGCAACGGTTATAAGGCTTTTGCAATTGCACTTGAGAGTGCGATTATCCTTGCAAACCGTTATGCAGACCTTGCTGCAAAACAGGCTGAAACAGCTTCTCCCGAAAGAAAGGCACAGCTTGAAATAATGGAAAAGACTCTCCGCAAAGTTCCCGAAAACGGTGCGGAAAATCTCTTTGAAGCAATTCAGGCGTTTATCATCATGTGGCAGATTATGTGCCTTGAACAGACGCCCAACCCCTTTGCGTTCTCCGTCGGTAATGCTGACAGAATTTTCGAACCGTACAGAAACGGTTTGGATCGTGAAACAGTTGCTGCTCTTATGAAGCATTTTCTTGTTTTCTTCAATGTTGCCGACAGAAGCTGGGCTATCTCACAGAATGTTATTGTCAGCGGCAGAGACCTTTGCGGCAATGATCTCACAAATGAAACAACCTATGCACTCATGGATGCATATTACGATATGAACCTTCCTCAGCCCATTCTTTCCGTGAAGCTTCATAAGAATACCCCTGCAAAGCTTTATGAAGAAATGGGCAGATTCCTCTTTACACCCGGTGCCCTTACACCTTCATTCTTCAATGATGATTCGCTTTATGAAGTTCTCGCTTCAAAAGGTGTTGATGAAAATGACCTTGCAGATATTTCAATTGCAGGATGTCAGGAACCCCTTATCATGGGTAAGGATAACGGCAACACAACCAACAGCTGGCTCAATCTTCCCAAAATACTTGAAATGACCCTCACGGGCGGTGTTTCAACGGTTACAGGTGAAAAGCTTGTTGATGTTGATGCCTGCAGTCTTGAAAATATCCGTGAAGGTTTCTTTAAGAATGTTGAAAAATTCGTTGCTGCAATGGGTGAATGCGCAAACGGTGCATCAGCTGCGCTTTCAACCCAGAGAGTGCCTTTCCTCTCATGTCTTATGGGCGGTCTTGAAAACGGAATTGATGCAAGAGATATCCATGCTCAGGGCACAAAATACAACGGAAGCGGATGCCTTATCCACGGTGTTTCCGTTATCGCAGACAGCTTTTCCGCTATAGATAAGCTTCTTGCAGAAAGACCTCAGGATGCCGATAAGCTTGTTGATGCACTCAAGGCAAATTTTGAAGGCTATGAAGACCTCAGAGAGTTCCTTCTTTCGGCAGATAAATTCGGCAATAACATTGAAAAGGTTGATGCCGAAGCGGGCGAAATCGCCTCAAAGGTTGCCGATATCGTTTCCTCAACCAAAAATTATCTCGGCAATTCATTCCGTCCCGATTTCTCATCGCCCTCAACCCATCTTCTTTACGGCTACTGGGTAGGTGCAACACCTGACGGCAGAAAGTCAAGAGATATGCTCGGCTATGGCGTTGACCCCCTCTACGGAAGTGCGGAAAACGGACTCGGCTTCCGTATGCTTTCCAATATGAAGATGCCTTTCGAAAAGATGAACGGAGGATATGCTTCGCATCTCGGAATTGACCCCAAATATTTCAAATCCGAAACCTGCGAAGAAAAGGGTGTTGAATTCAGAGATAAGGTTATCAATCCCTTGTTCTTCAATCCCCTTAATGAAGGAGTATCACCCTTCTATCTTTATGTTAATGTAACAACTGCTGAAATTCTCCGTAAGGTTCTTGCAGAACCCAAAAAATATGCTCCGAGCGGAGTTTATATCATGAGAATTCACGGAACATTCGTCAACTTCCTTGACCTTTCGCCTGCAATTCAGCAGGATATCATAACAAGACTTGACCCCAAATCAACTTCAATCGCATAAGGTGAAAATATGAAAATTATCGGAATAGATATCGGAACAACGAGCATCTGCGGAATAGTTTTTGATACGGAAACAAAGAATATAACCGCTTCAAAAACTCTGGCCAACAATTCATTTGTGAAAACCGGTAACAGCTATGAAAAAATCCAGAATCCTGATGTGATAATGAATACCGTTTATGAAATTCTTGACGGATTTTATTCGGAAGATATCGGCGCAATCGGGTTTTCGGGACAGATGCACGGAATAGTTTATACCGATGAAAATGCAGATGCCGTAAGTCCTCTTTATATCTGGCAGGATGAACGTGCGGCTATGGAATATAAAGACGGAAAATCCTATGCGGAATATCTCGGTTGTTTTGCAGGCTACGGTCTTGCAACGGATTTCTATAATGAGAAAAACGGTCTTGTTCCCGAAAACGCAAGATATCTCTGCACGATTGCCGACTATGCCGTCATGAAGCTCTGCGGCAATAAAAAGCCTCTTGTTCATATCACAAATGCGGCATCACTCGGATGTTTTGATTTGGTGAACAATAAGTTCTCAATTGATAATCCCAGACTTCCCGAAGTAACGGCGGAATTCATGTCGGCAGGGGAATACAAAGGAATTCCCGTCTGCGTTGCACTCGGCGATAATCAGGCAAGCTTTATCGGCTCGGTTTCCGACCCTGATGATGCGCTTATAAATATCGGAACGGGTTCGCAGATTTCCTGGCTTTCGGATGAGCTTGTTAATGCCGGAGGAGTTGAAAACAGACCCTTTGACGGCAAGCGTTATCTTGCAGCCGGCTGTGCGCTTTGCGGCGGAAGAGCATTTGCAATGGTTGAAAAACTTTTCAGAGAAATTGCAAACCTTGTTTCTGAAAAAGAAATAACATCGATGTATTCTTCAATCGATAAAATTCTTTCCGAAAAAACGGAAACAACTCTTTCTGCGGATTGCCGTTTCTGCGGAACAAGAAATGACCCCTCTGTCAGAGGCGGCATATATAACATTTCCGAGGAAAACTTTACTGCGTCGGATATTGCTCTTTCCGTGCTTTACGGTATGTCCGATGAGCTCTATCAGATGTATAGAAGCGGCGGCAAAAATGCCGAAAAGCTTGTTTGTTCGGGTAACGGCATAAGAAAAAATGCTGCTCTGAGAAAAGTTGTTTCCGATATGTTCGGCTGTGAAATAAGAATTCCTCTTTTTGAAGAAGAAGCATCATTCGGCGCAGCTCTTGCAGCTTCGGTTGCCTGCGGAATGAATGGTGACATTTCACAAGCCTGCTCAATGATTAAATATAAGGAGATATAACCATGTTTTATAATGAACCTATTTTCTTTGAAAAAAACAGGGTTTTCAGAGTATATACGGGAGGAAAGCTCTTTTCCGGTTTCTTCGGCGATGATTCAACCGACGGTTTTTATCCCGAGGAATGGGTTGCTTCAAGCGTTAAAGCACTCAATGAAGGCAGCACCGATGAATATGAAGGCGTATCAAAAATAAAGGGAACGGATTTATATCTTAACGATGCGGTTGAAAAATATAAGACTGAAATTCTCGGCGACAGAGATGATATAGGTATTCTTACCAAAATTCTCGACAGCGCAATCAGACTTCCCGTTCAGGCGCATCCCGATAAAGCGTTTTCCGAAAAATATTTTTCATCTAAATACGGCAAGGAAGAAAGCTGGATTATTCTTGCAACAAGACCCGGTGCAAAGATTTTTTATGGCTTTAAAGACGGCGTAACCATGGATGATTTCAATAAAGCCATCGATGAAAGCGAAAACAAATCTGATGCTATGGAAAAGCTTCTTTGCTCAATTGATGTAAAAGCAGGCGATGTTATTTATATCCCTGCAAAAATGGTTCATGCAATCGGAAGCGGCTGTCTTCTTCTTGAAGTTCAGGAACCCACGGATTTCACCATTCAGCCTGAACGCTGGTGCGGTGAATATAAGCTTTCAGATAAGGAGATGTATCTCGGTCTTGACAGAGAAAAGGCTCTCGAATGCTTTGACATGAACAAAAAATATCCCGCCCCTCTCACTCCGAAAATCATTTCCGATGAAAACGGCGTGAAATATGAGGCTGTTATTGACGAAACGATAACAACAAGCTTTTCTGTCAGAACGGCAACCGTTAACGGCGGCGAGTTCAAACTCGGCAGGGGAGCTGCGGTTTATGTTGTAACCGAAGGCGAAGGTGCGGTTATCGGTGAAAACTATAACCGTGCAGTCAGAAAGGGCGATTATTTCCTTATGCCTGAAAATGCAAAGGGAAAATATTCCGTGACGGGAGATAATATAAAAATTACCGAATGTTTTGCATAGAATATTGACAATTCAAAAAGTTTGATTTAAGATTTAGATAACTTCCAATAATAATATTAGGAGGGATAGAATGAATACAAATGCCATGTTTAAAATCGGCTACGGTCTTTATGTTCTCACAGCAAAGGAAAACGGCTTTGATAACGGATGCATTATCAATACCGTTTCTCAGGTCACCGCAAATCCCAACAGAATAACCGTTGCCGTCAATAAAGCCAATAAAACCCATGATATGATTATCGCAAGCGGTGAATTCAATGTCAGCATTCTTTCAACTTCCGCAAGCTTTGATATTTTCAAAGCCTTCGGCTTCAGAAGCGGCAAGGATGTTGATAAATTCAGCGATTTCAAGGCTGTTAAACGCAGCGAAAACGGGCTTCTCTATGTCACGGATGCAACCAATGCATTTATCTCCGCAAAGGTAGTGAACGCAACAGACCTCGGAACACACACTCTTTTCCTTGCGGATGTAACCGACTGTGAGGTTCTTTCGGAAGAAACAAGCGTAACTTATGATTATTATCATAAATATATCAAACCGAAGCCCGAAGTGAAGAAAACCGCAAAAGTTTATTACAGATGCAAAATCTGCGGATATATCCATGAAAGCGATATTCTTCCCGATGATTTCATCTGTCCTCTTTGTAAGCATCCCGCTTCCGATTTTGAAAGAGTTGAAGCGGTTGAAGAAAATGATAAAGGAGAAAATACTATGAATCTTAAAGGTACAAAAACAGAAAAAAATCTTATGGCTGCTTTTTCAGGTGAATCAGAGGCAAGAAATAAGTATACCTATTTTGCTTCGGTAGCAAAAAAAGAAGGTTTTGAACAGATTGCAGCTATCTTTACCGAAACCGCAAACAATGAAAAGGAACACGCAAAAATGTGGTTCAAGGCTCTCGGTGCTCTCGGTGACACAGCTCAGAATCTTCTTCATGCTGCAGAAGGCGAAAACTATGAATGGACCGATATGTATGCAACCTTCGCAAAAGAAGCCGACGAAGAAGGCTTCACAGAGCTTGCAGAAAAATTCCGTATGGTAGCAGCTATCGAAAAGACTCATGAAGAAAGATACCGCGCACTTCTCAATAATGTTGAAATGCAGAAGGTATTCGAAAAGGCAGAAGAAACCATGTGGGAATGCCGTAACTGCGGTCACCTCGTGATGGGCAAGAAGGCTCCTGAAATCTGCCCCGTCTGTGCACATCCTCAGGCTTACTTCGAAGTAAGAAAAGAGAATTATTAATTTATATTGCAAGTCAACCTCCGGTTTTAAAAATCGGGGGTTGATATTTTTTATAAATAATTATATAATAAATTAAATATCGTTTATTTTGAGGTGTGCTATGAAAAAATTATCCGTAATTATCGCTATTATTCTTTCCGTGACATTTGTTTTTTGCTCATGCAGCAACAGTACATTTACAACATCTTCCGACAAAGATACAACTGCCCCCGCAGGAAACATAACCGATAACGGTTCTTTCGAAGATGATGCCCCCGAAGCTGATGATACCGAAGCTGATGATACCGAAGCAACAGGTGAACATCCTCAGGTGAAATTCACAATGGAAAACGGCGGCAGCTTTATTATGGAGCTTTATCCCGAATATGCTCCCAAGACTGTTGAAAACTTTGTTGAACTTGTTTCAGACGGATTTTATGACGGTCTTACCTTCCACAGAATTGTTGATGATTTCATGGCTCAGGGCGGATGCCCCGACGGAACAGGCTTCGGCGGAAGCAGCATGAATATCAAGGGTGAATTTGCAATTAACGGATTTAAAAAGAATACTCTTTCTCATACAAGAGGCGTTGTTTCCATGGCTCGTTCAACATCTTACAACTCCGCTTCATCGCAGTTCTTCATCTGCTATTCCGATGCAACCTTCCTTGACGGTCAGTATGCCGCTTTCGGTAAGGTTGTTTCAGGCATGGAGGTTGTTGACTCCTTCCTTGAAGTTGAAAGAACAATGGGTAATGACGGTGAGCATTCAAGCCCCGTTGAACCCATAGTTATCGAAAAAGCGGAGGTGCTTTAATTGAAAAACATAACCTTCAAAGCGTTCAAGGCATCCGAAATCGATTTCGTGAATAAACATGAAAACGGAACAAGAATAGAGTTTGAAAATAAGTATTCATATAATGTCAAATATTCAACAAACAACACTTGCATCGGCGAATTTACCGTTGAGGTGAATGACAAAGCCGATAAGGAAAAATTCCATATAAAAGCCGTTGTTCTCGGAATTTTCACCTATAATCCCGAATGCAAAAAGGAAATCATTCATGTTGAAACATATAAGGAACTGTTCCCCTATGTGAGAACGATGATATCTTCCCTGACGGTCAATGCAGGAATTCCTCCCGTCATTATTCCGAATTTTGACATTGAATCCCAGAGTATTTACAGATTTGAAAAGAATGTTTAAGTGAGGTAAAAGATATGGATATTATGGATCTTGCCATGAAAGGCATATGTGCAATAACCAAAAATTTCGGAAAGAAAGTTCAGAAAAACGGAACTGCCCCTGAAATCGAAAAGGTAAAGCCTGTTGAAATCAAGGGTTCAGGCTACAGAATGGGATTTTCAAAAGCTGAAATCATGCCCGATTTAAACAGCGGAAAAACTTATTGGATTGCAGGCCACGGCTCGGGTCATAAAATGGAAGGCGTTCTTTCTCCCGTTTATGTCAGCGCTGTGTGGATTGACTGCGGAAATGAGGAAGGCATTCTCTGGCTCGGCGGCGATATCGTCGGCATGACAAGAGTTGAAGTTAACAAAATCCGTTCCATGATTATGGCTTCTGATAAAATCAAAGGCTGCAAGTGCATCAATTTCAGCTGCACCCACAGCCATTCGGGTATCGATACCCTCGGTTATTGGGGCAAGCCCAATCTCGTAAGTATTCCTTCCGACGGTAAAGACCCCGAATATATGGATATGCTTATGAAAAAAGCTGTTAAGGTTGCTGAAGAAGCTTATGCAAACAGAAAAGAAGGCAAGCTTTGCTACGGCGAAATCAAGGTTGAAAACGGTCTCCAGACAAGGAGAGGTTTCCTTGACAGACATGAAATCTTAACAAGATTCCGTTTTGTTCCCGCAGACGGTTCAAAGGATATATGGATTATGAACTTCGGCGGCCATCCCAATTCTCTCGGCGGCGGTAACCGTATGCTCAGCGGTGAATATCCCTATTTCATGCGTGAACAGATTCTTGCGGAAAACGGTGCGGAAGTTCTTTTCGGTATCGGTGCAATCGGTGCAATGGATGTTGCTGAGCTTGACAGCGAGGATAATGTAAATTGCATAAAGCTCCAGGCAAAGATGCTTGCCGATGCAGCTCTTAAGATTGATAACGATGTTGAGCTTAAACCCGAATTGAAATTCATTCAGCAGCCCTTCTATCTTCCTGTCGGAAACTATGTTTTAACCCTTCTTGCGATGCGTCATGTTATGAGCTTCAATGCTTATCCCTGCAAGGAAAGCGACACGGGCATCGCTATGATGACCGAAATGACTTATATGTCAATCGGCGGAAAGAACATCCTTCTTCTTCCCGGTGAGAGCTTTGTTTCAACCGTTTACGGAGGCTATAAGAGCGCGGAAACATCGCCCACCGGCAAGGGCGGAGAAATCAATCCGACACCTCTTGCCGAAATTGCAGGCGATCCGAATATGATAGTTTTCGGCGTTTCCAATGATATGGCGGGTTATGTTGTTCCTCCCAATGATTTCATTCTTCATCCCACACAGCCTTATCTTAACGGCTACAAAGATAAATTTGATCTTAATCATTACCATGAAACAAACTCCATGGGTATCGGCGCACAGAAAACAATCGCAGATGCTTTTGCTGATGTTGTTTCAAGATTTTAACATATGCTTCAGATAATTTATGCGGCAGTTATTCTCCTCGCCACAACTCTCGGCTCATTCGTCGGTCTCGGCGGAGGAGTGATAATAAAACCCGTTCTTGATTTTATCGGTGCAGAGCCGAGAATGCAGGTTGATTTTCTTTCGTGTGTTGCTGTTTTCACAATGTCGGTTGTTTCAACAATCAAGCAGATAAAAAATAAAGTGACATTCAGGAAGAACATCGTTCTGCTTATCGCAGTCGGTTCAATTGCCGGCGGAATTCTCGGCGGCAAAAGCATGGATTTGCTTGAGGGAATTGCTCCGTCAGACACGGTTCGGTGCATTCAGGCTTTTATTCTTGCATCGCTTCTGGCTTTTGTCTGCATCTATGTTGCCAAAGACCGAAAATCGTTTCAGGTCAAAAACAATGTTGCGATTTGTTTTGTCGGTCTTTCGCTCGGATTTATCGCTTCTTTCCTCGGAATAGGCGGCGGTCCGATCAATGTTGCCGTTCTCACTCTTTTCTTCTCGATGAATGTTAAAGAATCAGCCGTTTATTCCGTTGCCATCATTTTCTTTTCGCAGCTTTCGAAGCTTGTGACCATGTTTACGGCATCGGGAATTGAAGCTTATTCTCACCAGTGGAAAACCCTGCTGTTCATTCTCCCTGCCGCAATTCTCGGAGGTATAATCGGCTCGGGTCTTAACCGTAAATCCGATGATAAAATCATCAGAAAAGTTTTTACCGCAGTGATGATTGTTCTTGTTGCGCTTAACATTTATAACGGAATCAATTATCTTTTTTAGAGAGGGGAATATATGACCCGTCAGGAAATAACGCTTTTAAATCTCGGGAGCAGTCTTGATGACCTTGCAAACCTTGACCCCAAGGGCTACGGTGTATGCAAACTGCTTTATAAAGCAGCAAGGGAATATACGAAAAAACCGCTTTGTCTCAATGCTGCAGAGGTGCTTTGCGAAACATTGAAAAATGGCTGTACGGTGTTTATTTTGACAGGCTTTGTTCTGACTCCTTTCAACAAAGCCGAAACCGACGGTGCCATATCTTCTGTTTTGCTCGCATCAGCGCTTGAAAAGATATTCGGAGTAAAAACCGTTATTATATGTCCCGAAGATGCGGAAACAGCTGTCGGGAAGATGTCGGAATATATCGGCATCAATCCGCAAACGGTTGTTTTTACAAAAGACATTGACAAAGCCGAAAAACAGGCAAAATCAATTATTGATTTTTATAACCCCGATGCTGTAGTAAGTATCGAATGTCCTTCTGCCAACAAAAACGGCAGATATCATAACGCAGGCGGTGTTGATGTTACCGACATTGAAGCAAAAACGGATATTCTTTTTGATATGCTTGCTGAAAAGGGTGTTCCGAATATTGCAATCGGCGACCTCGGCAATGAAATCGGCATGGGAACAATATCCGATTGCATTGAAAATCATATCCCGTCGGACTGCAACTGTTGCGGAAAGGGCGGAATAACTGCAAAAACCAAGTCGGATAATATAATAACAGCAACCGTTTCCGATTGGGGCTGTTATGCACTTATCTGTATGCTTTCATATCTGACGGATAATCTCGATATTATGCACGATTCTTCTCTGCAGGAAAAAATGATGATTGTTGCATCTGAAAACGGTCTTATTGATATGACAGGGGAGCATATTCCCGCAATTGACGGTTTCGGAGTTAAAATCACGGGTCTTATCGTTGATTTGATGCGTGAAACAATGCTTAACACAATTGACTGCCGCGATAAATTTCAAAGGCAGTTTGAAATAATTTCAGAACGTAATAAATCAGGTGAACTTATATGATTACTATTAACGAGGCTTTCGGATATCGGAGAAGCTTCGCCTGCGTCGATATCGGCGCAATAAAAAACAATTTTGATGAACTGAAAAAGTGTCTGCCGGAAACAACAAAAACAATGGCGGTTGTTAAAGCGGATGCTTACGGACACGGAGCAGTCAAAGTTTCAAAAGCACTTGCGGACAAAGCGGATTATTTTGCAGTTGCCGTTATTGATGAGGCTCTTGAGCTTCGTGAAAACGGTATAAATAATCCTATCCTTATTCTGACTTATACAAGTCCTTATCAGTTTGAAACACTCATAAATAACGGTTTTATTCCCACGGTATACAGCTTCAGCGATGCAAAAAGACTTTCAGATACCGCCGTTAAACTCGGCAAGAAGGTTGTTATTCATATCGCTGTTGATACGGGAATGAGCCGTATCGGTCTTGCGGATACCGAAGAAAGCGTTGAGGTTATCAAAAGAATTTCGGCGCTTCCCATGGTTGAAATTGAAGGGGTTTTCAGCCATTTTGCCTGCGCCGACTGTGAGGATAAAACCTGCGCTCTCGGTCAGAAAAAACGCTTTGACGATTTTGTTGAGACACTTGAAAAGGCAGGAATCCATATTCCTCTCAAGCATCTGAATAACAGCGCAGGAACGATTGATTTCGATTTTTCATATGATATTGTCAGAATAGGTATTGCTCTTTACGGACTTTATCCCTCTGACGAGGTTAACAAATCAAAGGTTAAACTCACTCCCGCCATGGAGGTTTTCAGTCACATAATTCATATCAAGGACATTGAAAAAGGAGTTTCTGTAGGCTACGGTCATACCTATACCGCACCCGAAAGAAGAACGGTTGCTACCGTTTGCATCGGTTATGCTGACGGTTTCAACAGAGCCTTTTCAAACAGAGGCTATGTTCTTGTTAACGGAAAGAAAGCTCCGATTATCGGCAAGGTATGCATGGACCAGATTATGGTTGATATAACAGGCATTGAAAATGTTGAGGTAGGAGATTATGCCGTTATCATGGGCAGAAGCGGTGATGAAATCATAACTGCGGAAAAGCTCGGCGAAATGAGCGACAGCTTCAATTATGAGATTATCTGCACCTTCATGCCCCGAATTATCAGAGTTCACTGTGAAGACGGAAAAATAATATAAAAAATTGGCTTGAACAGGTTAATTCCCGTTCAAGCCTTTAGTTTTATATTATGTTATCAGGGCATATACGGATTTGCTTCGTATTCATAATCCTCGGGCATAATCATCGGTCTGAAATAGCTTATGGTATAGTCAATTCCCCATTGACCCTTCTTTCCGTGCCAATAACTTGAATGAGGTTCGATTGAAAGCATACCGTTGTAATCCTTTGTATAAAGAATATCCATGGCAGCGCCCCAGTTGATGCAGTCAAGACCTGCAGGTGCATCAT
Organism: Acutalibacteraceae bacterium; assembly: GCA_045601745.1. GTDB lineage: Bacteria > Bacillota > Clostridia > Oscillospirales > Acutalibacteraceae > CAG-177. The sequence continues at coordinate 21,485 of JAZSAH010000106.1, forward strand.
CATAAACATCGCCGTCAAAATAAACGCAGCCCTTGAGGTGGAAATGATAGAATCTGTCACCCCAGTCACGCATTTCTGCGAGATAATTGCCGTCGTGATAAATACAGTGTGAGATATCGTATTTTATGCCAAGGTCGGGGAGTGCGGAAAGAACAATTTCCCATACCTTGGGTTCAACAACAAAGTTTTCCCAACGGCAGTTATAAACGGCAATTTTAACGCCCTTTTCCTTGCCGAATTCAATGAGCTTTCCGAGGTAGTCAATTGCAATGTTGCAGTTTTCATAAAAGCTTTTTCCGTCAACATAGTTTACGCCGCAGTTATAAACGGGGCAGCCGATGATTGAAGCTGCGGTAATAACATTTTTATCAGCCTGCAAAGCTTCGGGAATGATTTCGCCGTTATCGTCGATTCTTGTCATGCCCCATCTGCCCATTGAACCGACAGGTATGCCGTATTTATCGCTGTAACCCTTGATTTCGTTTGCTTTTGCAAGGAATTCTTCGGCATCGTAGTTATGGTTGACACAGAACTCGACTGCGTCAAGCCCCTTGTCTTTGACATATTTAAAACAGCCTTCATCCCATCCGTTGATAATACCAAGCTTCATTTTTTAACACCCTTTCTTAAGATAAACAGTATTTTTTTCAAGCAATTCTATCGGTCTGTATGAAAGCTTTGCCTTTCTCAGACCTTCATCTCCGCTGTCATCCTCACGGTTGACATATTTTATTTCATCGCCCGGTGCATACATTTTCAGGAATTGGTTGGTAACCATCTGATATGCACCGTGATACGAAATATCTGCTTTTTCGATATGGCATATTAGTGTGTCACCGATTATTTCTCCGACGGAATAACCGATAATCTTTCCTTCAACCTTCAAAGCACCGCCAAGCAGACCGTATTCCTCATAGTTTTCGAGAACATCGATGCATCTTTCAAGCTCATAATTCGCAATCTCATTCTTTTCGGAATTGAACGAGAAATTCCTTGTGAAATCGATAATTTCAGGAATAATATCTTTTGTTATAGGAACAAACTCAAAGTCTTTATAAAGCTTTAAAAATTTGTTGATGTGATTTCTCGGAGTGCTGTATTTTTTGCCCGAAAGATTCATAAGAGAGTCTTTATCGTAAATATAGTCAAACATATCTCTGTCGGGTTCAACAACACAGTAGTCATATCTTCTGAAAAGAACGGGAAGCTCGTTCTTGTTGACCGAACACATGATGCAGGGGATATCGTTTGATTCGCAGTATTCATCAATTGCATCAAGACCGCCCTCAACATTTTTCCCGATGGGAAACGAGAAACAGTTTTTATCTTTGAATTTTGATAAAAATATCAGCGTGCCGTCGATTATCGCATAATAATTCCCGTAATATTCATGCCACATGATAATTGTTCCCACAGACCTGTCGCACTGTCTTGAGGGATAAGCATTCAGATATGCTCTTAAAACGGGATAATCTTCTCTTTCAATTTTTTTGAAATTCAGCATATTGCACCTTTTGGAAATATTTGTTATTCAATTATATCATCACGAAATAAAAAAGTAAATATTTAAAGAAATTATTGTTGCATATATTTTGCTGTTCTGTTATATTAAATATGTATATTTTAAAAAGAGGTGAAGATATGTCATTGCCCTATAAACTCGGAAACCATCTTTGCAGATTCAGCAGTTTCTATAACCTTGGAGATGAGAATATACCTGCAGAGCTTATGAGTTTCGTTAATGAAAAACCTGACCTTGCCGATTTCCCGTATCCTCTTCCTTCAAAGAAAAACGATTACACCTGCGTTGCAAAAACGGGTGACATCGAATGGTACGGTGCATCAAACGGTCTTACAAGATTTGATAAAAACGCAGAGCGTGAAGAAGATATCGTAATGTATTTCAGCGCACCTAGAGATTTGCTTGATAATGAAATCAAAGCAATTATGCCCGATAGTGAAAATATCTGGGTGCTGACCGCAACGGGTGCCGCTTATATTGAAATGCGTATGATGAGCATGGAAGAGAAGGCAGACGTTCTTCTTGATGAATCCGTAAAATACGTTAACCGCAGATGGATGTTCAGCCAGAAATATCTTACCGAGGGCAGAAATCTTGATTCGATTCTTCCTTACGGCGCTTCCGATAACGACGGCAGTTTCACCGGCGGATTCTCAATCGGTGAAATTCTCAGATATGCAACCTATAAAAGAGAAAAAGGCGCATTCCATGCCGACACTCTGAAGGCAAGATTTATTGCAACAAAGGCTGTTGAAGCCTGCCTCCTTCTTCTGCATATATCCTGTAGAGGCGACGGATTTGTTGCAAGAAGTTATCATACCCCTGATGAGCCTGTGCCCGATGACGGATTGTTTTTCAGAATCAACAACGGAAAAGCAGTTTGTGTTGAAACAACCGATTCAAAGAATAAGGGCTTTGCAGGAGTTGAAATCGATGCAAGCGCACCTGTTCCCGAAAGACTTGCAAAGCTTTATACCGATCTCGGTTTTACGATTGATGGCATCGTTTATAAGGCAGACACAAGCAGCGATGAAATTACCCATCATTTTCTTAATATGTATTTTGCGCATGAATATCTTGCGTGTGACGACCCCGAGCTTGATGAAATTATTATTTCATCAGCAAAGCTTCTTATGAATCATATTATTGACCACGGTTATGAGCTTCATGATTTTACCGGTAAGCCCACATCATGGGCAAAGTGGAGTCCTTCGTATTTTGATACGGAATTCGGCTGGGTTGACGGTGCGCTCAACTCCGCAGAGCTTCTCATGTATCACCTTGTAACAATGAAGATTACGGGCGAAGAGGGCAAATGGCGTGAAAGCTATGATTATCTTATCAATGAACTTGGCTATGCAGATATCTGTGAACAGCATTTTGACCGTCTTTACCAGGCATCTCTTTCAATGAATTTTGACTATCCCGAAGATATTATGTACGGCGACCATATGCTCGCAACTCTTTCTTTCTGGGGACTTTGCCTTCTTGAAAAAGATGAAACTCTCCTCAAGAAATACCGCAAGGGCTTCAAGGCATGGAGAAGCTCGATTGCAAGAGAGCATAATCCGGGTTATGACCTTCCTTATTTTGTTGCCTGCCCCGATGAAAATCCCGACCTTGATAAGCTTGCGGGCTGGTTCTACAGAACGAATGCAAGCCGTCTTGCCGCAGGAGTTAGCATGGTCGGCAGACACGATGTTCCCGTTAAGACTTTAAGACTCGGCAAGAAGGAAATTTCCGTTCAGCTTCCCCCCGATGAAACCTTTATTGCAAAATATGACCGTGACCCCGTTGAGTATAAAAACGAGGATTCGGGCGGTATAATGTGTGTTGAAAACTGCTATGTTTATACATTCGCATATTGGATTGGCAGATTTTTCGGATTCTTTGAATAATGAGGTGCGACTATGAATAATAAAATACATATTATCGGAAATGCCCACCTTGACCCCATCTGGCTCTGGAGATGGCAGGAGGGATGCGGTGAAGTGCTTCAGACATTCAGAAGCGCCGTTGACCGCCTTAAAGAATACAAAGGACTTGTTTTTACCTGTTCTTCCGCTTCATACTATAAGTGGGTTGAAGAAATCGACCCTGCACTTTTTGAAGAAATCAGAAAGCTTGTGAAGAAAGGCAGATGGGTACCCGTCAACGGTTGGTGGGTTCAGCCCGACTGCAATATGCCTTCTGCGGAAAGCTTTGCCCGCCAGGCACTTTACAGCCAGCTTTATTACTATGAAAAATTCGGTGAAATCTGCAAAACGGGTTATAATGTCCATTCATTCGGACATAACGCAATGATGCCTCAGCTCCTCAACAAGGGCGGTATGCGCTGCTATGTTATGATGAGACCCGGAATGCATGAAAACCCCGAAATTCCCGAAAATCTTTTCTGGTGGGACAGCCCCGACGGTTCAAGGGTTCTGACCTACAGAATCCGTGACTGTTACTGCGTAAACGGCAAGAACGGCATTGATAACGAGCTTGTTCATCTGCGTGAAAGAGTTGAGAACACAGGTCACGGTATGATGTTCTTCTTCGGTGTCGGAAATCACGGAGGCGGACCCACAAAGGGCGACCTTGATTATCTGCGTGAACTCAGAGAAAACGGATATGAGGAGCTCGAATATTCTTCACCCGACGAGTATTTCGCCGAGATGTGCGCCGATAAAAATCTCAATCTCCCTGTATGGAGCGATGAACTCCAGCATCATGCAAGCGGCTGCTATTCCGCAACTTCAATGGTAAAGCAGCTCAACAGAAAAGCTGAATACTGGCTTGCAAATGCCGAAAAATGGAACACGGTATGCGGAAAAATCGCAGACCTTCCCAAAGCTACCGAAGAATTCGGAAAGGCATGGCAGGAGGTATGCTTCAATCAGTTCCATGATATTTTTTGCGGCTGTTCGATTATGGAAGCATATGACGATGTTCGTGATTCCATGGGTTATGCAATGAAGATTGCCGCAAACGAAGAAAACAAAGCGATGCTTAAAATCGCAGGAATGGTTGATACATGGCTTGACGGCATTTCCGACAGCGTTGCGACCAATGCACGCCATCATTGCAGAAATCTTAAATTCCCCAGACCTATTATCGTTTTCAATCCCAACTCGTTTGATGTTGAAACTCCCGTGAGAACATATCATCCTTCAAGAAAGGTTGAGAATTCCGTGGGTGAGGATGTCAGATTCCAGAATGTCCGTTCATCCCGTTCAAACGATTCACATAAGGATACCGTTTTCTTTGCAAAAGTGCCTGCCATGGGTTATGCAACCTATTGGCTCTGGCATGAGGATTCCGAATATTGTGAAGACCTCAGCAAGAATAAGAGCGATGTTTATGCAGACGGTCTTACCGTTGAAAATAAATATCTCAAAGTTACCTTCGATGATAAAACAGGCGGTATAAAGAGCCTTGTATCAAAGGAAGACGGAACGGAATATGTCGGAGGCGAATTCTGTATTCCCACCGTTATTGATAATTCCGAACCTGACACATGGGCACATAACATCTTTAAATTTGATAAAGAAATCGCAAAGATGAGCCTTGACTCAATAAAGGTTGTTGAATGCGGTGCAGCAAGAGCTGTTGTCCGTGTCAAACATATCTATAACGGTTCATATCTTGCACAGGACTTTATTCTTGCATCCGAAAGCAAGCATCTGCGCGTCAAGTGCAGAATTCTCTGGCAGGAGCCTCTGACAATTCTTAAGATGCCCGTAACCGTTGACGGCGAAAATCCGGTTTCAACTTACGAAATTCCCGCAGGCTTCATCAAGAGACCCTGCAACGGCGAAGAAGAACCTGCGCTCACATGGGGCGATATAACAGCAGGAAATGAAAATTGCAAGGGTGTTTCACTCATCAGCGATGCAAAATACAGCTATGACTGTCCCGGCAACACATTGCGACTCACAATGCTTCGCAACTGCATTTTTGCCGACCATTATTCCGACAGACCCGAAGCTGATTTCAACTATACAGATGAAGGTCTTCACCGTTTTGAATATGCGGTTTATCCCCATAACGGCGAAGCTGAAAACAGCGGTGTTCAGAGAATTGCGGCGCTTCTCAATTCAAAACCCGTTGCAATCCCCGTGGGCTATCATAAGGGAACGCTTCCTCAGAACAAGGGATTTGTTAAGGTCAATAAAGAAAATGTACGCCTCGATGCATTCAAATTCTGTGAAGACGGCTCGGGAGATGTTATCATGCATTTCTGCGAAACAGACGGAAAGTATGTCAGGGCAGCTATTGTGTGCGATATCGCAGATGCCGGATTCTATGCGGATTTCAATCCTTTTGAAATTAAGATATTCCGTATCAATGCGGAGGGATATGTAACCGAAACAAACTTCCTCGAGGGCATAGTTGATAACGATTGATATTTATAAAAACCCGGATTCTCACGAGTTCGGGTTTTTGTGTTGCTTTTTGGGATTTCAAAAAGTATTAAGAGTGAAAGGAGGTAAAATCATGCCCGGAAAAACGGACTTTTCAAAAAACGCAGAAGCAGTAATCAGGCGTAACAGTGAAATGGTTTACAGACTTGCTTTTTCACAGATGAAAAATAAAGACGATGCCGATGATGTTTATCAGGATGTTTTTTGCAGATATATAAAGAAAAAACAGACTTTTGATTCACCGGAGCATGAAAAGGCATGGTTTATCAGAGTAACTCTTAATTGCAGTAAAACGGCGTTGAAATCTTTTTGGAAAACAAAGATTTCTGAACTTGACGAAAACACGGAAATTGTTGATGTTGACAAAGAAGATTTGAGTTATGCCCTGCTAAAGCTACCGAAAAGATACAGTGCAGTTATACATTTGTTTTATTATGAAGATCTGAGCGTTGATGAAATATCTGAAATGCTGAAAATCAATAAAGCAAATGTGAGAATGCTGTTGACACGGTCGAGGAGAGCTTTAAAAGAAATACTTGAAAGGAGCAACGATTTATGAGAGAAACATATAAAGAAATTTTTAATGAAATTAAACCTGACAATGAGATTCTTGAGTATGCAGTTATTTCGGCAGAAATGAATGAGAAATCCGTAATTAAAACTATAGCGGGAGTTTTGTCTTTTGTTTTTATTTTAGCCGGTATAGGTACGGGCGTTTGGATGTTTGGAAATTCGAATAAAAAAGAAACGGTTGATTTACCTGTTGCTTATGAAACAAAAGGTGTTCTCGAAAGTATGAAACATATTAATTCGGAAATCAAAAGCAACAAAAAAACAATAAAAATCAATGCCGATGTAATTATTGAAGGAAACGTCAATGATTTATGCATTTACCGCGCGGAATATGCGGAGCAATCGATCGAAAGAATAGAAACTCTTTTATATGGTAAGAACGGATATTTTCAAGCAAAAAACGAAAGAAAAGGTGCTGTAATGCCTATACTCAGTCCGAGAGGAACAGGAATAAACTTTGAAACAGAATCAAAGGCTATTGCTTATGATAAATATCTGGAAAGCAAAATTCAACAGGCGTTAAAAGAAAAACAGAATGCATGCTGTGAAATTTCCTATTCGGATGCACGGAAAATTGCCGATTCTTTTTTAGTTGAAGGAGGATTTGATAATTACTGTTTCAATAAAGGCGATATTATACCTGTTTCTTCACAAGGCGGAAGAAAAATTTCGGGATATTATGATTTTCAGTATTATCAGTATGTTGACGGATTTTCTCTTGAAACAGTCAGTCCCGATGTATATAACGGTGTTGCTTCAGATTTGAATATCAGGGTAGATGATGACGGAATAGTCGGACTTCGTGTTTGCGGACTGAATTTGTACGATAAACAAGAGCTTAACGGAATAATGACCGTTGAAGAAGCAATAGACTTAATTGAAAACCAATTATCCGAGTTGTGGCTTTCCGAATATGCGCCGATTGTTGAAATAAGACTTGAGTATTTACTTGATGAACTTGATAACGGCAGCATGGTGCTTGTCCCTTGTTGGCATTTTTGTATCGACGAAACAGAGCTTAAGATTCAACCAATTGATATTCAAAGAGAAAACGATACAAATGATTTGTGCGTAAATGCAGTTACGGGTGAGTTTTACAGAGTAGGTAACAGATACCCCGTTTTTCAATATTCTGACGGTTCGATTGAAGGTACATTCAAAAAATAATTGATAAAGCATCGCTTAACGGCGGTGCTTTACTTATAATAAGTTGTTGAAAAATAAACATCTGTGTGGTAATATTTTTAAAAAGGCGGTGATTATATGTCATGGATATGGCTTGATGAAAAGTATTATCCGGAATATCAGAATAATAAATTCAATACTCTTTACGATTGTGACAATAAAGAAATCTGTAAGTATGCTGTTGCCGATTTTTCAAAATCATTCAGTTTCGGTAAGCAGATAAAATCTGTAAATATCCGAATCAGTGCAGATAATGAATATATTTTATTCATAAACGATGAATTTAAAGGCATCGGACCTGCGTTGCCCGGAGGAGATTTCCTTTGCACGGGTAAAGCCCCGAAGCATTATGCGGATGTTTATGAAATAGATTTTGACGGAATTGATAAGCTTGACATATTTGCAAAGGTTAGACTGCAACCCGAAATGTGCTGTGATTATTCGAGAGGTCACGGAGGCTTTTATTTTTCGGGAACGGTGTATTTTGATGACGGTTCAGCAGAAAAAATTGAAACTGATTCAACATGGTCAGCAAGACCCGATAAATGTTACAACGGATTTGTGAGTTATAATTCAGGACTCAGAGAAAGAACGGGTCTCAGATATGAATACGCTTGTGAAATTGAGGATATATGGAATGCGGAAGATTCATATATTCCGCCGAGAACATTCAACAAGGTGTTTGAAAATACGGTTCGGGTTGATGCAGGTAAAACTGAAATTTTTGAGTTTGAACTCGATAAAATATACGGCGTTTATCCCGTTGTAAGCGGTTACTGCATGAGCAATATCACTCTGAAAATGTGCGAGCTTAAAGGACAGGAAGAAACGGAAGAAAGCATTGCTTTTGGTTGTTCCTGCGGTGAATATCATTCTTTCAGAATGCACAGCGCAGGCATGGTTACTCTTATTGTTGAAAACACAGACGATACGCAAGCATCGGTAACCTTATCTTTGATAGCACCGTGGTATCCTGTTGATGCGGAAGGCTCATTCGTTACAAGCAACGAAGGTTTCAACAAGGTTTATGATGTCTGCAAGCATACGCTCAAAATCTGCCGTCAGTCGATTCACCTTGACAGTACAAAGCATCAGGAGCTTCTTGCCTGCACGGGAGATTATAACATTGAAAGTCTTATGACACTTTTCTGCTTCGGGGATATGCGTCTTGCTGAATTCGACCTCATGAGAACTGCAGACTGGCTTGTAATGAATAACGGTGTCATGTTCCACACAACCTACAGCCTCATATGGGTGCAGATGCTTCGGGATGTCTATATGATAACGGGCAGAAAAGAAATTCTGAACTATTGCGAAAACGCTCTCGGAAAGCTTCTTGAAAGATTCGAAACCTATAAAGACGGCGGTGAAATAATAGATAATCCGCCCGACTTCATGTTCGTTGACTGGACTGTTATAGACGGCTTTTCGATGCACCATCCTCCCAAAGCACTCGGGCAGACCGTTCTGAATGCTTTTTATTATAATGCGCTTATCAATGCATCGGAAATATATTCTTTTCTCGGTAAAAATGATGTTTCCGAAGAAATGATGAATAAAGCGAAGAAGTTCAGAGCAGAATTCAACTGCGTTTTCTTTGATAATGATAAAAAGCTTTATTTCGACGGTCTCGGAACTCCCTGCGGAGGGGATAAGCATTATCATCCCGCAAATGTTGATAAAAAGTATTTTTCAAAATATCCGAACATCCTTGTTTCTCTTTTCGGTCTTGCGGATGAAGATCTCGCAAAGGATATTCTTGAAAGAATTGTTTTTGATGATGAACTTCAGGATATTCAGCCGTATTTCATGCATTATATGCTTGATGCAATACGCAAGTATAATTTGTTTGATAAATACGGAATGAAGCTTCTCGAAAGATGGATTCCCGTTGCAGAAGAATGCGACAAGGGTCTTGCCGAAGGCTGGATTGCGCCCGAAGAAAGCTATTCTTTCGACCATTCCCATGCATGGGGAGGAACTCCCGCATATCAGATGCCCATGGCGCTGACGGGTCTTGAAATTCTTGAACCGGGAATGAAAAAGCTCAAGTTCAAGCCGGAACTCTACGGTCTTGATTATGCAAAAATCAGCATTCCGACAGAGTACGGTATGATAGAAATTGATATGGAAAAGGATAAAGAAGCTGTCATTAACGCACCCGGATGCATAGAAATAATCAGAGGTGATTGATTTGAAAATCTTAAAAGGGATAAAACCGGAAAAGGTTTTTGAATTTTTTGAAGCGATTTCCGCTATTCCGAGAGGCTCGGGAGACACGGAAAAAATAAGAAATTATTGTATTGATTTTGCAAAGCAAAGAGGACTGGAATATGTTGCCGATAAGTCCGGCAATATCATAATTTTCAAAAATGCCGTAAATAGTGAATCAACCGAATCGGTTATCATTCAGGGCCATCTCGATATGGTATGGGAAAAGAATGATGAATGCAGTATAAACCTTGAAACCGACGGTCTTGAGCTTTGTGTTGACGGAGATTTTATCTTTGCTAAAGGAACAACTCTCGGCGGTGATGACGGAATTGCAGTAGCAATGGGTCTTGCGCTTCTTGACAGCGATGATATACCGCATCCTCCGCTTGAAGTTGTTTTTACCTCCGATGAAGAAGTCGGAATGACGGGCGCAAACGGAATTGACTGCTCCGTTTTAAAGGGCAAACGCATGATAAACCTGGACTCCGAAGCGGAGGGTACTCTGTGGGTGAGCTGTGCAGGCGGTGTGAGAGCAGAAATCGGATTACCCGTTGAGTATACCCTGAACAAGAATTCCGCTTATGAAATAACCGTTTCGGGACTTCACGGAGGACATTCGGGAGCTGAAATTCATAATGGCTACCGTAACTCCAATAAGGTTTTGGGAGAGCTTCTTGCAAGACTGAAAAAAGCAACAGCTTTCAATATTGTTGATATCGGAGGCGGAACTGCCGATAATGCGATAACCCGTTCATCGTTCTGCGTTGTTTCATCGTCGGATGATGTTGTTTCCGAGGTTGAAAAAATTGCTGCTGATATCTGCGATGAAATAAAGGATACCGACCCTGATGCCGTAATATCAGTCAATAAAACAGAAAATGAAAACAGATGCATGAATGATGAATCAACTGAAAGTGTTATTCTGCTTCTCAACGACCTTCCGAGCGGTGTTATTGCAATGAGTAAAGAAATGACAGGTCTTGTTGAAACATCGCTCAATCTCGGAATAATGAAGCATTCCGACGGCTTATTCAACTGCAGTTTTTCTGTCAGAAGCGGTGTTGACAGCGAAAAAGATAAGCTGTGTGACAGACTTAAGAATATTGCTGCAAATCATTCTGCATCAATCAGATTCCGCTGTCCGTATCCTGCATGGGAATATAAAAAGGATTCCGTGCTGCGTGATACAATGGCTGAAGTATATAAGGATATGTTCGGAAAAGAAATGACTGTAACGGCAATTCATGCAGGTCTTGAATGCGGTCTGTTCTGCGGAAAAATCAAAGGGCTTGACTGCGTTTCTTTCGGCCCCGATATTTTTGATATCCATACTCCCTGCGAAAAGCTGAGCATATCTTCAACGGAAAGAACCTGGAACTATCTTCTGAAAGTCCTCCGAAAACTCTGATGTCGCAAACGGAAATCAGCCTGTTGAAGCTCAGAAAGAAGTTGATTATCTCGCTTGCGTAGAGAATGAAGATATAACCCTTGACGGAATATACGGGCAGCAGGAAATAAACCATGATAACGCATAAAAACGAATCGATGATATTGTAGCGCATGGAATAAATCTGAAGGTCAAGCCCTTTCAGAAATCCGTCAGTAACGCTGTCAAGATACATTATCGGAACAAGCGGTGCAAGTATTCTTATGTACTTCACCGCTTCATTTGTTTTATACACCATATTTGACAGCGCAGGCGCAAAAACATAACAGAAAACAGCGCAGGCAACCGAGTATAAAAGCGTTCTCTTTAATGTTCTTTTTGCGGATGTATTTATTCCTTCGGTGTCGCCGATTTCGTTTCTTTTGGCGGTTTCGGGGATAAGAAGCGCCGAAAACGATGTCACGACTGCGCAGGGATATAAAAGAAGCGGCAATGCCATGGCGTGAATGTTTCCGTAGGCGGATAAAGCCTCTTTGCTGTCCGAACCCGATTTCTGAAATCCCTTCGGAATCATAAGATGCTCTGCAGTGAGCAAAACGCTTCTTGCGCATGAACCTGCGGCATCGGGAAGCGCAATACGCAGGAATTTATAAAGACCCATCGGTGGTTTATCCGTTTTTATCGTTCCGGTTTTTCTTTTCAGAATCATCGAAAGAGAACAGGATATTATTTCTGCTGCCGTCATTCCCATAACTATTGCCGTAACGGAATCCGATGTTTTGCCGAGCAGAAATACCGTGATTATGATTTTTGCGCATTGTTCAAGCATCTGTATGAATGAAAACTGCGGAACTTTTTCGATTGCCGTAAAATATCCTCCGAGTGCCGACGATACCGAAACAAACGGAAGGCTCAGCGAAAGGATTTTCAAGGAATGTGCCGTGTTTATATTTCCAATCCATTTTGCCGAAATGAAATCCGAAAAAACAAGAAGAATAAGTCCGATAAGAGAACCTGCAAATCCTGCATAAACAATGCAGATAACAAGCGATTTCCCGATGTCATGGTTTTTCCGTGTGTTTATCTCAACGGCTATTCTTGTTGTAGCAAGTTTTATCCCCGCGCTCGAAAAAGTAACGGCAAGAGAATAAACGCTTGTCACAAGCTGAAAAAGACCGATTCCCGAAGAACCGATTCTGTTTGTAAGATAAGCATTGAAAGCAACGCTTACCGAGCGCATTATGAGGTTTACGGCAGTCATAATCAGCGTATGTTTTATAATTTTGCTTGTATTTTTCATTTTTTCACCTTGCAGGAAATTTTTGATGTGGTATAATAAAATCAAGGAGATGATTATTATGAAAACAACAGTAAAAATAATTGCAGTTTTGCTTATTTTTTCATTGCTTATGAGCTTTGCACCTGCATCATTTGCAGCCGAAGGGGGAGTGCCTGAAATGAAGGAATACGGTTTTGTTGACTGCGGAGATGTTAAAATCGAATACGGAATTTACGGCGATATGAATGCTGAGGCGCTTCTTTTATTGCCTCCCAACGGAGGGGATATGCACAGCCTTGACGGCAGCATTCTTCCCGAAATGTCAAAGCATTTCAAGGTTATAACCGTTTCTCCCAGAGGTACGGGAAAATCGGGCTGGAAGGAAGGCACGATGAACTTTGAAACAATGGCTGAGGACCTTGTGAAGCTTCTTGATTATCTCGGCGTTGACAAAACGCATATTTTCGGATTCAGCGACGGCGGTAATCTCGGCTTTGTTTTCACCCTTGCACATCAGGACAGAGTGAAATCTCTTGTTGTAATGGGTTCAAATATCAACACATGGGGAACAAATACCTTTGACCAGATACAGATAACATATCAGTATATCGTTCTTTGTGTTGAAGCGTGGATAAAGGGCGATGAGGAAACTAAAATCCGCCGTGACATCAAAGGCATGATGGTCGGTCAGCCGAGCCTCACTTTTGAAGATATTTCGGCAATAAAAGTTCCCGTTCTCAATATTTACGGCGAACACGATATGATTCAGCGCTGGCACTCGAAAAAGATAACCCGTTCAATCGAAGGTGCGAAGGAGCTTATGGTAATCGGCGGAGGTCACAGCACCTGCTTCGATTACACCGACACGGTTATCAACCCCGCTTTGCTTGATTTTTACGGAATCGATGCATAAAAAATATATTGACAATATAATTGATATATGATAAAATAATTCAAATTTTATATCAAAGGTTTTGACGGGGAGGACGGCATAAAGAGCGTTCTCAGAGAGTCGGCGGTCGGTGCGAGCCGATGAACAGCGTATGACGGTTGTAGCCCCCGAGCCGAAGGGAAGAAAGCAAATGTGAGTAGACCCCTTCCGTGAAGCTGCGTTAAAGCGAAGGACTTGTCAGAGTCTGAAGGTGGCGCAAATGCGCAATTTGAGTGGTACCGCGGGTAGAATTTATACTCGTCTCATTGATTATTATCTGTGAGGCGGGTTTTTTATTTGCCTTACAAGAACGAAAGGATTGATAAAAATGGCAAAAGAGCTTGCCAAGCAGTACGATCCCAAAAACGTTGAGGACCGTATTTATGACTATTGGCTTAAAGGAAATTATTTCCACGCCAAAAACGAACCCGATAAAAAACCTTACACAATTGTGATTCCCCCTCCCAATATCACCGGTCAGCTTCATATGGGTCACGCTCTTGACAACACTCTCCAGGATATCCTTATCCGTTGGAGAAGAATGCAGGGCTTTGATACCCTCTGGCTTCCCGGCACTGACCATGCTTCAATCGCAACCGAAGCAAAGATTGTTGAAGCAATGAAGGCAGAAGGTCTCACCAAGGATGATCTCGGAAGAGAAGGCTTCCTTATCCGTGCATGGGACTGGAAAGAAAAATACGGCGGAAGAATTATAGAACAGCTTAAGAAGCTCGGTTCTTCCTGCGACTGGGAAAGAGAAAGATTCACTCTTGTCGAAGGCTGCAGCAAGGCTGTTCGTGAAGTTTTCGTCAGACTTTATGAAAAGGACCTTATCTACAGAGGCAACAGAATGGTTAACTGGTGTCCTTACTGCACCACTTCGATTTCCGATGCCGAGGTTGAATACAGCGAGCAGGACAGTAATTTCTGGCATCTTCTTTATACCGTTAAGGAAACGGGCGAACAGCTCGAACTTGCAACAACACGTCCCGAAACAATGCTCGGCGATACCGCTGTTGCAATCAATGCAGAGGATGAAAGATATGCTCATCTTCACGGCTGCCATGTTATCCTTCCTCTCCTTAATAAGGAAATTCCCATTGTTTGCGATGAACACGCAGATATGACAAAGGGAACGGGCGTTGTTAAAATCACTCCTGCCCATGACCCCAACGACTTTGAGGTTGGTTTAAGACATAATCTTCCCATGGTAAGAACCTTTACCTATGACGGATATATGACAGGTGCAGCCGATAAGGCAGAGTATGACGAGCTTGTTGCAAGCGGAAAGGCAGCACCCGATGAACCCGAAGTTCTTGACTGCGGTAAATATGCGGGTATGACAACTCTTGAAGCAAGAAAAGCTATCCTTGCCGATCTTGAAGCAGGCGGATATATCAAATATATTGAACCCATCAAGCATGAAGTAGGCACTTGCTACCGTTGCCACACAAGCATCGAACCCATGATTTCGAAACAGTGGTTTGTTCGCATGGAACCCCTTGCTAAGCCTGCTATTGAAGCGGTTGAAAAGTGTGAAACTGTATTTGTTCCTGAAAGATTCACAAAGAACTATATGAACTGGATGAGAAATACCCGTGACTGGTGTATTTCCCGTCAGCTTTGGTGGGGTCACCGTATTCCTGCATGGTACTGCGCAGACTGCGGTGCAACAATGGTTTCAAAAACAGATATTGATGTTTGTCCTCATTGCGCAAGCAAGAACATTTCCCAGGATGAAGACACTCTTGATACATGGTTCTCATCTGCTCTCTGGCCGTTCTCAACTCTCGGATGGCCTGAAGAAACCGCAGACCTCAAGCGTTATTATCCCACAAGCACACTCGTTACCGGCTACGATATCATCGGTTTCTGGGTAAGCCGTATGATATTCTCAGCTCTTGAATATACGGGTCAGGTGCCTTTTGGTACCGTTCTTATCCACGGTCTTGTCAGAGACGCTCTCGGAAGAAAGATGTCGAAATCACTCGGCAACGGCATCGATCCTCTTGAAATTATCGATCAGTACGGCGCAGACGCACTCAGACTTACTCTTGCAACAGGTAACAGCCCCGGAAACGATATGCGTTTCTCCGATGAAAAGGTAAGCGCAAGCCGTAACTTTGCAAACAAGCTCTGGAATGCATCAAGATTCATTCTTATGAATATCGGAGATGACGAAATTCCCTGCGAGCTTCCCGCAGAACTCGCTCTTGAAGATAAATGGGTTATCAGCCTTGTCAATAAACTTGCAAAGGATGTAACAGATAACCTCGAAAAGTTTGAACTCGGTATTGCAATTGCAAAGCTTTATGATTTTATCTGGGATGTTTTCTGCGATTGGTATATTGAAATTGCAAAAATCCGTCTTCAGAAGGGCGGCAATGAAGCTCAGGGTGCAAAGCAGGTTCTTGTCTGGGTTATGGATAAGATTCTCAAGCTCCTTCATCCCTTCATGCCTTTCATCACAGAAGAAATCTGGCAGACAATTCCTCACGAAGGCGAATCAATCATGATTTCTTCATATCCCCAATTTGATGAAGCTCTTTCATTCACAGCCGAAGAAGCTGAAATGGAAAGAATCATGACTGCTGTCCGTGCAATCCGTAACCGCAGAGCAGAGATGAATGTTCCTCCCTCAAAGAAGGCAAAGGTTTATATCGCAACAGCATACAAGGCAACCTTTGAGCAGGGCGGTGTATTCATGCAGAAGCTTGCAAGTGCATCTGATGTTGAAATCGCAGATGCTTTTGAAATCGAAGGTGCAGTCTGCATTGTTACTCAGGATGCAAAGATTTATATTCCCATGGGTGAACTTGTTGATTTCGAAGCTGAAAAGGCAAGACTCAACAAGGAGCTTGCAGCAGTTCAGAAAGACCTTGACTTTGTAAACAATAAGCTTTCAAATGAAAACTTTGTTGCAAAGGCTCCTGCAAATGTTGTTGCTGCTCAGCGTGAACAGGCTGCAAAATATGCAGAAAAAATCGCAATGCTCAAAGAAAGTATTGCAAAACTCGGTTAATCAGAATCAGGGCGGGGGCTTGCTCCCGCCGTATTTTATAACAGGTGATATCATGAATTGTAACGAAGCAATCGAATATATCCATTCACTCGAAAAATTCGGCATAAATCCCGGCCTCGACAGAATCCGTGCTCTCTGCAATCTTCTCGGGAATCCCCAGAAAAAGCTCAGGGTTATTCATGTTGCAGGCACAAACGGCAAGGGTTCGACATCGACCATGATTTGTAACATACTGCGCAAAAACGGATATAATACAGGACTTTTCATTTCTCCGTATGTAACCGATTTCAGAGAAAGAATTCAGTATAACGGAAACATGATTGATAAATATGACCTTGCAGGGTGTGTTGAAAAGGTTAAAACGGCAATCGATGTGCTTAATGAAACAGGCGTTCAGCCGACAGAATTTGAGGCTTTGACAGCAGCCGCATTTGTTTATTTTGAAATGAAGAAATGCGATTTTGTTGTGCTTGAAGTCGGACTCGGCGGAAGACTTGATTCAACCAATGTTATTGAAGCTCCTTATGTAAGTGTTATTACGAGCATTTCTCTTGACCATACCGCAATTCTCGGAGATACAATTGAAGAAATTGCCGGTGAAAAATGCGGAATAATAAAGTTCGGTGCCGAAACTGTTTTATATCCTTTCCAGGATGAAAAGGTTTTTTCCGTTGTTGAAAAAACCTGCCGTGATAAGTGCAATGAGCTTAAAATTCCCGATATAAAGAAGCTGCGTGTTATCGAAGAAAAGCTTGAAGGAACTCTTGCGGAATATGACGGCATTGAATTCCTCCTTCCTCTTGCCGGTGAGCATATGATATATAATGCCTGCACGGCGATTGAAGCGGTCCGTTCTCTTTCGCGACTTTCTGTTAATATATCTGATAAAGCGATAAAAGAGGGCATAGGCATTTCCGTTATGCCTGCGAGAATGGAGCTGATAAAAAAATACCCCGTTATTATCCTTGACGGAGGTCATAATGAGGGATGCGCACTTGCTCTTTCGGACTTTATAAAAAAACATCTTCAGGGTAAAAGAATAATCATGGTTTCTTCAATGATGGCTGATAAGGATTATATGTCATATCTTTCAATTGTTGCACCTCTTGCCGATGTTTTTATTTCAACAAGAGTTGATATGCTCCGTGCGCTGCCCAGCGGTGAGCTTATGCTCAGTGCAACGGAATACTGTAAGAATTGCCATGATATTCCCGTTCCCTCAAAAGCAATAACCGCTGCAAAAAATATCATGCAGCCCGATGATGTTCTCATCGTTTGCGGTTCATTCTATCTTGCGGGCGAAATAAGAGATGATCTTATGAATTTTTAACAGCTTCAACAATTCAACAAAATTTTTATCATAAATCCTTTATCCTTTCGGATAAGGGATTTTTTTAATGCAAAGGAGTGGAAAAATGGCAATAAAAATAACATCAACGCCCGTCAGGCTGACTATTTCATTAAGCGGTGAAATCGATCATCATAATGCTGCGGTGCTTCGTCTTGAGGCAGATGAGGCAATACAGCGCAGTCTTTCGCCGACTGTGAGTCTTGATTTCGGAGAAGTGACATTTATGGACAGCTCAGGCATAGGTTTTGTTCTCGGAAGATACAGAATGGCTGAAAGCTGCGGAGGGAGCATTGAAGTTATAAATCTTTCGCAAAGGCTTTATACGATGATGAAGCTTGCAGGTCTTGAAAAGCTGATGAAACTGAAAATGAAAGGATAAGAAGATGAAAACGATTAATGAAATGAAACTTCAGATTGAAAGCCGTTCTGTAAATGAAGGCTTTGCAAGGTCAGTTGTTGCCGCATTTGCATCACAGCTTGACCCTAATGTTGAAGAAATATCCGATATCAAAACGGCAGTCAGTGAAGCAGTTACGAACTGCATCGTTCATGCTTATCCTGATTCCGTAGGTATAATTTACATATGGGCAGGTATATATGAAAACGGAATTTTCAAGGTGAAAATAAAAGACAAAGGCTGCGGAATTGAAAATATCAGGCAGGCAATGGAGCCTCTTTACACAACTCTCGGAGGAGAAAGAGCCGGTCTCGGATTTGCCGTTATGGAAAGCTTCTGCGATAAAATCCGTGTTTCGTCAAAGGTCGGAAAAGGGACAACGGTTACGCTTGAAAAAGCTCTGAAAGGTCGGAACGGCGGTAATGACTGAGCTTGAAAACCGTAACAAAACAGTTGAAAACAATCTCGGTCTGGTTCATGCCTGTGCAAACAGGTTCAAGGGCAGGGGAGTTGAGTATGATGATTTGTTTCAGGCGGGCTGTGTCGGTCTGATTAAAGCTGCGGATAACTTTGATGAAACAAGAGGATTTTCTTTCTCAACCTATGCCGTTCCCGTTATACTCGGCGAAATCAAAAGAATATTCCGTGACGGAGGAACTGTCAAAATCGGCAGGGCCATAAAAGAAAAATCACGGCTTGCAGTGAAGAAAAAAGAGGAAGCGGCAGTTCTTCTCGGAAGGGAACCGACAGTCAGCGAGCTTGCCGAAATTCTCGGAACGGATGTTGCCGAAACAGCAATGCTTCTTAATGCTTCAATGCCTGCCGTTTCTCTGACTTCGGGTGATGAAGGCGAAAACCAGCTCGATATTCCCGTTGAGTCACCCGAAAATGCAATATCCGATTTTCTCGGATTGCAACAGGTTATTTTTTCTCTTGAAGAAAGAGATAAAAGCATTATAGAGCTTCGCTACTATAAAGGTTTCACACAACAGAAAACAGCAGACCTTCTCGGTATGTCACAGGTTCAGGTTTCACGCCGGGAAAAGACGATTCTCGGATTTATCCGAAAAAAATTATCTCAAT
This sequence comes from Acutalibacteraceae bacterium, assembly GCA_045601745.1. Classification (GTDB taxonomy): domain Bacteria; phylum Bacillota; class Clostridia; order Oscillospirales; family Acutalibacteraceae; genus CAG-177. Next base: position 40,838 of record JAZSAH010000106.1, read on the forward strand.
AGCATTGACAAATTTTAAATGTAATATTAAACTTAAAGCGGCAGTAAGTTGCCGCTTATTTTAATAAAGAGGTAATGATTATGATTAAAACAATTCCCGACGGTGTATATCCAACAATGATAACTCCTTTCACGGCTGATAACAAAGTTGATTATAACGGAGTTCTCGGCATTCTTGATTTCTATCAGAAAAACGGTGTTGACGGCATTTTTGCCATCTGTCAGTCAAGTGAGATATTCTTCCTTTCTTTTGAAGAGAGACTTGAACTTCTCAGATTCATTATGAAAAACAAACCCGAAGGCATGAGCATTGTTGCTTCGGGACATACTGCAGATGACCTTGACACACAGATTTATGAAGCAAATGCTTTTATAAATGAAGGCATTGATGCATATGTATTTATTGCAAACCGTTTTGCAAAGCAGGATGAGGATTC
>JAZSAH010000107.1:0-3054 GCA_045601745.1 Acutalibacteraceae bacterium
CTTCCGCAAGCTTGTTTTTGCCGTTTTCAGCAAGTCTTTTTTCAGCTTCTGCCGTTGCCAGACCTGCATCTGAACTCTTGACATGAGCAAAAACATCGCCGATCTGTTCGAGATAGAACTTCATTAAATTCAATCCTTTCAAAAATTCTGTTTTATAAAAATAAAACCCTTGGCAGAGAACGGCAAAATTCTCTGTCAAAGGTCTTGCTTCCCAAAAGCCGGGTGCCTGCCAGATGCATAAGCAACGGTTGTTGACAGACTGCTCGGGTTACCCCGTAAGCTACTCCCCTTTAACTTGTGAGGTTAATTTTACCACAGAGTTATTCTGTTGTCAATAATTTATAATTCAATTATAGTTTATCTTTCAACTAAGTTTATCCATAAAAGCGATGTTGCAAGAAGCATCTGTCCTCCGTAGTAGAGAATCATGTTTGCGGTTTTTTTCTTTATATCCTTACCGCCCGTGAAGAAATCGCTTGCAAGAACGATATCCGATGCTGCAAACGCCGTTGCACCGATGCTGATTATAACCGCAGGAAGAATTCCCTCCCCCGAAGAAACAAACATTATTCCGAGGGTGACGGCTTTGACAACCATTATCATAAGCGCAAAGCTGTAGATTATGACCGGCACTGTGAAAACCTTTCCGAGCTTCAGCCCGAAAACTCTCATCAGGATGTTGACCGCAGCGCATAAAACCGCCGCCGCGACAAGCTGGATTGCAAGAATGTTTTCGGGAAGAATGTATCCTTTTTCTGCGTTTGCAAACGATATTATATAAAGTATATGCCCTGCAAGAAAGCTTACTCCTCCGAGCGCATAATTAACGATTTCACTTCCGAGCTTCGGATAAACATGAAGAAAAACATCGCCGAAAAACGAGCATATAAACGCCGCAAGCATTGTATTTATCGAAAGTCCGCCCTCGGAAAATGCCTGCGCAATTATTGCCGTTGCAACAAAAATCAGCGAACATAACGCTTTTGAAAGCAGGGTGTTCCAACCGATTTTCGGATACATTATTTTAATATAGTGTCCGAGTGCAAAAATCTCTGCCGCAAACAGAGCCGTAAAAACTGCAATTTTCATTTTTATACCTCATAGAAAACACCGAGCACCTCTGCAAGCTGGATGCAGATTCCCTCATACATATATTTTTCATAAACATCCTTCTGCAGAAGGTTGACAGACTCGTTATTGCTGTTGGTTATTGACGGAAACTGTTTCTGACCCGAACCGCTGAGTCTGATAACATCCGTTTCCTTATATCCCATGGCAATAACCGAATCCATCGCATTTTTCAGCTCAAGACTTTCTCCTTCAACCTCTTTGATAAGATAGTTCAGAAGATAAATATTCTCATAATTCGGAACCGTCAATGCATAATTCGTAAGAATTGAAAGCTGCTGTTCCCATACAGAAATCTTAATTCTTTCTTCGGAAACGGTGAAGGATGTGTTTTTGCCCTGAAAATCTTTGGTATACAGCCTGTTCAGTTCCGCAAAAATATCCATAAGCGAAAGAATATCGCCTCTGATTTGTTCATACTGCTTGAGGCAGGAATTAACCCGGTGAAGTGTTTCGGAAAGAGTTTCAGCCTCAGCTGCAATATCATCGCTGAGAAGATGCTTCACTTCTTCAACGGCAGAAACAGACTGTGTCCAGCCGTCAATTATCGACGGCTGAAAATCCGTCAGCAAAACGGGATAATTCTCATTGATATCATTTCTGAGCGCAAGATAAAGCGAAAGCGCATCCGCCTTATCATTGTGAATTTCCTCAATCAATTCCATCGCTTCGGAATACTGTCGGTTTTCGGCTTTTCGCTCCGACAATGCAAAATAAAGACTGTTTTTACAGACAAGAAAAACGATGATAATTGCCGAAAGGGCGCAGATTACCGAAACCGCAGCGATAATAGGTTTTTTGCTGCGATTCCCGACAACATTATTCTGTTGTGTAATTCTGTCTGACATAAAGCACCTTATTTTAAATTATAAATAGCTATAATTATCCATTATCAATTGATTATATCATAAATGAATAAATTTTTAAATACCTGAACCGAAAAAAATTTTTAAAAAACATCAAACAAATGTTTGCATTTTGTGAACATTTGTGCTATAATACCCTCGAGAGAGTATAAACCCGCAAAAATACAGATAAAGAAAGAGGTTAATTTATGAAGCCGATTACACCTATCCAGCAAAAGATATATGAATTTTTAGTTGAAACGGCAAAGAACGGCATGACGCCGAGCGTGCGTGAAATCGGCGCAGCAGTCGGTCTGCGTTCAACATCATCGGTTCAGGCAAATCTTGATGCGCTTGAAGCGGCAGGATATATTCAGAGACCGCCGATGCTCAAAAGATGCATCAAAATCGTCGGTCAGTCCGATAATGTTACCCATGTTCCCCTGCTCGGTACGGTAACTGCAGGCTCACCCATTCTTGCCGTTGAAGAAATCGAGGGATATCTCCCGTTTTCAATGGTCGGTGCTCAGGACAAGGAGCTTTTTGCTCTTAAGGTCAAGGGCGAAAGTATGATTCAGGCAGGCATTCTTGACGGAGATATCGTTATCGTTGAAAGAACACCGACGGCATGCAACGGAGAAATGGTTGTTGCGCTCATTGAAGATTCTGCAACAGTAAAAACATTCTATAAGGAAAACGGACATTTCAGACTCCAGCCCGAAAACGACACCTATGAACCGATTATCGTCAATGAAGTTATCATCCTCGGCAAGGTTATCGCAAGCTACAGATATTATTGATTACAGCATCAATCCCTGTGTTTAACGGCACAGGGATTTTTTTATGATTCCGACATCATCATTTTGTGTTTTTTCGGCGTGATGTGGGCATCACGCCCTACAGAAGCATAACAAAAAAACGGCGCATCCTTGCGGATACGCCGTAGTGCTTTTCAATTAAATTCTTGCGCTAATTTAATCGCATAAGCTAAGTAGTTTAATTATTTGCTCTTCTTTGTGCAAACATAAGCTGCTGCTGCTGCAACTGAAACAGCTGCGAAGAGAGCGATGCCTACTGATGA
>JAZSAH010000108.1:0-9616 GCA_045601745.1 Acutalibacteraceae bacterium
GGTGAGATTTATGAAAGACGGATTAAAACAAATCAGTTTCAAGCGTATGAACAGCGATGAATTTCGTGTATATTCAAAATGGTCATCGAAAGCTTATGCCGACCATTTGATAAAATCGGGCGCTGAAAGATTCAGATTCAAAGCGTTGAGAGCTGCAAAAAGCGAGTTTTGTGATGTATTCCCCGACGGTGCAGATTCCGCCGATAACTATCTTTACATTGTATTGAATGAAAAGAACGAAAAAATCGGTGTTATCGGTTATCAGAAAAGTCCGTTTGAAGAAAACGCTGCTTTTGTAACCGAGAATGTAATTAAAGAAGAATACAGAGGCAAAGGCTACGGGAAAAGCGCGTTTGTGAAAATTCAGGAAGATGCCCGTGAAAAAGGTTTTTTAAAAATGGTGCTCAATGTTTTCAAACATACTCCCGTATCGTATGCCATGTATGAGAAAAACGGATTTAAAGTAATTGAAGACCATGGCGGAAGTGCTATAATGGAGAAAATCTTTGACGATGAAAGAATTTGATTTCAGACCTATGAATTCCGAAGCTGCAAAACAAATTTGCAGTTGGCAGTATGAACCGTTGTATTCAGTGTATAATTACATAACTTATGAGGAAGCTGTCAAAAATCAAGCGGCTATAATCCAATCCGAAAACGCAAACAATTATCTATGCTTTTGGGATGATGAAACACTTGTTGCATACACAAGCATCAATTTAACGGAAGACAAAGTGTTTATAGGTATTGGTGTTGCTCCTCAACTCTGCGGTTCAGGTCTGGGAAATGATTTTTTGAATAAGACTGTTATTGAAGCACAAAAAAGATTCCCTTTAAATGAGATTTGGGTACAGGTGCGTTCATGGAATGAACGTGCAATAAAATGCTATCGTAAAAGCGGATTTGTCGAAAAACACAGAGAGATAATCCATGATAGATTTAATGAAAAAACCGAGTTTGTTTTTATGCGCTATAACAAAATGATAACTTTCAGTTATTTGAATAAACCGGATTTTTCAGCCATATCAAATGATATATTTAATATCCTTGCCGATAATATGGAGAAAATTGCTCCTACAGGTAATACGAGAGAAGATGATTATAATTGTTGGCGTGAAAGTGTATCTGACGGTCTTAATAGAGATGAAAGACAAATTATTCTTATAAAATACAACTATAATATCATCGGTTTTTTTCAGTATTATACAACCGATGATACTTTTATGATGGAAGAAATACAGTTTAAGCCTGAATATCAGGGTAAAGGCGTTTTCAGAGCGTTATACAGCTTTGTTATTCCTCATATAAGTGAAAATATCGAGTTCGTTGAAGCATATGCAAATATCAATAACAGTAAATCAATCGGTATTCTTGAAAAATTCGGAATGACCGATATCGGTCTAAATAAGAACGGAAGAAGCGTTCATTTTAAAGGTGCTTTTGCGGACTTATTGAATTGGTATCATTCGGGAGTATTTTATGAATAAGTATCTTATGAATCTCAACCGCATTGAGTTTGTTGTCACTGCGGCGTGCACCGGAAAGTGCAGACATTGCTCACAAGGTGATCATAAAAGTAATGTAAAAATTGACAAGGATTTTGCTGCTGATGCAGTGCGTAAAATTGTAAAAGAATATAACATTGAATCTGTTATGGCTTTCGGCGGTGAACCTTTACTTTGCTATGAAACCGTTTGTGAAATTCATAAAACTGCAAGAGAAATGAACGTTCCTCACAGGCAGCTCATAACCAACGGATATTTCAGCAATGATTCAGATATAATTAAGTCAGTTGCTCAAAAGATAACAGAAAGCGGAGTAAATGAAATATTGCTTTCCGTCGATGCTTTTCATCAGGAAACAATTCCTCTTGAATATGTCAAAGCGTTTGCAGATGCAGTTAATATTCCCGGTGTTAACTTGCAGACTCATCCCGCATGGCTTGTGAGTGATGACGATGATAATTATTATAACAATAAAACAAGGGGGATTCTTGCTGAATTCAAACAAATTGGTATTGAAGCGAGCGAAGGAAATGTTATTTTCCCAAGCGGAAATGCCTTGAAATATCTGAGTGATTATTTTGATTTGAGCATAGAAAACAAAAACCCCTATCAGGAGGACCCTTCGGATATCCGTGCGATTTGTTTCAGTGCAAACGGCGATATTCTCGGAAAGAATTTTTATATTCAGGATATTATTAAAATATTAGAAAAATACAGTCCGACATAAAAAACGAACCTTTGACGATTCAGCCAAAGGTTCGTTTTTAAATATCCTGGTGCACCTGACAGGGCTTGAACCTGCACATCGAAGATACCAGATCCTAAATCTGGCGCGTCTGCCAATTCCGCCACAGGTGCATTTTATCAAAGTTGATATTATCACGAAAGTTGTTATTTGTCAAGAAATTAAAGCGTATCCCGAAAAAGAGATACGCTTTAATCTTTATCTGCAATAATTATTACTTTTTATAAGGCATAACGAAGAATTCAAATTCAAGTCCGTCTTTTCCGTCTACTTCAAACTGAGGAAGAACATCAGGACCGCAGCTTGCCGTACCCGTACCTCTTGTGAAACCGTCAATATTGATCACAACGGTGTTTTCATCATGGAGATCTTCAATGTGATTTGCATTCTGAAGAAGAAGCTGTGAATAAGGTCTTGCATTGAAATTGAAATATTCATCATCAAACGCAAACTTGATGCCATCGCCGTCATTATCAGTAACTGCAAGATATCTGACCTTTGTTCTGTTGCCTGAATCCTGAGGTCTGATATAAGGTTCGTACATCTCATCAACAGTTGTTTCGTAAACGCCTGTCATTGACTGAGCATAAATGTCACAAAGGTTTTCATCGGGACCCATGCCGTAGTATTCGATGTTTCTGAATTCTTTGGGCATTTCGAGTGTAAGACCAAATCTCGGCATATGACCCGCAAGGCGTTTCTTTGCAACAGGATTGAATTTTGCTTCAACCTTGATTGCGCCGTTTCCGTAAATCTTATATTCAAGTTCAACCTTACCGAGAGGAAGAAGTGTTTTCTTGCTCTTGAGTTTATATTCAACTTCAACCTCTGCTTTGTCTTTTTTGAATTCAACCTCAAAATCGGTGCAGATGCATTTGTAATCATCATAGCCCGCTTTTATCCATTCATCACGGTATCTGGTGTCGTTATCAAGAATTGCTCTGTAAATGTTGGGAATAAAGCCTTTTGCAAATGCAGGGGAGCTGTTGATAAGCTCTTTGCCGTTAACAACATAGCTTTCAATCATACCGTTTTCATTTGAGAATGAAACAAAACCGTTTTCAAAATTGATAACGCTGAGATTCTCGTTTGTATTAACGCTTAATTTATAGTCGGATTTGATTTTATCTGTTTTGAATTCTTCTTTAAGAGCGATCTGTTCAAATGCAATTTCGTTATCACCGTCAAAATAATAAACATTGAGATGACAGTCGCATTTTTCTTTCGGAAGTTTTATATCAACAGCAAATTCTTTTGCACTTTCTGCATCAATATCGAGAATGATTTCATCAGCAGCAAGAAGAATATTACCGTTTTTAACAAGTTCCCAGACTGCCGTGAGATAAGAAGTGTTTCTGAATCTGTTTGTATTAAGGAAAGTTATTTTTCCGTTATTATAGCTTGCTCTGACAGGGCGGTAAACATTTTTCATTTCCTTTGCACCTGTATGGAGTCTTCTGTCGGGATAAACAAGACCGTCAACACAGAAGCAACCGTCATGGCGCCATTCACCGTGGTCACCGCCGTATGTGAATTTGATTTTACCGTTGGGATGATAATATGAATGGTCTGCCCATTCCCAGATGCATCCGCCCATAAGGTTGTCATATTTATAGAATATATCCCAGTATTCTTCAAGTCCGCCGGGACCAACGCCCATTGCATGAGCATATTCGCAAAGGAAGAAGGGCTTCGGTGTGTATTTCTTTCCTCTTGTATGTTTACCGGTTCTTTCAACTTTATTATGATCTGTATACATTTCGGACACAACATCATATGAATGTCTTTTGGTGCGTACAACGCCTTCATAATGAACAGGAATTTCGGGACATACATCGTGAAGATATTCATAGCAGACATCCTGGCAGGCATAACCGCCGGCTTCATTGCCGAGAGACCACATGATGATACCTGCACGGCTTCTGTCGCGGAGATACATTCTTTTTACTCTGTCGAGGTATCTCGGTGCCCATTCAATATCGTGGCTGATAAGGTCAAAATTATTATGAGGTTCGCAGGCAACACCGTGTGTTTCGATATCTGCTTCATCTATAACATAAAGACCGTAAATATCGCAAAGCGCAATAAACATTGCATCGGGAGGATAATGTGAGGTTCTGACGGCATTGACATTGAGCGACTTCATGAGTTTTATATCTTTTTCAAGGTCGTCAAAGCTCATTACATAACCGTTCTTATAGTGAGTATCGTGGTGATTGACACCTTTGATTTTGATTTTCTTTCCGTTAACCGTAAATATGTCTTTCTTGATTTTAACGGTTTTGAAACCTATATTATGACGCTGTGTCATGATTTCTTCTTCACCGTTATAAAGGCTGACATATGCACTATATATTTCGGGAACTTCAGCGTTCCATGTTCTGACATCAAGATTTTTAAAAGCAATTACGCAGTTTTTTTCTGCAGGAACGCATTTTTCGGCGATAAGTTTGTTTTTATAATAAATCTCAGCATATGCGCATAAACCCTCGGTTTTACCGTTGATATCAACATTGATATCAAGATTCCAGCCTTTTGCTGTTTCTTTTGTTCTGAGATAAACATCGTTGAGATATGTTTCGGGCATTTCATAAAGCAGAACATCCCTGAAAATACCGTTTTCACGGAACATATCCTGACACTCAAGGAATGTTCCGTTTGACCATTTATGAACAACAGCCAGAAGCTCATTTTCGCCTTCAACAAGATATTTAGTCAAATCAAATTCTGCGGTGTTATGAGCACCTTCGCTGTAACCGACAAACTGTCCGTTGATATAAAGGTCAAGACATGAGATAACACCGAGGAATGAGATGATATAAATTTTATCAAGAGAAGCGATTTCAAAAGTTTTTCTGTAAACGCCGACGGGCTGTTCGTAAGGGACATATGGCGGTTTATCGTCAAAGGCATAAGGGCAGTTAATATATGCGGGAGAATCATAACCCGTTCTCTGCCATGTTGAAGGAATTTTAACTTTATCAAAAGCAACTGTTTCGGTTTCGATAACATCCGGAAGGTCTTTGTTGGTCGCATAGTATTTGAATTCCCAGTTACCCGAAAGAACCTTAACCATATCTGAGGATGTTCGTTCTTTCTTCAAAGATGTTTTTTTGAGTGTTTCAACGGATGAATAGGGGATAGCATAGCCTCTGCCTTCAAGTTTATTGATTTCTAAAACAGAAAAATCATTGAAATTTGTTTTGTTGATACTGTATTTCATATCATTGCTTCTCCTTTAATAATTTTATCATGATTTTTGCAGCTTTATATATATCACCGCAGCCGAGTGTAATAATCAGGTCACCGCTTTCGGCGTTATCAACGGTATATTGAGCAACTTCATCAAAAGTATTGAACCAGACACTTCCGGGTATTTTTTCGGCAAGCTGAGAGGTGTAGATATTATATGTGTTCACTTCTCTTGAACCCATTATTTCTGTCATTATGCATCTGTCGGGTATTTTCAGAACACGGATAAATTCATCAAAGAGAATGGATGTTCTTGAATATGTGAACGGCTGAAATACTGCCCAGACTTTTTTGTAACCCATCTTCATTGCCGTTTCAAGAGTAACCTCAAGCTCTTTGGGGTGATGAGCATAGTCATCTGCGATTGTGATTCCTTCAATCTCAGCAAGGATTTCAAAGCGTCTGCCTGCACCGTGAAAATCGGAAATTCCTTTGACACACTGTTCAAAGCTGACACCGGATTCCATTGCGGAAGCGATAACAGCAAGGGCATTATAAACATGATGCTTGCCGGGAATACCGAGAGTTACCTTACCGAGATTCTGACCGTATCTTATAAGATCAAAAGATGCAAATTCATTTCTGAGTTCAACATTTACAGCCTGATAATCATTTCCGTCATTGAGTCCGAAGGTGATTACGGGCTTATGACTTGCTTCTTTGGCAGGAACAACTGTTTCTGCTGTGTTAATATCATCACCGTTGTAAATAATCATTTTTGTTGCCATGGATGCAAACTTTGTGAATGACTTCTTCAGGTTGTCAAATGTTTTAAAATAATCGAGATGGTCTTCGTCAACATTAAGTATTACGGCAATGTCGGGCGACAGATCAAGGAAGGTATCAACGAATTCGCAGGCTTCGCATACCATGTGTTCACTGTGACCTACAAGACCGTTTGAACCGGTGAGCGGAAGTTTACCGCCGATAACGGCTGTGGGGTCAAAATCAGCTTCGATCAGAACCTGAGTGAGCATTGAGCACGCTGTTGTTTTGCCGTGAGTACCGCTTATGCAAATACTGTTGGGGTATATTCTTGTAACAGCACCGAGAAGCTTGCTTCTTTCAAAAGTCGGAATTCCCGAAGATTTAGCGGCAACAAGCTCGGGATTGTCGGGAAGAAGGGCAGCGGTATAAACAATCATCTCTGCGCCTTCGATGTTTTCAGCTTTTTGTCCGAGAGTAACAGGTATACCCATTGAACGGATTCTTGCGAGAGTATCGGTTTCGTTGTTATCGGAGCCGCTGAGAATATAGCCTTCTTTATGAAGAATTTCAGCGAGAGGACACATTCCCGAACCGCCGATTCCGATAAAATGAACTCTTTTGATTTTCTTTAACAAAGCATCTATTTCAAACATAAAACTCTCCTTTGCTTTATTCCTATATATTATAATACATACACATAAAAAAATAAAGTAAAACTTGTGAGATTTTTCTGTGTTTTTTTAACAGCATCAAAAAATCAACATAAAATAATAATATCCAGGCACAGGGAGGTGCAAATATTGAAATTAAATAACAATATTCTGATTATCGGCGGCGATAACCGTCAGCTTCATATGGCGGATTTTCTTGAAGAAAAAGGATTTGAAATCTCTATATACGGATTAAATTCCGAAAAAAGAAAATGTCCCGATAATCTTAAAGAAACTATATATAAATCCGAGGTTATTGTTTTTCCGTTACCGTTAACAAAAGACGGTAAGAATATTAATTCAGCAATTCCGATTAAAGAAAGCATTGACGATATATTGTCTGTTATTGATGAAAACAAAATTGTTTTCGGAGGAATAATCGGAAAAGGAATCGAGAACAAATTAAAAAAGAAAAATATCAGGTATTTTGATTATTTTCTCAGAGAAGAATTGACCCTTAAAAATACTGTTCCGACTGTTCAGGGCATTCTGAAAATTATAATCGAAAACATTGATTATACAATTCATTCCTCCGAAATTGCCGTTTACGGTTATGGCAGAGTAGCAAAAATAACAGCAGATGTTCTTTCGGCATTAGGTGCGGAGGTAACGGTTTGCGCAAGAAAAAAATCTGATCTTGTATGTGCCGATATCAAGCATCTGAACGCTTGTAAAATAAAAGAATCATATAAAATTTCAAGAAGATTTGATATTATAATTAATACTGTTCCCGAGCTTGTTATTGACAGAAAAATTCTCGGGAATATCAGAAATGATTGTCTTGTTATTGATGTGGCATCTGCTCCGTACGGTGTTGACTTTGCATCTGCCGAAGAGTTTGGAATCAGAGCGTTTCAATGTCCGTCATTGCCAGGAAAAGTTGCTCCGAAAACTGCCGGCATAATTATTGGTGAAACAATAACCGATATTCTTAAGGAGGAAAATCTATGGATAAACTGACCGTCGGTTTTGCTCTTTGCGGTTCGTTCTGCACATTCGAAAAAGCGATTACCGAAATAAACAATCTTAAAAATTACGGTGCAGATATAATACCGATAATGTCATTCAATGCTTATTCAACGGATACCCGTTTCGGTAAAGCGAAATATTTCAGGGAAAAAATTGAGAATATATGCGGCAATGGAATTATTTCAACAATCACCGATGCGGAACCTATCGGTCCGAAAAAGTTGCTTGACATTCTTGTTGTTGAACCTTGCACCGGAAACACACTCGCAAAATTGGCAAGCGGTATAACAGACACATCCGTAACACTTGCCGCTAAAGCTCATTTGCGAAACGAAAGACCTTTGGTTATTGCCGTTTCGACAAACGATGCATTGGCAAATGCGGCAAAAAACATCGGTAGTTTATTAAATTATAAGAATATTTATTTTGTGCCGATGAAACAGGATGATGCTGTGAAAAAACCTCGCTCAGTTGTTGCTGATTTCAGCAAAACAATTGAAACGATCGAGAACGCAATTAAAGGAAAACAGGTTCAGCCGGTTTATATCTGAAGAAAAAACCAACCTCGGAAGGGAGGCACTTCATAAGAAAGTTGCCTCCCTTCGGTTTTTGTAGACTGTCGGAATGATAGAATTGTAAGGATTATCAATCTATTACGGAGGTTTACAAAAGGAAGGTCAGTTATGAATAATTCATCATTTGAACAGTACGGCGGAAGTTACAGAATGGTTGGCTATTACAGAATACCAAACATCACCTTACCTGTTGAGGCAAGCAAATCACTCGGTGTATGGGGAATGAAACGCAAAGATTTTCTTATGCAACACAAACGAGTTCAGTTCAACATAATGCTTATGAACGGTACATTGTGGAACCATCTTGTTGAGGTCGATGAACAGGCATCGGATATGTTCTCTCGGCCGGTGGAATAGATGAAAGTTAATGAGGACATAATGGAAAAGCCAAGGCAGATAACTAAACAGAGTGGGTTGCCCGTATGAACAGCATTGAATCAAGAGCAAAAGAGATTGTTAATCACGAGTTGTTTTTCACGGCATAAATACATCTTGAATTTAAAATCAGGTGCAACGGGATTTAACTCCTGCTGCACCTGATTTTATCTTTTTATACTATATTTTCTGTGGAGTGTCAGGGATGAAAATCCCTGAATTTCGGATTTGTACACACAAATCCATTGCTCGCTTAGACAAATGCCATAAAAGTCAGTAACCGTATTCGGGATATATGTAATCTTCGCTCCATATACAATTTTCGGTTGTTATATCTTCAAGGAACATGAAATGTGATGTTTCCCAATAACCGAAAGTGCAGTTACGGAAAGCAAGTGAACCGTTTTCGCCTCTTTCAAAATAACCGAAACCGTCTGAGCCTGTAAGAGTGCAGTTTGTAAATTCAAACACACCGCAAACATCAGCAATATTCATCGGACCGTCCGAACAATCTCGGATAGTGCTGTTGCTGACATAAACATTTCCCGTTTTGTTTTTTGCTCTGATTCCGTAAACGCCGCAACCGTAAAGATCAGTGTTGTCAATGGCAACATCTGAACAATTTGAAAAATCCAGAACATCTCCTGAACATTCACCTGCATCAACATGACCAATAGTAAGGTTCGAGATTCCAATATTATTGCAGTTTTCAAAATTCAGCACAGTAGCATATCTGGGAGTAACAACAAGCTCTGTGTCAGAAAACTTTTTTGTGCT
>JAZSAH010000109.1:0-15382 GCA_045601745.1 Acutalibacteraceae bacterium
CCCGCACTTCCGAAATCGCTTATGTATAAATACATACGCACAAAAAGAATTAAAATCAATTCAAAAAGAGGCGATATTTCGACCAAACTTCTCGAGGGCGATATAGTTGATATGTATATCAACGATGAATTTTTTGCACCCGCCGATGAGCATTATGATTTTCTTTCGGCATCAAAAAAGCTTGATATCGTTTATGAAGATGAAAATATTCTTTTGCTTGATAAAAAAGTCGGTCTGCTTTCTCATCCCGATGAATCGGAATATAATGACACACTTATCACGAGGGTCAAAAGATATCTTTATGAAAAAGGCGATTACGACCCTAAGGATGAAAACTCTTTTGCTCCTGCTCTTGTTAACCGAATAGACAGAAACACGGGCGGAATTGTCATTGCGGCAAAAAACGCCGAAAGTCTTCGTATTCTCAATCAGAAGCTCAAGGACAGAGAACTCGAAAAATATTATCTCTGCGTTGTTCACGGTTCTCTCAAAAGAAAAAGCGGAACTCTGACAGGCTGGCTTATCAAAGATGAAAAGAAAAACAAAGTCAGGGTTTATGATAAACAAATGCCCGATTCTAAAGAAATCAGAACAAAATATGCCGTTCTTTCCGAGCGTGACGGTCTGAGTCTTGTTGAGGTTGAGCTTTTAACGGGCAGAACACATCAGATAAGAGCGCATTTTTCAAGCATCGGTCATCCCCTTCTCGGCGACGGAAAATACGGAACAAACGCTATGAACAAAGCATTGGGATACAAAAAACAATTCCTTTATTCATACCGTCTTAAGTTCGCATTCACAAGCGATGCAGGAATTCTCAATTATCTTGACAGCAAGGATTTTTCCGTTCGTGATGTCTGGTTCAGAACCGAATTTCTGAACGGTTCTCTCACAAATCCGGACAAATAATTTGTTAATTTAATAAGTCGTATTTATTAATTTTCAAAAAAAGCTTGTAAAAATATTAAAAATAGTATAATATATCTGTATTATGCCGATTTTGTTCGGTCGGCAATTATTATTTAAAGTAAAGGATGAACAGTTATGGCAAAAAATGAAAGCTCAATGAGCAAGGCTGAAGTTTACCGCGAGGAACGCAAGGCAAGAATCGCGAAGGCAGCAAAAAAGAATGCAAAAAGCATCGAAAAGAGAACTGCCGCAGCAGGCATTCTCAAGAAGGTTGTTGCAATAGTTCTTGCAGTTGCAATCGTAGGCGGTATCGCATGGAAACTTATTGACAGTCTCGGCGTTATCGAAAGAGCTGTTACAGCAGTTACAATCGGTGACGACAAGGTTTCCGCAGCTCAGTTCAATTATTACTACACAGCACAGTATCAGCAGATGGCATATTATGCAGACGCATATGCTCAGATGAACATAGGATTTGACACAAGCGTTCCTCCCGATGAGCAGAAATCAACCCAGCTTGATGAAGACGGCAACGCTCTCACATGGGATGAGGTTTTCAAGGATTCAGCTGCAAACTATGCTCAGTTCGTTTATGCATATTATAACGAAGCTGTAAAAGCAGGCTACACTCTTTCAGACGACGAAAAGGCTCAGATCGATGAAACAGTCAAGAGCTACAGAGAAGAAGCTGTTGCAAACAATTATTCACTCAACGCTTATCTCCGTGAAAGCTTCGGCGGCGGTTTCAACGAAAAAGCATTCAGAAAGCAGCTTGAAATGGAAACCCTCGCAAAGAATTTCTCCGAAGATAAGGCAAGCGAGCTTGAAACAAATATCGCAGAAGCCGATATAAAGGCTGAATACGACGCAAACAGAAAGCTCTACGACTACGCCGATGTTCGTTACTATGCATTCACTTACACAACCCTCACTCTCAACGAAGGCGAAACAGAAGATGCTCTCAAAGAGAGACAGAAGGCTGAAAATGCAAAGACAGAAGCTAAGGCAAAGGAAATCTTTGATAAGCTCACAGACGAAGCTTCATTCAAGGCTGCAATCACAGCTTTCAAGAACGAAGGCAAAGAAAAGCCTGCAGAAACCGACTACACCACTCTTTCCGAAATCACAACATATAACTCACTTTCCACAGCAACCTGTGATGAAGTTGCTGACTGGGCATTCGACACAGCACGAAAAGCAGGCGACAAAACAATTGTTAACGGCGAAAAGGGCGTTTACATTGTTTACAGCGTTAAGCCCATCTACACAATGAACAGCGTTGATGTTCGTCACTGCCTCGTTCAGTTTGAAGACACAGAAAACGTTACCGAAGCTCAGAAAACCGACGCAAAGAAAAAAGCAACAGCTCTTCTTGACAAATGGCTCGATGGCGATAAGACTGAAGAAAGCTTCGCAGCTATGGTTAAGGATAATACCGAAGACACAGCTTCTGCAGAAACAGGCGGTCTTTACGAAGGCATCAGAACAACCGACAACTATGTTGCACCTTTTGAAGAATGGTCATTTGACGATGCAAGAAAAGCAGGCGACTACGGTATTGTTGAAACAGAATACGGTTATCACATCATGTATTTTGTAAAAGACAACACAGACGATGTTGACTGGAAAGCCGCAATCAAAGCAACAAAGGGTGCTGAAGCACTTGAATCATATGAAACAGAGCTTCTCAAGGAAGACGGAGCATATGCAGTTACCAAGAACGAAACATGGATTAACATGGTTTCAAAGGATTTCTGCGATAAAATCAGAACAAACATCGCTTATTCCGCAGCATAATTAAAGATTGAGAAACCCCCGGGATTTTGATTAATTCACCAAAATCCCGGGGGCTTTATGTTTCTCAGAACAAATATACTCTTGTTTCAAAAGGCTTAAGCATGAATGTATTCAGACTGCTGTCAATAACATCATAGTTCGAAAGCATCAGTTCGCCCCTGCTCAGGTCAAAGCCCTTGGGAGCATCAAAAGCAACGCTTTCTTCGGAGAACGAATTGATAACAAGCATCTTCTTGCCTTCATAATTTCGTTCATAGACAAAAAGTTTTTTGCTTCGGGGATAATGAAGCTTGAAATCGCCGTAAATACAGATTTCGTTTTCCTTGCGGAATTTAAGAAGCTTTCTGTAATAATTGAGAATGGAGTTCTCGTCCTTTTCAGCCGCTTCAACATTAATCTGTTTATAATTCTCATTAACTTCAAACCAGGGTTTTTCAGCGGTTGTGAAGCCTGCGTTCTTCTCCGATGTCCATTGAACGGGAGTTCTTGCGTTATCACGGGATGCTCTGTTTGCAACCTTAAGGAACATTTTATCCGAAAAACCGAGCTTTTTGAAAAGCTGATATGTACTCTTGACCTGAGTATCGGTATATCTGTCAACGCTGTCAAACTTTATGTTTGTCATGCCGATTTCCTGACCCTGATAAATGAAGGGCGTGCCACTCTGACAGATATACATCGTTGCAAGCATTTTTGCACTTTCAACTCTGTATTTCACGCTTCCGTAACGGTTGATGATTCTCGGCTGATCATGGTTTTCGATATAGTTTGCATTCCATGCGATGCCGTAAAGCTTATGCTGCCATCTGTTGTAAGCATTTTTGAGCTTTCTGAGGCTGAAGGGCATGGGCACCCAGCTTACCATGAATGAATCAGCTTCCATATGCTGGAAGTTGAACATCATGTTGAGAGTCTGGTTGGCACCCTCTTTGATAAATCTGAGAGCAAGCTTCGGAGTCATCATCGGTGCTTCACCGACTGTCATGCAGTCATAGTTATCGGTAACTGCTCTGAATTCCCTGAGATACTCATCGAGATGAGGTCCGCATTTATAATGCTCCATACCGCAGGCAACGGGAATGGGGAAGCCGTTGGGAAGTCCCTCTTTCTTCGAGATAAAGGTGATAACATCCTCACGGAAGCCGTCAACGCCCATATCAAGCCAGAATCTGATGATATCCTTGATTTCCTCGCGGACCTTGGGGTTATCCATATTGTGGTCGGGCTGTTCTTTTGCAAAGAGTGTGAGATACCACTCATCGAGGTTTTCATTATAATGCCAACCGGGACCTGCAAAGGTTGAAAGCCAGTTGTTGGGAGGCTTTTTGCCATTGGGCTTTTTACCTTTTCTCCAGAAATAATAATCATGATAGGGGTTATCGTGACCCTTCTGACTTTCGATAAACCATTCATGCTCGTTTGATGTGTGGTTGATTACAAGGTCCATGATAATCTTCAGACCCTTGCTGTGTGCGGCATCAAGAAGCTCCTTGAATTCTTCAATTGTGCCGTATTCTGGTGCGATGTTTTTATAGTCGGCTATGTCATAACCGTAGTCATGCTGGGGTGATTTGTAAAGTGGTGAAAACCATATCGCATCAACACCGATGCTCTTAATATAATCGAGCTTCTGCATAACGCCCTTGATATCACCGATACCGTCGCCGTTTCCGTCATAAAAGCTCCTCGGCCATACCTGATAAACGGCCATTTCTTTATACCAATGCTTTTTGATTTCTGCCATGTCAACCATCCTTTCTTATGCAGCAGGCTGAGTTTCTTCGGGTTCGGGAACAATATCCGTTCCGACAGCATACTCCCCTGCAGAAGTTTCTTTTCCTGCTTCAACCGTTAATAAAAACGAACCTATTTCATTACCCGTTTCATCAACAACTATTGCAATTCCGTCCGATTCCGGGGCAACAAACGAATAAGTGCCGTCGGAAAACAAAGTATAAGTTTTATCATTAAAAATAATTTCCGATGCTTTTTCTCCGATGATTTTACCGCTTACCGTTCCGACATCGGAATCAGTAAGCATAATTGCTTTTTCGACAGCAAGTTTTGCGTTGAGCATGGGATAATCCATAAGCTCAACATCATATGCATACTCATGACTTCTGTTGATTACTGCAACATCATTCGCTGAACCGCAGACAATTTCTTTAACCTCTGCACCCGTGAAACCGGGATTCACCGACCATACAAGCGATGCAACGCCCGTTACCATCGGAGCTGCCATGGATGTGCCCGAAAGGTATTCATATTCGCCGTTGGTTGAGCAGCTGTAAATCTCTTCTCCGGGTGCCGCAATTGATACGGCTCCGCCGACATTTGTGAAATCAGACTGAACATATCCGTTATATCCGTCATATTTAGCACTTGCAACAACAATAATTCTGTCAAGCAAATCTTCAGCGGTAAGACCGCCGTATGTCAGAATATTACCTTTCCTCAGCGATGCAAAATGTCCGTTATAATTTGCGTTCATGGGTTCGCCGTAATAATCTCCGTTGCCTGCAGACTGAACTGCAACAAAATCATATCCTTTTGACAGCAGCGACGACATCATAAGCGAAAGTGCGGCAGTTGAAAAATATTCTTCCCAGAGGGAATTGCCGTCATTTGTTTTTGAACCTGATATTCCGAGAGAAAAATTAACAACCTTTGCACCTGCCTTCACAACATCCGCAAAGCCGAAAAAGATTGCAAGCTCGGTATTCCAGAACTGAAGAAGGTCGGGACTCCAGTCAACACAGATGAAATGCGAATCATCGCATATTCCTGCAATGCCCGTTCCGTTATTATGCCTTGCACCGATTATGCCTGCAACATGACAACCGTGGAAATCACCGTAATTTCTCTTTGCGTGCCTTGCGCTCGGAAAACTGATTTTTCCTTCAAACTCGGGATGTTCAACCTCGATACCCGATTCAATGATACCGATATTGACAGTATTGAAATAATCCGAATAATCCCATGCCTGCCTAGCCTGAATTGCTTCAAGCCACCAATTGCTTCCGCAGGGATTGAGTTCATCCCATTCGGGATAAGTGAAATCATATTTGTCAAAGGGGTCATCGGGAGCTGTATCGGGTGTGCTCTTGTTCGTTGTAACAGGCATTGCAAAAACAATACCGTCAAGCTTTGCAAGTTCTTCGCATTTTTTGTTTACCGCATCATAATTCATGGCAGGATATCGGATAACATACAAATCCGTAACAGTGCTCCATCCGACAAGCACGCCGCCCGTTTTACCGAAAAGAGCAAGTTTTTCGGCAAAAGACAGATTTTCTTCAATAAAAACAGCCGTCAGATCTTTGATAAAGCCGTTATTTTTATCAACGGCAACAACATCGTTTTCTTCGATTTCCTCAAAAAAATCGGACTTGACAGCCTCCGATGTATAAGGGATACCGAAAATCATTTCGGATACGGAGTCGATAATATTATTGAAAGATGTAAAAAGCATTCCGCTGACGGAAACGACAAACGACATCAGCAATGAAATGATTCTTGTTATCATAATTCAGAACTCCCGTTTTTTATTTTCTCTTAAGGCTGAATTTCTCTGCAGGTATCTGCGTTAACATAATTGCCGTAAACATGACAACACAACCGATTGTTTCACGGGCGTTGAGTTTGTCGCCGAGGAAAATAAGACCGAATATTACCGCAAACACGGATTCGAGGCAGAGAAGAATTGATGCTACCGTCGGGTCAGAATATTTCTGTCCGAAAATCTGCGCCGTGAATGCAACGCCGCAGCTCATGACACCTGCATAAAGAATGGGCACCGCGGCATTCATGATTTCACCGATATCGGGTTCTTCGAAAATGAACATACATATAATCGAAAGTGTGCCTGCAACAAAAAACTGGCAGCAGGAAAGAGCGATGTTATCAACCTTCTTGCAGAAATAGTCGATAACAAGAATATGCGCCGCAAATGAGAAGGCGCCGCAGATTGCGATAATTTCACCCTTGCCGACAGAAAATGCTCCCGAAGGTACACTCAGAAGATAAAGACCGATAACTCCGAGGGCAACTCCGAGCCAGATGTTGAAACGAAGCTTTCTTCTCATAAAAATTCCCGCAACGGGAACAAGCACCATATAAAGTGCGGTTATAAATCCGACTTTACCCGGACCGAGGTCAAGGAAAAAGGCATGCTGCTGAAGGTTGCCTCCGAGAAAAAGAGGTATACCGCAGCACAAGCCTCCTATAGCAACATCTTTAAATGCAAACTTCTTTTTTTCGCCCTCAGGAAGTTTTTTGTTTCCGCTTATATGACTGATTGCAACAAGCGGAACAAGAACGATTCCGCCAATGAGAGTTCTGATACCGTTGAAGGTAAATGTGCCTATATCTGCGCCCTCACTCTGGGCAACGAACGAAAGTCCCCACACAACAGCGGCAAGTATACAATAGAAAGGTCCGAGAAATTTACCTTTGTTTTTTATAAATATCACTCCAAGCAAAACCGCCCACAGAAGCTGCGGGCGGTGAAAAAAACATTATTATTCAGCTGCTTCTTCTGCTACAGCTTCTTCAACGGGAGCCTCTTCAGCTGCTTCTTCAACAGCTTCTTCTGCGGGCTCGATAAGAGCACGGATTGAAAGGCTTACGCGCTTCTTGTCATAGTCAACTGCGGTGAGCTTGCAGGTAACCTTCTCGCCAACCTTAAGTACATCCTGGGGCTTGCTGATATGACGGTCAGCAATCTGTGAAATGTGGATAAGGCCGTCGATGCCGGGGATAACTCTTGCGAAAGCACCGAATGTTGTGAGTCCAACGATTTCAGCTTCAATAACGGAATCGATGGGATAATTCTTTCTGAGGATTTCCCAGGGATTATCCTCGTCGCGTCTGTAGCCGAGAGAAATCTTCTTGTTTTCTTTATCGAGAGCCTTGATATAAACATCAACTTCCTGACCGATTGAGAAAACTTCAGAAGGATTCTTGATGCGCTTCCATGACATTTCGGAAATGTGAACCATACCGTCAACACCGCCGATATCAACGAATGCACCGTAGTTTGTCATTGACTTAACAATACCTGTGTACTTCTTGCCTTCTTCAACGCTTGCCCAGAAAGCTTCTGCAGCTTCTTTCTTTTCTTCCTTAAGTACGGAACGGATTGAACCGACTGCTCTTCTGCGCTGCTTATTAACTTCGATGATGCGGAACTTAACGGTCTTCTTGAGAAGATCTTCAAGTGCTTCATCACGGCGTTCTGTTGCAAGTGATGCAGGAACGAAAACGCGGACATTGTTGGAAACAACAAGCACGCCGCCCTTGATAACCTCTGCAACTGTGCCTTCGAGGATTCTGCCGTCTTCTTCTGCTTCGATGATGTCAACCCATGACTTCTGAGCATCAAAGCGCTTCTTTGAAAGCATAACGGTGCCCTCAGCATCGTTAGTTTTCATTATGATAAGATCGATTTCGTCGCCAATCTTGAGTTCCTTTGCTGCGTTGGCATTGGGGTCAGCGCTGTATTCATCCATGGGAACAAAGCCGGCATGCTTTCTGCCGATATCAACCTGGATTTCTGTGGGTGTTATACCCATAACAACGCCCTTAACTTTCTGATCTGTGCTCATGCTGTTAAGGGAAGCTTCAAGAGCTGCGGAAAAATCCATCTCGTCTGCTGTCATAGCTGCTTCAGAAGGCACCTCCTCTACCTGAATATTTGCGGTTTCTTTTACGATTTCGGACATTGCTAAAAGTACCTCCTTAATAATATCGGAAGGGGTTGATGCCCCTGCCGTCACGCCGATTTCGGCGCATTTGGAAAAATCTATGGATGAGAGCTCATCGGCTCCTTCCACCAAATATGTTTCACAGTTTTCACTGCACACGGCTTTGAGCTTCACCGTGTTTGAACTGTGGCGGCCGCCGATGATAATCATCATATCGCTTTTTTTTGAAAGCACGGCAGCTTCATCCTGCCTTTGACGCGTCGCAAAGCATATTGTATCAAATAATTTTGCATTTGTACAGTCTATTTTTATTTTTTCTTTACAAATTTTCCATTCATTTTGCGAAAAAGTTGTCTGAGAGACGATTATTATTCTTTTTTCGCACAATTTCTTGTTTTCTCCGAGAATTATTTCAAGCTCCGACAGATTTTTAAAAACATAGACATCTCCCCTGCAATGACCTTTTATGCCCATAACCTCAGGATGAGCAGGGTCGCCTGCAATGAGAACGGGAGTTTCTTCATCGGAATTTTCGGAAACTATGGTATGTATTTTTTTAACAAACGGACAGGTTGCATCGCAGATCACGGCACCGACGGCAGCAAGTTCATCATAGACGGATTTTGAAACACCGTGCGCTCTGATGATGACCGTTTGTCCCTCATGCGACTGTGATGGAGAATCGATTATTCCCACGCCTTTTTCAGACAGCTGAGTTGTGACATAAGTGTTATGAATAAGCTGACCGAGAGTTGCGGCATCAACGCCTTTTTCAGCCACTTCATATGCCATATTGACTGCCCTGTCTACGCCGAAGCAAAAGCCCGCAGTTTTTGCAAGAGTTATCCGCAATGTCCCATCTCCCAGAGCTTAACAATTTCAGCCATAATCATCTTGGCACAGGCTTTGGTTTGTTCTCTCGTAACTTCTTCGTCCAATCCGAGTTTTTCATAAGGAATAACTTCACCGAATCTTATTGTGAGTTTCGTATGCAGCTTAAGGTCGTCGGAAGTATAAAGTGAAACGGGAAGAACGGGTGCTTTTGTCTGATGAGCAATCATTGCAACGCCGCTTTTGGCTCTTGCGGGTTTATAGTCCTTTGAACGTGTTCCCTCGGGGAATATACCGAGAACATTTCCTTCCCTGACAACTCTTATCGCATAGTCAAGCGCAGCCGTATCCGCACCGCCTCTTACGATGGGAAAGCCGTTGAGCTTTGTAAGGAAATATTTTGATATCGGATTTTCAAAAAGCTCCTTTTTTCCCATAAAATGAAGCTGTCTTTTTTCCATGCCGACTGCAATAAAAACGGGGTCAAGTGCATTCATATGGTTGGATGCAAGAATAAATCCGCCGTCTTCGGGAATGTTTTCCGTGCCGACATATTCAATTTTATAGAGCATCTGCTCAAGCTTTTTACCGACAGGTCTTAATTTTTCATAAAGCTCGCTGTCTTTGATTTCTACAGAATAATCAAAACCCTTCATTAGATCTTCTCCTTAATAATTCTGATAATTTCATTTACAGATTCTTCAAGATTGAGTCCCGTTGTATCAAGAATAACGCCGTCTTCCGCAGGCTTCAGCGGAGCGATTTCTCTGTGGGAATCATTATAGTCTCTCTGAATCAGTTCTTCAAGAACATCTTTGTATTCAACCTGTGTTCCTTTTTCGATAAGCTCTTTATATCTTCTTGTTGCACGCTCTTCGGCAGATGCGGTGAGGAAGATTTTGACCTTTGCATCAGGAAGAACAACCGTACCTATATCTCTGCCGTCCATGATGCAGTTGTTTCTTTTTGCGATATCTCTCTGCAAATCAAAAAGGAAGGCTCTGACTTCGGGAACAGCCGAAACATCGGAAGCTGCCATTGAGGCGGGAGGTGTTCTTATTTCAACCGAAACATTTTCACCGTTGAGGAGCACCTTCTGTTCGCCGTTTTCAAAAACAAGGTCAACACTGATATCAGAAAGCGTTGCCGCAACGGCAGGCTTATCCTTCGTATCAATCCCTTTTCTTAATGCGTTGACACCGACAGCTCTGTAAAGCGCACCCGTATCAACATAAATAAATCCGAGTTCTTTTGCAGCCGCACGGGAAACCGTGCTTTTTCCTGCACCTGCCGGACCGTCTATAGCAACATTGATAATGTTATTCATAATCAAATCCTCGCTCACTTAATTTTTCTTCGGCAGCACTTATTCCTGCAAGCCTGCCCGTTGAAAATGCTATCTGCAAATTGAAACCGCCCGTATATGCATCGGTATCAATCACTTCGCCTGCAAAATAAAGACCCTTCACAAGCTTCGATTCCATCGTTTTCGGGTTAATCTGCGATATATCGACACCGCCCGAGGTTATGATTGCCTCGGCGACGGGTCTGAAGCCCGTTACGGTTATACACACACCCTTGAGAAGGTCAACAAGATTTTTTCTCTGCTCCTTTGTTATCTGATTCACCTTTGTCGAAAGACTTATTCCGCTGAGTTTAACAATTACGGGAACAAGCTTTTTGGGCAAAAGAGAATTGAGCGAATTGATGAAATTCTTGTTTGTATTCTCCGAAAAATCACGCAGAATTCTTGCGTCAAGCTGTTCATGGGTAAGGGCGGGTTTGAGGTCGATATAAATTTTATATTTACCGCTTTTCAGATTTCTCATATGAGCCGATGCACTTAAAATCATCGGTCCCGATACTCCGAAATGAGTGAAAAGCATTTCGCCGAAGTCTGTATAAACAGTTTTGCCGTTTTCGGTGTCAACAACCTTGATTGCGGTATTGCGAAGGGAAAGTCCCATAAGATCCGTACAGAAGCCCTCATGGATTTCGAGAGGCACAAGTGAAGGAACAAGCTCCGTTATCTTATGACCTGCCTGCCTTGCAAGCTCATAGCCGTCACCCGTTGAACCCGTTCCCGGATAAGAAAGACCGCCCGTTGCAATTATTATTTTATCGGCATAAATGATGTCACCGTTTTCGGTTTCAACACCTCTGACTTCGTTATCCTCAACAATCAGCTTTGTTGCTCTGCCGTTGAGAAATCTTGCTCTTTCCTTTGCATATCCGACAAGCGCATCAACAATATCGACCGCATTATCGGAAACGGGAAAAACACGGTTTCCCCTTTCGGTTTTGAGAGCCACTCCTCTGTCTTCAAAAAAATCAATGACATCCGAGGGCATGAATCTCGAAAAGGCACCGTAGAGAAATCTGCCGTTACGGGGCACATTAGAAATAAGCTCCTGAAGTGACGGACAGTTGTTGGTAACATTGCATCTGCCTTTTCCCGTTATCATCAGCTTTCTTGCAGGACGCTCATTCCGTTCAAGAACGATTGTTTCGGCATTCATATGTGAAGAAGTTCCTGCCGCCATAAGACCTGCAGCACCGCCGCCTATCACAAGCAAAGAGGTTTTCATTATTTTTCCTCACCGCCTGTTCTGTAAACCTGATATTCATCCCATATTTCTTCGAGTGCCTTGAAATCATTATAAACATCTTCACGCTTTTCTCTTGCGCTTGCGGCAACAAGAGCATTGATAACGCTCAGAGGCGCAACAAGCGAATCGACAAACGAAACCATGCTGCTCTTTGCAACAAGAAGATGGGTGGCATAGGGAGCTATCGGCGACATCTCACCGTCGGTTATCGAAATAATCGTTGCTCCCCTGCTCTTTGCAAAGGACAACGCTTTTACGGTCTGATTCGAATATCTGGGAAAGCTGATTGCAATACAGACATCATCTTCGCTTATTCTGAACATCTGCTCGAAAAGCTCACTTGATGCCGATGTGTCAATAAGCACAACATTCTCATAAAGGAAACGAAGATAAAAAGCTGCAAAGCTCGCAAGAGCTGCCGAGCTTCTTACTCCGAGGATATAAATTTTCTTAGCCTTGTTTATTGCTTCCGCACTCTTCGAAAACGCTTCACGGGAAATGCTGTCTCTCGTCTGCTTTATCATTTCGATATCTGTCATGAACGCTCTGTCGATGAAATCATCGCCGCTGTATCTGCTTGCAGCAACATCCATTCTCTGAACGCTTGTAAGATGGCTTTTGACTGCTTCCTGAAGATATTTCTGAAGCTCGGGATAACCGTCAAAGCCTATGTTTGACGCAAAACGGACAACGGTTGACTCGCTCACTCCGACCGCTTTTCCGAGACTTGCGGCAGTCATGAACGAAGCTTTCTCATAATTGTTTTTGATAAAATCCGCTATTTTTTTGTGACCCTTTGAAAGAGTCGGATAAGCATTTTCTATGCGAAGCTGAAAGTTTTCCGACATATTGATACCTCACTGTTCAGATAGAGAAATTCTACACCATTACGGCACAAAATGCAAGTTTATTTTTGTTTTTTGCAGGATTTCTTTCATTTTTAAAGATTGACTGAGGATGATTAATGTTATATAATAAGGTGTCAAAAAAATAAATCTTCCAAAGGAGATAAATTATGGCAAACGGAACACTTTTATGGTACGACTCCCCTGCCAAGGCATGGACACAGTGCCTTCCCATCGGTAACGGCACTCTCGGTGCAATGATTTACGGCACGGTTGACAAAGAAGTTCTCGCTCTCAACCACGATGAACTCTGGACAGGCAAACCCAAAAACACGGTCAAAGAAGGTGCTCCCGAATCTTTCAAGAAGGCACAGAAGCTTGCTCTTGACGGCAGACTTCATGAAGCACAGGAAGAAATCGAAGCGAATTTCCAGAGCACATGGAGCCAGGCATATATGCCCCTCGGCAATCTTGAAATAGAATTCGG
This sequence comes from Acutalibacteraceae bacterium, assembly GCA_045601745.1. GTDB lineage: Bacteria > Bacillota > Clostridia > Oscillospirales > Acutalibacteraceae > CAG-177. Next base: position 13,184 of record JAZSAH010000109.1, read on the forward strand.
AAGATGCACAAGAGCGAAAGGATATAAACGCACCCTCGACCTTGAAAATTCTGTTTCAACCGTAAGCTACACGAAGTCGGGCATCAGACACGAAAGAGAATATTTTGCATCATACCCTTCAAAGCTTATCTGCGCAAAATATACCTTCAGCGATAAAGTCAGCTTCACCTTCGGTCTTGCTTCAAAGCTCAAGAGCAACAGTTTTGTTGACGGAAACATAATCATTCTTGACGGCGAATGCCACGGCGAAAACAACGTCGGCGGTGAATCAAGCAACAAGCATTATTATGACGAGCCCGAAATGAGAGGTATCCGTTTCAGAGCTGCAGTCAAGGTTATAACAGACGGTTCAACAAAAGCAGTTGAAAACCGCATTTCCGTAACAGATGCAACCTATGCTGTTTTCTTCTTTACAGCAGAATCAAGCTTCAACGGTTTTGACAAGCATCCGTATATTGAAGGCAAGGAATACATAAAGCCTTGCATGGACAGAATCAATGCGGCAAACGATTATGACGCCGAAAAGAAGGCTCACATTGCCGATTATAAGGAGCTTTTCGACAGAGTAACCCTTGATATCGGCGAAGGAAAAGAGGATGTTCCCACAAACAAACGCCTTGTTCTTTATAAAAAAGATAAGAGCGATATGTCACTCATTACTCTTGTTTATAACTACGGCAGATATCTTGCTGTTTCTTGCTCAAGAGAAGGCTCTCAGGCTTCAACTCTCCAGGGTATCTGGAATGACAGACTCACTCCTCCCTGGCATTCAAACTATACCGTTAATATCAACACGGAAATGAACTATTGGCCTGTTCTCATGTGCCGTATGCCTGAGGTTAATCTTCCTCTTATCGAGATGGTAAAAGACCTCAGCATCAGCGGTGAAAAGGCGGCTATGGGTCAGTACGGCGCAAAGGGCTGGACATCACATCACAATGTCGATCTCTGGCGTCTTGCAACTCCCGTTGCAGGCAATGCCTGCTGGGCATTCTGGCACGGTTCATCGGGCTGGCTCTGTGAACATCTCTTTGACCACTATGAATACACAAACGATGTTGAATATCTCAGAAACACCGCATATCCCGTTATGAGAAAAGCTGCCGAATTCTATCTTGATATCATGACAGAATACGATGGAAAGCTCGTTCTCGCTCCCGGAACATCTCCCGAAAACGGCTTTATTTACGAAAAAGATGAATGCAACGTCGGCAAATATTCAACAATGTCCATGTCAATTGCAAAGGAGCTTTTCCTCAACTGCATCAAATCCTGCGATATTCTCGGAATCGATTCAGATTTTGCCGCAGAGCTTAAAGATACAGTCGCAAAAATGGCTGATTTCAAAATCGGAAGTGACGGTCAGCTTCTTGAATATGATGACGATTATCCCGAAGCAGAACCCCATCACAGACACGTTTCACATCTCTACGCGCTTCATCCCGCACGCCTTATCACGGTTGACGAAACACCCGAGCTTGCAAAGGCTTGCCGCAGAACTCTCGAACGCAGAGGCGATAACGGCACAGGCTGGAGTCTCGGCTGGAAAATCAATTTCTGGGCAAGACTCATGGACGGCGACCACGCACTCAAGCTTATTGAATTGCAGCTTCGCCCCGTCAAGAGTGTCGGCGTTAACTACACCAAGGGCGGCGGAACATACGAAAACCTTTTCGACGCTCATCCCCCCTTCCAGATTGACGGCAACTTCGGTTTCGTAAGCGGTATCACAGAAATGCTCATGCAGAGCTATAACGGCAAGATTTATATTCTTCCTGCGCTTCCCTCAAAGTGGAAAAACGGCAAGGTAACAGGTCTTCTTGCAAAGGGCGGAGTTATCGTTGATATCGAATGGAAAAACGGTAAGCTCGCAAGCTACAGCCTTGAAGGCAAGGGCAAGTTCAATATTATAGTCAACGGCAAGGCAGAAGAAGTTGAACTCAAGGGCAAAAAGGTAAGCTTCAATGCGTGAATTTGACCTTTACGATTTTGATAAAACGGTTTATCCTCAGGATTCGGAAACGGTTTTTCTGTTTTACTGTCTTATTCACAGGCCGTATCTCATAATCCTTGCACCGTATCTTCTGATTAATCTCATCCTTTTCTTTCTCGGTTTCGGCGATAAATTCAAAGGAAGATGCTTTGCTTTTCTCAGATTCATTGACGGAGAAAAAATGGCGGTTCAATTCTGGAAAAATC
>JAZSAH010000110.1:0-21955 GCA_045601745.1 Acutalibacteraceae bacterium
GTCTGCTCAAAAAAGATATGTCGGGCGTTCTTGAACCGTTTGAAGACCCCGATCTTCTGCGCAAAGTCACGATAGCAGGTCTTCCTCTTGAGAAAAAGTTTGATGTGGGCGTTTATTCCGATTTCATCAACAGACTTTCAAAAGGAATAAGAGATGTTACAGATAACGGCGTCATAATCGTTGAAAGCTGTTATTATACCAATATCAGTGTTCCTTTCAGTATGCCTGCGGTAACTTATGACGGCAAGCGCGAAGAAAAGCTCTGCTATTCTCCCCACGGATATGATATTTATGTTGACACCCCTGCATATGACTATCCGAGCAACGCAAGAGTGCAGACGATATTTGACGAAAAGAAAAACACTCAGGAAGCATGGAATGCTCCCGTTCTTGTCGGTGAATGGGGTTCTTTTTCGGAAAGTGAGCAATATTTTAAACATATTGATTTTCTTCTTGATTATTTTGACAAAAACCAATGGAGTCAGGCGTTTTATACATTCTTTATGAGCATGACTTATTATGAACAGCCGATTCTGGAGCATCTTTCAAGACCCTTCCCGATTGCCGTTTGCGGAACGATTGAAAACTACCGTCACGACAGAGGATGCAATTCCTTCGCTCTTGAATTCAGTCAGGATAAGGAGTTTGCCGTTCCCACCGTAATATTCGCTCACAAGGAAATCGAGAGCATCAAGACCGACGGCGAATACAAAATTATTCCTCTCGGCGATACGGGCAAAAGCCGTATCGAAATAAAAACGGGCATCGGAAAGCACAGAGTCAAAGTGAATTTCAAATAAACCAGGCAGGTGTTGAAAGTGAGTCTTTTTAATAAGTTTTATAATTCTCTCTGCATGACCGCATATAAACAAGTTCCGAGAATAATCAGGCACAAAAAAGCCCTGACGGAAAGTCAGAGCGAAAGCCGTGTTATCAAAACGGGGAAAACGGTATGGTATCCCTCATATAAAAAGCATTATTACTGCGATAAGCCTTCGGGCGAGGGCTGGTTTTTCCGTTTGAAGCCGATAACCGACAAAGGCAGATATCCCGTTTTCTTCTATCTGCACGGAAGCGGTCTCAACCATGCAGGCGAAAACGATATGCAGATGTGGGAATTCAGATGGCTCAGGAAAAAGCTCAACAAACATCCCTGCCATCAGGTTGTTATCCATTGTGATTATACCCACGGCGATTATTCCTGCGCATATAACACCGATGAACACAGCCGTGTTATTGAAGGGGTAATCCGCCATCTCGAAGAAACATATAATAACGTTGACAGAAGCAGAATTTATATCGCAGGCACATCATACGGAGGCTACGGAACGGCATATGAGGTGCTCAGAAACCCCGATAAATATGCAGGCGCAATCTCTGCCATGGGCTTCACCCACAACGAAAAATTTCCTGCAAACGGTGATTGGTGGCAGAAAAACGAATTCCGCCGCAATCTGACGGAAGAAGATTTCAAAACGCTTGCAAGAACGCCGTTTTACCTCACATGGGCAACGGATGACCATCCGAGCATTTCCGAGGGAAGCGCATTCCTTGCCGAAAAGCTCAATGAAAACGGCGGCACTGCCGCAACAAGAATTTACAGCAAAGGCGGTCACACAATCGCCGCAGGATTTTTCAGAAAAGAAGACTGGGCGGATTGGATTTTTGCAAAACGCCGTGACATCTGACTCTTTTTTCCTGTTTTGCATATTATCTTAATACTGTGTTCATTTTTATGGGTTATTCTTTCATTATCAAACAAAAAGGAGTCCTGCCGTGTTAAAAGACCTCAGAAAACTCAGAATCAAAAACTTTATCCTTCTCACGGTTGCAGGCATAGTCAATGCAATCGGAGTCACCGTATTTCTCTATCCCGTCAACCTCTATGACAGCGGAATTTCAGGCACATCAATGCTTCTTGCACAGATAACTCCCGAAAAATTCACGCTCTCGATTTTTCTTGTTGCCCTTAACATACCGCTTTTTCTTTTCGGACTGAAAAAGCAGGGCATACGCTTCACTGTTTATGCGGTGTATACCGTTGCAATCTATTCTCTTGCCGCATGGCTGATTACCGATATTCTTCCCGTTGATGTAAGCGTTTCTTCGCCTCTTGCAGGCACGGATTTGCTTCTGTGCGCACTTTTCGGAGGCATAATTTCGGGAATCGGAAGCGGTCTTGCAATCCGCTTCGGAGGCGCAATGGACGGCATTGAAGTTATGGCTGTTATTTTCTCAAAACGCCTGGACATGACCGTGGGAACTTTTGTTATGATTTATAACATAATACTCTATACGGTATGCGGAATTGCGCTGAAAAGCTGGACCCTTCCGCTTTATTCGATAATAACCTATGCCGCTGCACTGAAAACAATCGACTATATTGTTGAAGGTATGGACCGTGCAAAGGGTGCCATGATAATAACCTCAAGACCCGGTGAAATCTGTGCGGTGCTTTCGGAGGTTTTTGAAAGCGGAATGACAAAAATCAAGGCTGAGGGCGGTTATTCAAACGCCGAAAAAACGGTTATTTATTTTGTTGTCAACCGTTTCCAGGTTCCGAAAATGCGTGAAATCGTGCATGAGCTCGACCCCGAAGCATACATTACAATCAGCGAGGTTGCGGATGTTTTCGCCGCAAATCAGGATAAGACTTAACATAAAAACGGCTTGTATCAAAACCGATACAAGCCGTAATTTATCTGCCCAAAAGCCAGTCTACGGAAACTCCGAGAATTTCCGACAACACCATAAGCTCATAATCTGCAACAAACCGTGTTCCGATTTCTATTCTTGAAATGCTGTCACGCTCTATCACAACACCGCTGACCTGGAGCTTTGCAATGAGCTGAAAAATACGGATGTTATATTTGCAGAAGCACTTATTCAAAGTATGAAACAGGATGCAGGGTGATATTTTGGTTCATCTTGCATTGTGTCTGAAAACATCAACCGACTGCATTTTGGGACTGACTCAGCAGCCGTAACAATCACATTTTTTTATTCTCCGTCGACGGATTATCAAGCAGCTTTCCGTCTTCGGAAAACCTTGAGCCGTGGCACGGGCAGTCCCATGAACGCTCGTGTTTGTTCCACTTGAGCGCACATCCGAGGTGAGGACATCTCGGGCGTGAAAATGTGAGAATATTTGCACCCGATTCAACAATATTTTTAAAAAGCTGTTTATGAAGAACCGACCTTGAGGGATAATAAATTTCCTCATAGGGGTTCTTCTTTTTTGTTATCATGTCGCAGAGAATCCGTGCCGCAGCCATCGACTGAGTCATGCCCCATTTGTTGAAGCCCGTTGCAACATAAAGACCGTCTGAATCCTTGGCGTATCTGCCGATATATGCCGAGCCGTCGAGAGTCATGCAATCCTGCGCCGCCCATCTGTATTTTATTTCGGAACCGTGATAATATTTCCGCGCAAATTCTTCAATCGGTTTCCAGCCGTCACTCGGCTTTCCCGTTCTGTGCGACCCTCCGCCGATTAACAGCAGATTACCGTAATTACGGAATGAAAATCCTCCGTCGGCTTCATCGAGATACATTCCGTCAACGCTTTGTGCATTTTCAAACGCCGCAACATATGAACGGCTCTGATGCATTTTCATAAAGAACGCACCGTGCTTGTTGATAATCGGAAAATGAGTTGCGATAATTATATTTTTTGCCGAAACGGTTCCCGACTCCGTTTCAACAATGCCCTTTCCGAACTCCGTCACCTTTGTATTTTCACGGATATTCAGCCCTTGTGCAATTCCGGCAGCAAATTTTAACGGATTGAACTGCGCCTGATTTTTAAACTTCACCGCCCCTGAAACGGCAAAGGGCAATTCGGTTTCTTTAACATAATCCGCAGGAATTCCGAGACTGTTCAGGGCGTTCATTTCAAGAATGATTTTTTCGCCGCTTCCGAGGGCATAAATATAATTGCTTTTCTCCTCAAAATCGCAGGGAATATCACGGCAGAAACTGCGATAAAGCTCAATCGCTTCCTCATTCGACTGCCAATACAGCCGGGCATATTCCGAACCGTAGGTCCGTAATAGCTTGCTGTAAATCAGACCGTGCTGCGAGGTTATTTTTGCCGTTGTGTTTCCCGTGATACCGCCGCAGATTTCATTCTGCTCAATGAGAAGATAATCAACGCCTGCTTTTTCGAGCATAAACGCCGTGAGAATGCCTGCCATTCCGCCTCCGACAATGAGCACATCGGTTTTTGCATCGCCGTCAAGCTTCGGAAACGAAGGCATTTTTTCTGTGTTTTTCCATAAAGACTGCATATAATCACCCGGATTATTATCTGCAGATAAAACGAAAAAAACCGTAACCCTGAAAATCAAAGTTACGGTTTTATAAAACAATTCATGAAATCTTCGTCTTTGCCTCAGATTAAATCAAATCCGTCTCCGCTTCTGACAATGTCAGATTTCATCACAAAGTGATTTCATCCGCCTCAAGCGGATTTAACTGAAAAAAGCACGCCGAAGCGTACTTTTTTCTGGTCGGAGTGACACGATTCGAACGTGCGACATCCTGCTCCCAAAGCAGGCGCGCTACCAACTATCGGTCAGAAACATTGTCGCTCTGCTCGCTTGGAGCGCTTCGCATTGCTCTGTGTTTCTTCCTGCTCCGCCATCGCCTTCTTCTGCCGCAGGCAGCGGCGATGCCCGAGCCACTACACCCCGTCGGGGTTTCGCTCCGAAAAAGAAAAGCACCGATTCCTCGGTGCCTGGTCGGAGTGACACGATTCGAACGTGCGACATCCTGCTCCCAAAGCAGGCGCGCTACCAACTGCGCTACACCCCGAAATATTTATCTTGCTTATTTTATTCTATTTGCGTGATAATGTCAATAATGTTTTAGTAAAATTAAAAATATGTGACAAAAAAGTTTTCGTCAACTCAACCAAAAACGCAGGTGATTTTTAGTGTAAAATGTTGTCTTTTAAAAAGCTTATATAAGTGCTATAATACCAATATGAAAGACGGAAGCTGAGGCTTTCGGTTTTTATTTAAGGAGAAATTATTATGAACAACACATTTTTCTGTGCAAGAGAAAACGGTAAGCTCCACCGCCCCAGAACAATTCTGACGGGCTTCGGCTTCATGGCTGCCTCAATTGCATGGGCAATCTACGACCCCTACATCACCAAAATTCTTGAAAGACTCCTCAATGCATCCGCTATGGTTACCGCATGGAGCACAAAGCTCAACGAGATGTTCCCCGTTCTCGCAAAATTTGCGGAAACTCAGGGTGAAAACGTTGTTACCGAAGCGGGCGGCATAACTCTTGTTCCGCTTTTCATCGGTATTATCATGACATTCGATAACATTTTCGGCGTTATCTTCCAGCCGACCTTCGGCAAGCTTTCAGACAGATGTCACTCAAAGCTCGGCAAACGCCGTCCGTTTATTGTTTTCGGTGCTCCCGTTTCTGCATTCCTCTTTGCGGTTATTCCCTGGGTTGCACTCTCGAATTCACTTCCCCTCACGATGCTCTTCATCATCCTCTTTGTTTTCTCAATGTCACTCTGGAGAGCTCCCTGCGTAGCGCTCATGCCTGCGCTTACTCCTCCCTCACTTCGCAGTGAAGGCAATGCTATCATCAATCTCATGGGCGGTATCGGTTCAGCCCTCGGTATGTTCGCCGGCACAATCGTCGGTCTTATCTACACAGCCTTCACAGGCGTTAAAATCACAACCGAAAACGAACAGATTGCATTCCCCTATGTTTTCCTTCTCGGTGCAATCGTTATGATAATCGGTATGCTCGTTGTTCTTTTCTTCGTTAAGGAACCCTCGAGCAAGCTCGAATCCGTTGCCGCACGCAATCAGGCAATCGATGAAGCTGCAAGAGCAAAGGCTGAAAAAGCTGCTCAGAAGGCTGCCCAGAAAGCACAGAAGCTTTCAAAGAGCGAAAGAAAGAGCCTCATATTCATGCTCGGCGGTCTTTTCTTCCTTTTCTGCGGCACAAACGCAATCACAACCTTCTTCGCACTTTTCGCTGCCGAGGTTCTCGGAAAGACAACTTCGGAAGCAACTATCATGACAACTCTCTTTGCCGTTTGTTCAGCCATCGCAGCTATTCCTGCAGGCTATCTCGGCAAGAAAATCGGCAGAAAGAAAACAATTCTTCTCGGTCTTGTTGTGTTCATGGCAGTATTTGCACTCTATGTTCTTACACAGAACTTTGCACTTATCTGGATTGCACTTATTCTCGGCGGTTTTGCAAATATGTTCATCACCGTCAACACGCTTCCCCTTGTTCTTGAAATCGGCGGCATTGATAAGGTTGGCACCTTCACGGGTTATTACTACACGGCAACCTTCTCCGCACAGATTGCATCCCCCATCATTTACGGTATCGTGCGTATGCTTTCAGGCACATATCTTTCACTTTTCATCTACAGCCCCATTATGTTCCTCATCAGCATACTCTGCATCCTCTTCGTCAAGCACGGCGAGGCTGTTCCCGATGCTGTTGTCAAGGCTGCTGCAGAAGAAAACGACTGATCTCCCGACTACTTCCGCCGCAATTGAAACCGCACGGCATTCCGCAGCCTGCGGCGGATATTACGGCAAACATACATCCTTCTATAAAGCCAAAGGCACCGATGTTTTTCGTCGGTGCTTTTGGTTTTTATAAATGAATTGTTAAGATTTTCTCATGCCCTTGATTTTATAAATATCTTATGATAATATAGTATGCATGAATAAATCAAAACATATATATTTAAGGCTTGTTCCGGTTATTATGCTTTGCATAATGCTTTCTTCGGCATTATCGGGCTGCAAACCGAAAACGCCGCAAATTGAATCATCCGATGCACCGACCACCTCGAATGTTGTAACAATCATGTTCCCCGAAGGAACATCCGTCAGTCAGATGGCGCAGATGCTCGAAGAAAACGGAGTATGCTCCGCTTCGGATTTCATGGCGGAAGCAAACAATCCCCTCAACCTCGAAGGTTTCTCCTTTGAGATAACCAATCCCGATGAGCGTGCATTTCTGCTTGAAGGCTATCTGTTCCCCGATACATATGAATTTTATCGCAACGAAAAAGCATCATCGGCGATAAAGAGGTTTCTCAGAAATGCGGAGTCAAAATTCACGGAGGAAATCCGTGCCGAATGCGATGCACTCGGTTTTACGCTCGACGAAATCCTCACTCTCGCTTCGATAATTCAGGAGGAGGCGGGAAATCCCGAAGAAATGGACAAGGTTTCGTCTGTGCTTCACAACCGTCTGCAGAGCAGAAAGTTTCCCAAGCTTCAGTGCGATGTTGCAACCTTCTACCTGAGGGATTATGTGAAACCCTATGTTGACGGAATGCGCTACGAGGAACTCGTTGAGCTTTATAACACTTATCACTGCGAAAATCTGCCTGCAGGTCCGATAACAAATCCGGGCATTGATGCCGTCAGGGCGGCTCTTTTCCCCGAAAAATCGGATTGGTATTATTTTGTTACCGACAGCGACGGCGTTTATTATTATGCCGAAACCTGGGCGGGACATCAGAAAAACTGTGAAATTGCAGGGTTATAAACCCTCGGAATAAACAAACCGAAAGGATTATTATTATGAAAAAGATTTTATCACTCATTCTTGTTTTTGCGGCTGTTATGACCCTTTTCTGCTCCTGCGGCAACAACGGCGGCGAATCAAAACCCATTGAAGCCGAAGAATACACCTATGTTATCCTTGAAGACAACACCGCAAAGATAACAAAATACAACGGCACACAGGATATCGTTGAACTCGATATCCCCTCATCCTTCGATGATGTTACCGTTACCGTTATCGGCAAGGAAGCATTTGCAAATGTTCAGACAATCACCGTTGTCAACTTCCCCGACACGATAACAAAGATTGAAGAAAGAGCTTTTGCAGGCAGCTCAATCAAGAAGGCTTTCATGCACCGTTCATCAATCACCGAAATCGGTGTTCACGCTTTTTCCGAATGCAAAAAGCTCGTTCAGACCGATATGCCCGTAACCCTTGAAACACTCGGTGAAAGAGCATATTTTTCATGCGATGCACTCAAGGTTGCAACCTTCAGAGGCAACACTGCAAACATCGATAAGTTTGCATTTGATGCCTGCCCCAAGGTTAAGCTCTATGTAAAGAAGACCATGCAGAATGTTATTGATTTTGCAAACGCTTACGGTCTTGAGCTTGACATCAAAGAATAATAATTGAAGCCGTTATCTCATATATTTGAATGAGGTGACGGCTTTGTTTTACGAACTCAATTCTGCAATCAGCTCCGTTATCTGGGGACCGCCGATGCTTGCGGTTTTCCTCGGCACGGGGCTTTTTTTATCGGCAAAAACAAAATTTTATCAGCTTACGGGAGTCGGCGACTGGCTGAAATCCACCGTCGGATCGGTTACAGGAAAAAAGAAAAACCGCAGCAGAGATAAATCATCGGTATCACAGCTCGGCGCACTGTTTTCATCCCTTGCCGCCTGTCTGGGCACGGGCAACATCGTGGGGGTTGCAACTGCCTTGTGTGCAGGAGGTGCGGGGTCGGTTTTCTGGATGTGCATATCGGCAATCCTCGGAATGATGACCTGCTGCTGCGAAAACATTCTCGGAATGAAATACCGCATAAAAAACCGTGTCGGCAGCTATGTCGGCGGTCCGATGTATTACATGGAAAAAGGGCTCGGAATGAAAAATCTTGCACGCATTTATGCCGTTTTTCTTATCGGTGCATCCTTCGGCATGGGCAACATGACTCAGGCAAATTCCGTTGCGCAGGGTCTTTCATCATTCGGAATAAGCCCCGTTGTTACGGGTGTTTTTCTTTCGGCTGCAATGCTTATTGCCGTTTCGGGAGGTCTGAAACGGATAACAAAGCTCTCTCAGATGCTCATCCCCGTGCTTTCGGGCGCATTCATCATTGCCTGCTTCCTGGTTATCGCAGTCAACCGTGAAAATCTTGTTCCCTGCATGAAAAATATTCTTTCGGAAGCATTTTCCGTTAAGGCGGTTTCAGGCTTCGGAATGGCAAAAGCGGCAAGATACGGCATTTCAAGAGGCGTTTTTTCAAATGAGGCAGGTCTCGGGAGCTGTGCGATTATCCATTCCTCGGCAGACTGCGACAATCCGGGCGAGCAAGGAAAATGGGGCATTCTCGAGGTTTTTATAGACACCGTTTTCATGTGCAGCGTCACAGCCGCCGCAATTCTCACAAGCGGTGCAATGCAGAACAAAAGCCTTGACGGCGTTGAACTCTGCGCTGCCGTTTTTGAGAGCGTTTTCGGAAAAGCAGGCGGATATTTTCTCAACATCTGCATCTGCCTTTTCGCTTTTGCAACGCTCGTTGCCTGGTCATACTGCGGAAAAACGGGCACGGAATATCTTTTCGGAGAAAAAAGCGGAAAATACTATAACATCATCTGTGCGGCTGCTGCATTCATCGGCTGTATCACGAAGCTCAGCTTCGTCTGGAGCATTTCCGATATCTTCAACGGTCTTATGGCTGTTCCCAATCTTTTCTCCGTTCTCTGTCTTTATAAAGAAGCAGTAAATGAAATAAAACCGGGGCAGTCCGTCTGAACTGTCCCGGCTTTTTTATTGCTGTTCGGTTTTCGATTCGCTGATATTATGGGTTATTCTCACATTTGCCGCCTTCTGACCCTGAACGATAATCCTTTCGTTGCGGTTTATCTGACAGTTTTCATCAACAAAAGCATTATATTCGTTCAGATATCTTTCCGCACTGATTTCATTTCCGATTGCTGTGAACCAATCGAAATCCTCGGGATTGTTGTGGCAATAATATGTTATATAAACCGTCTGACCGTCATTATACATCGAGATGTCGCCGCTTTTACGGCTGTCGTCAAGAATCCAGTTGTTGACCATAAAGAACAGCTCGCCGGAACGGTAGGTTCTTTCCGTGCCGTTGCCTGTTGCAAGACAAGCCTCTCTGAATTCTTCCTCACTCATCGGCTTTGCGGTCCATTCATCATAAAGCTTCTGGATATCGCCCGCAACAACATTGAACTGCTCCTCGGTCAATTCCTCGGGATAGGTGTATTCATAGGTTATAACATCGCAGCTTGTGTCAAAGAATGCAGGCTTTTCGATATATATAAGGCATTCGTAAATATCGCCGTCAACAACTCCAATCTCTCCTGCAACTCTTTCATCGCTGAACATCCAGTCGGCAACAGCCTCGCCGTAGGTTCTTTTTATCGAATCATGAGTCGCATAATATCCGAGCGTTTTTATATCGGCAGGGAAATTATCCGTGGGATGGTTCTTTGTTGCAAATTCAAGGAAGTCCTCCTCGGTTTTGACAGCCGAAATTTCTGCGGGTTCATATTCGCTTTCAATCGGATAAACTCTCGAAAGAATTACCTTATATTTATCCTCATTTCCCTTAAGTCTTTTCTCTGCTTCTTCAAGGGTTACTTCCTGACGGTATTTTTCCGCAATTTCCGCCTCATGGCATTTTGCATATGTCTGAATGATTTCCCTTGCGGCAAACATGGCGTAGGTTGTGCCTGCACCGTAAACATTCTGAATATATTCATCGGGAGATATTTCCTCCTGAGAATATTTTGCATATTCGAGAACTCTTTCATAACCCAGAATTGTGTTGTAAATCTCGGTTTCATCAAGCTGAGTTCCGTCTTTCAGTGCAAGCTCAAAGCTCGCATAGTTGGTTTTGATATGTTCGATTGCCTTGCGCGTGAAATCCTCCGCAAAGGAATAATCCTTGCCGACGGCAGTCTGTTCTTCGGGGAGCTTTTCGGGGTCATAGCCCGTCATGTTTGAGCCTCTCAGCTCTATCGAATACTGAATTTCGTGCAGCTGCAGACGGTATTGGTCAAGATAATATATCGCAAATTCGCTTCTTGAAATATCTCTGTCGCCAATCTCAACCGCAACGCCGTATTCATCGCAGGCTTTCTTGCTGTCAATCTCTGCCTGATTGAGAATTTCAATAAATTCAACGGGCATTCTGATTCCTCTGTAGTCAGCATAGGAATATCTTTCGCCCTCATTGGATTCACCTGTCACAACAGGCACGGTTGTGGGTTCTTCACCCTTATCAATTGCAGGCTTTATAACGAAAATGCCGACAAGCACCGCAGCGATAACAACAACGGCAGCTGCAGCCGCAATTATCGCCTTTGTTGACTTTTTTTGTGCGGCAGCGGATGCCTGCTGCGTTTTTTTGCTGTTTGTTTTATTGCTCATTTTTATTCTCCTCAGGTCAGTTTTGTTTTCTTACAACCTTATATTCGTCATACGGGTTATAATAGGGGCATTCAAATTCGCCGCCCTGCATGAATCTGTAAAGCTCGTCCTCATCAAGGTTGACAAGGCATTCGTAGCACTCATATTCATCATTATAGTCATAATGAGCGCAGTTTTCACAAATTGACATTGCCATGATATCACCTCAATAAACGGGAATAATGATTTCCTTTTCGGTTTTTCTTATACCGTCTGTGCCGACCTCACGAAGATGCGGCGCAAAGAATATTCCCGGCGCTCTGCCTGAGGGATAGAGGTCGAGAAGCGGCGCCATGACAAATGCTCTTTCAAGCATTCTCGGATGGGGAAGGGTAAGCTCAAAGCTTTCCGTCTTGAAGCCGTCATAGAGAATGAGGTCGAGGTCGATTATCCTCGGCGCATTCTTTTTTGTTCTGATTCTGCCCATCGCCGCCTCAATTCCGAGACATTCGCCCAGAAGCATCTGCGGAGAAATGTTTGCCTCAACAAGTATTGCGGCGTTGAGATACATATCGTCTTCTTCGCAGTCGACGGGCTCCGTTTCATAAACGCTTGACGCATTGATAATTTTAACATCGGGCAGTTTTGCGATTGCCCTCACCGCCGCATTGAGATTTTCTATTCTGTTGCCAAGGTTTGAACCCATGGAAATTACGGCTTCACCCATGTTTTTCAGCCCTTTCTCTGAAAATTTCAACCGCCACATATTCAAAATCGGCTTTTATCGGTGCTTCGGGTTTTTTGAGAAGAATGCGGAGCTTTTCAATTTTTCCGAATGCCTCAAAAAGACCGTCGGCAACTCTCTGCGCCGCTTTCTCAAGCAAATCATCCTTCTGCGAAGTGAATATACGCACGGTTTCCTTTATTATTTTTGCATAGCTGACCGTATCGTCAACATTATCGCTGACGCAAGGTTTGCTTATATCAACATATGCATCTATATCGAGAACGAAATTCTGACCGTTCTCCTTTTCCTCGGGATTTACCCCGTGATAAGCAAAAATCTTCAGGTTTTTAACAATAATCTTGTCCATTTTACGCCTTTCTGTATATCTCATCGGCAACTCTTGCAGCCTGAACTCCCGAAAAAACATCGTGAACACGGATTATATCCGCACCGCCTGCAATCGCCGCAGTATGAACCGCAACCGTTCCCGCATCACGCATGGCAGGATTTTCTTCACCGCTTGCCCTGCCGATAAATCTCTTTCTCGAGCCTGCCGCAAGAAGCGCAACGCCCTTGAATTTGAGCCACTGCAGATTGCGGATGATTTCAAGGTTATCCTCATAGCTCTTTCCGAAGCCGAAGCCGGGGTCAAGACAAAGCTGCTCCCTCGGCAGACCGAATTTTGCCGCAAGCTCAAGTGCATCAACAAAAAATTTTCTCAAATCCGCAACAACTCCGTCGGGATATTCCGAAACCTCGGCAGAGCCGCAGGGGTTATGCATAACAACATATCCTGCGCCGTATTTTGCCGCAAGCCTTGCCGTTTCATGATTAAAAACGCCGCTGACATCGTTGATTATATCAGCCCCCGCCATCAGTGCCGCTTCCGCACAGGCGGGATAGAAGGTATCAACCGAACCCGCCGCCGTCACCTTTCCGCATATCGCTTCAAGCACAGGAATTATTCTTTCCTTTTCCTCCTGCGCACCGAGAATTTTTGCATCGGGTCGGGTGGAATTGGCTCCGATATCGATTATATCCGCACCCTGCTCCTGCATTTCAATTGCATGGGCAAGAGCCTTTTCGGGGGTGAAATAAAGTCCGCCGTCGGAAAAAGAATCGGGTGTATAATTCAGAATTCCCATAACATAGGTTCTCTTTCCGAGAGGGAATTCATGCTTTCCTGCCCTGAACATCATCTGCCTCCTGTCAGAAGCGAAATTGCTTCTGCTCGTGTTTTTGCATTGCTTCTCATTGTGCCTCTGAGAGCAGAGGTGCGTGTCTGCGCACCCGAAGCTCTTGCGCCTCTCATCGTCATGCAAAGATGCTCCGCCTCAATGACAACTGCAACTCCGAGGGGATTGAGATTTTCTTCAAGGAAATCGGCAATCTGAGCCGTCAGCCTTTCCTGAAGCTGGGGCTTCTTTGCAAAGCAGTCAACTATTCTTGCAAGCTTTGAAAGACCGATAACCTTTCCGTCGGAGGGAAGATAGGCAATATGCGCCTTTCCCATGAACGGAATGAGATGATGCTCACACATCGAATAAAGAGGGATATCCCTCACGATAACCATTTCTTCGTTGCCCGTTTCATTGAAAAGCTTGAGATGTCTTTCGGGATTATCTTCAAGACCCGAAAAAATTTCCTCATACATTCTTGCAACTCTTGACGGCGTTTCAACAAGACCCTCTCTGTCGGGGTCCTCACCGATGGCAATAAGAATTTCTCTCACAGCCGCCTCTATTCTCGCTTTATCCATTTTTGTGCCGCCTTTCGTTATTCAATAATAAGGGTCAGTATCCTGCGGTCGGGGTCGGGCAAGCAGGATAAGCTGTCCGTTGAAAATTTCACTTTTGTTTTTTTCTTTGCGTTTCGCAGAACCTTATAAATCCTGCCCGAATCGATAAGCTCGGAAACTGCATCGTCATAAGCTTCTTTATCGGCAAAAGAAAGATGAACCTCTCTGCCGCCGCCGTTGAGCACTTCGGCGATAATGTCCGCAAGTCTTTTTTCGTCGCTTCTTGCGTAGGAGTCAAAATTGCTTTTCTTCCTGATAAAATAATTTTCCGCCGTTGCATCACAGTCAAAATCATACGAAAAACCGCTGTGGGTATCGGCAATCATTTCGTCGCTGAGGTTGAAATAGCTGTATGTCAGAACCTCTTTTCCGCTGTCGCTCACGGGGTCATCCCATGTGCAGTCAAGATGATAATAATCGCCGTTTATATTAACAACATTCCACATATGGCTGCTCGTCTGATTATCCGCATCCGTTGAAGTTCCGCTGATAACGGAGCTTTCAATTCCCGCCATATCCAGAAGAAGCTTCATCGCCTTTGAATAGCCTTCACAGCCTGCCTCACCGTTGACAATCGCACCGTATGCCGACGAATAAACAAATTCATCCTTTTCCAGACGGTAGGCGCAGTTTTTAACGATAAAATCATGTATTTCAAGCTCGGTCACAAATTCATCATCGGGGTCGGAAAGCGATAAAATGACCTCGCTGCATACTTCGTCAAGCTTCTTTTTATGCTCCGGATAAGACTCGCTGTCGATATAATAATCAACGGAGCAGTAAGTATATAAGCCCTGCGAAATCAGATAGCATTTCCGTCCCACAAAAAACAAATCGGGGTTATCCGCAAGAATCGCACTGAAAACATTATCGATGCCGTCTTTGTCCAGAGCAGGTATCCTTATTCTTTCGGGCATGGAGTATATATTTGTTATTATCTCGTTATATGCGTGCTTTTCAAGGTCGGTAAGGTTATCGTAATAGAATTTATAGGGGCTTCCGATATCCGTAATCTTTTCGGGCACCTTATCCTTCCACGGGTCAAGCCTGTCGATAACCGTGTTTGCAATATAAACACCGACCGCCAGCGCAACAACGCAGAATGCCAGTTTGAAAAGCAGCGATAACAGCTTCTTCATGCCATAATCCTTTCGTTATTTTCTCATTTCCTCGGGTTCATCAACGGTTGATATCGCTTCAAAGCCGTATTCGCAGAGAACCTTTACCGCCTTTTCTGCCTGAGAAAAATCAACAATCGATATATTCGTTGCAACCGTGTTGGATATCTTCGCATATATCGTATCGGTTTTTCCGACTCTTGAGGGCTTGAAAACGCCTCTGAGAATATCGCTCATGACAAGCGCCTGAGACGCCGTGCCTCTTGAACCGAGGGTGTCAAGATAGCAAAGATATTTGAAGAGCGCATCGCCCTTGAGCGTCTGCTTGCCCTTCGAGAGAATGAGGGTCAGACCCTCGTTTCTGTATTCAACCTGCTCGGGCACCGTAACTTCAACTCCGCCGAGATAGTTCATCATCGTTCTGAAGTCGGTTTCATCGGAGCAGATATATCCGTCTATTCCCGAACCGAAGGTTGATTCTATTGCGGCTGTAAACTCCTCATCGCCCGTTTTTGAAAGCACATTTTCTATGCTCGACACCGACCCCCTATAGTTGACAAGCGTTTCGGGGGGAAGCGCACACACGGTTGCTTTTCTTTCGGGCATTCTGATATCAACAAGCCACGCAAAATAAAGCCTGCTTCTGTCTTCGCTTGCACACCAGAACAAATAGGTCTTTTCGCCATGAACCTCGGGAATTCCCGAAGAAGTGACTTCGGTTGTCGGCTCTGTTTTTGCCTCACCGCTGACCGCACGCCTTATATCGAAATCATATTTCTTGAGTATCGCAAGGCTTGAAATTGCAAGCACGGTAAATACGCAGGCAAAGAAAACAATGAAAAACCTCTTTGTTTCTTCGCTCATTCTGACTCTTTCCGTGCGGAAATCCATATTATTTCTCTTTTTCATGTTTTCACCGCTGAATAAAATTATCGTTTGATTAAAATCGATGCCGTTTCTCTTTCAAGATAAAGCTCTCTGCCGACAACCGTTCCTCCGCAAAGAATCTCATAGCCGTCATCGGGGAGAATATATACAATCGAATGTCCGTTACGGTTTGCAACGGTCATTATCCTCTCGCCCCTGCCCTCTCTTTCATAGGCAACACAGCCGAGAGTTGATGAAACGGGAACAAATGCGCCGTCTTTGAAAACGGGATGCTCCGCCCTGATTTTTCCGAGTGTTCTATAATATTCAATAAGCCCGTTATCCTCATTTCCCCAGGGATAGCAGCCTCTGTTGAACGGGTCTTCACCGCCGTCAAGACCTGCCTCATCGCCGTAGTATATGCTCGGCACGCCGGGAAGCGTGAACTGCATTGAGGCAACAAGCTTCAGAAGTCTTTTTCCGATATCCGTCTGTTCTTCGGTAAGACCTCCCTGATATCTGCCCTCACAGCCGCTGCGGTAATTCCCGAGGGTTGCAAGGCGGTTTAAAACACGGCAGGTATCATGAGTGCCGATGTGATTCATAAGGCAGTCAACCGCTTCTTTGGGATAGTTTTCGCAGATTTCCGCTATTTTATCGTTGAAGCCCTCTGCATCCGCACTGACGGCAAAACCGATAAGACAGTCAGCAAAGGGATAGTTCATAACGGAATCGAGCTGACCGCCGAGAAGATAGGGGCGTCTTTTGCCGTAGCTGATTTTATTCGATGCATCCTCCCAGACCTCGCCGAGAATATATGCATCCTCTTTTTCGTCTTTCACTGCACTGCGAAGCACATCGAGAAACTTATCGGGCAGTTCATCGGCAACATCAAGTCTCCAGCCGCTTGCGCCTGCCTTTAACCATTTGCGCAGAATGCCGTTTTCTCCTGCCATATATTCTATATAGCCGTCGTCTTCCTCGTTGATTTGGGGAAGAATATCCACTCCCCACCAGCTTTCGTAATCATCGGGATAATCCTTGAATTTATACCAGCTGTAATATGGCGACTCCTTGCCGTTATATGCACCGATGCAGTCGTATCTTTTTTCTTTGTTGAAATAAATGCTGTCTGACCCCGTATGACTGAAAACGCCGTCGAGAATAATTTTTATTCCCTTCTTCTCTGCCGATTTGCATAAAGCAGAAAACTGCTTTTCCGTTCCGAGCAGAGGGTCGGGTTTTTCATAATCCGCCGTGTCATAGCGATGGTTTGAATGCGCCTCAAAAATCGGATTGAGATAGATGCATCCGACTCCGAGGGATTTTATATAATCGAGCTTCTGCTCAATTCCTTTGAAATCTCCGCCGAAGAAATCATATTCCGTTATTCTGCCGTCGGAATCGGGCTTCCACATCGGAATGCCGCCCCAATCGGAGCGCAGAATTCTTTCGGGGGGAATATTTCTCTTTTTTGTTCCCGACGAAGCAAAACGGTCGGGGAAAATCTGATAGATAACCGAGCCCTTAATCCAGTCGGGAGTTGAAAATCCGGGCGAATAAACGGTCAGCTGAAATTTTCTTCCGTCGGGTGAAATTCTGCCCGTACCGCCGTCGAAGCGTGTGATAATGCTTGAGCCGTCGCATCTGTCAACGGCAAAGCAATACCAGTAAAGACCGCTTTTTTCGGGCGTGAAGCAAACCCTCCACCACTCCTCGTTTTCGCCTTCCATTCTCTCCCACGACATGGGATAAAAGCTTTTTTCCCCGCTGTCGTTTTCAACAACGAGGCTTGCGCCCGTACAGCCGTAGCCTCTGGGCATTACTATTCTGAACGTTATCTCCTCGCCCTCACGGACTGCTCCGAAAGGACTTTTGTGATAATCTTTCCGTGAATTATAGGGTATAAAACTCATGTGACATTTCCTTAATAAATCAGTTAATAAATTGCCTTACGGCATGGATTGACTTCGTCATGAATTCTCGCTTTGCTCCATGATTTGCACTGTTGTGCATTAAGGTGCAATTCATCCTATCATGTGCGTTATGCACAATTCATTTACCTGCTGATACGGAAGCTCCGTTATTTTCAGAAGAACATCCGTTGCAAAATAACCCGTGCCGATAAGAGCAAGTATGCCTGCCGTGATGAGAACGGCAGAAACAATCCTCTTTGCCATAACTCTTTCTTCATAGGTCGGACCCGTGCCGAAGCGTGCCGAAAAATCGGTTATGCTTTTTCTTTCGGAGGGTTTGAGAGTTTTTTCAATTTTACCTTTTTCAATCATAGTATTCACCTTACGCAAATAAATTCACATCGCTGAAGCCCGTGAATGCAAGCGAGAGCATGGCAACATAAAGAAACATCGTGGGAGTGCCCTTGAAAACTCCGGGAATGTTTTCATTCTGCTGAAGAAGGCGTGAGCCCGTGCTGATGAGTGCCGCCGCAAGAACAAAAGCAATGCCTGCACCGATACCCGAACCGATGCTGTCCGCAAACGAATAAGCGGCAGAATGGTTGATATAGGGAACCGCCATAACAAGAGTATTGAGCGCCGCAATTCCGAGAGTTCCGAGGAATTTGGGCGATGCCTTGAAAATAAAGCGTGCGGCAACGGCAACAACAATGAATACCGCCGCAAGAATTCCGCCGTAAACCGCAGCTCTGACGGCATAGGTGACCCCGGACATAACGGGAATATTATCGATAAGACTGCATATAACGCTTGTCGCAACCGAAAATCCCGAAATCATAACTGCAAATTTTCCGAACATACCCGGTTTGGTTGAAACACGGATAGCCTCACTCATTCCGAGACCCGAGCTGAGAACAAGATTCTGAACGAAAACCGTATAAAGGGCGGTCATAAGCAGGTCAGTCAATATTTTCATCGCTTATCCCCCTCGTCAAGATAGTCTATGCCCAGCGACCTGAAGAAATCCTCGATATCTTCCTGTGCGCTGTTTTTGATTTCCTCCGCAGTCTGCGGCTGAACCTTTTCTGCAGGTTCTTCGGGCTTTTCTGCCCAGAATTCATCAAATATTTCAACTTCTTCCGTTGAATCAAAAATAACCTCGCCCACATTGACAGGCATTTCTTCGTCTTCACCCGGATATGCATAATTTATAAACGCCTTGAGGCCTGCCGCCATGAAGCCGAGAAGAATAAGACATCCGAAGGGCATTGCCATTCCCTTGAAAATAACGGGAAGGTCAAGCTTTACGCCTGCAAGGGAGCCTGTTCCGAAAATCTCTCTTATCGCACCGACGATAATCATAACAACCGACGCTCCGAGACTTACAGCCGCCGCATCGTAAAATGCAAGCTTCACGCTGTTTTTGACCGCAAACTGCTCACAGTGAACAGCCGTTACGGAGTTGACGGCAATAAGAGGAATATAAATTTTCATGCCGAGGCTCATATTGATGAGAGGATTTGTTTCCATATACCAGAGAATCGGACAGATAAGCGCAAGTCCGATTATAAGATAAAGCGGCACACGAACCCATCTGGCTAATTTCTTGAAAAGCGCGCTTGCGATAACGCAGGTTGCGGTGAGTTCAACAAAAAGAGCAACCGAAAGAGCAACCGAGCCCGCAAGAGTTGTTGAAGCGGCAACGACGGGGCAAAGACCGACAAGCTGAATGAGAACGGGATTAAAAATCAGACCGCCTCTGACAAGCATATCCTTGAAAGAAAGATTGTTACTCATTTTTCAGCCGCCCCCTTTCTTTTGAGGGAAAGAGCCGGAATAACATTGAACGCCGAATCGATGAGAGGTCTCAGACCGTTGGCAAAAAGAATTGCAAAGCATACCGTTTCTTCAAAAACGCCGAGCTTTCTCATCTCCATGCAGATAACGCCGCATACCGCACCGTAAACAACTCTGTTTATGCCCTTCTGGGGAAGGGTTGCATGGTCGGTAAGAAGAAAAACGGCGGCAAACATGAGCGAGCCTGCCGAAAGCTCGAGAACAATGCTTGTCAGAAGGGATGCATTTGTTCTCGGCGAAACAACGGCGCAAACGGCGCAGGCTGCAACAAAGCCGAAGGTTGCAAGCAGGGCTTTTTTTCTTCTGACCAGAAGATATGCACAGCACGCAAGCATGAGAATGCCGCATCCCGTACCCATGGGACCCGCAACATTGCCTGCAAGAATATCGAAAACATTAGAGCCTGTGATTTTAACCGACTGTCCCTTCATAAGCATACTTCCGATGGAGGCTGAACCGAGAAGCTTCGCTTCCGAGCCGACGCTGTAGTCAAAAATCATATCCTTGAAGCATACACTTATAAAAGCAAAACCTGCCGCTACAGGCACAAAGGGCGCATGAAGCGCACCGCCGAAGGGTATTTTCACCGCAAGCACGGCAAATGCCGCCGCAGCAGCAGGCACATAAAGAGGTATGCCTGCAGGGAGCATAACCGCAATTGCAAGTCCTATGAAAATATTGCTGAAGTCACGCAGATGGAAAACCTTTCCGAGAATTGCTTTTGCGGCAAAATCACATACCAATGCGGTTATAACGCTTATTGCGGCAACGGAAAGAAATTTTCCGCCGTAATACCACACGGCAATAACACACGGAGCAATAAGCATGATTATATAATCGCCGAAAATCTGCGAACTTCTGACCGTATTCTGTTTTGGGGCGTTGTTAGCCAAGGCTGTCACCTCTGAAATTCCAATATTTATTCATTGCATACCGCCGTGAAATAACATATCATGATAATAAGCGATTTATTAAGGAGGCGCACAATGAAGATCAATTCCCCTGCCGAGGATAAAATAATAGTTGACCTGAGTGAGCAGGATATGCTCGTTCTGAACATTACATACGAAGAAATGGACTATTCCACCATTGAAACACGCCGCGTTATCTGGACGGTGCTTGACGAAGCCGGCAAGGCACTCGGCAGAGAATTCGACCCGTCACGCAGGATGATAATCGAAGCTGCTCCGAAACGTGGCGGCGGCTGTACGCTGAGCTTTACGATGCTCGACGGCAGAAAGCTCCACGGCGCACAGAAGCAGTTTCTCAAAAAGCAGGAAAAAAATATCGTATGCGAATTCGGGAATGCCGAAACGCTCATGAGGGCGGCTGAATGTCTGAAAAACACAAATCCCGCTTCAAGCAGTCTTTATGAGCTGAACGGAAAATACCGTCTGATTTTAAGCTCGGGCGAAGATGCCGCAAAGATAAAGCAAAGCTGTTCGGAATTCGGTTCTTCCGAAAGCTGTTCCGAGCTTGTCTGCTGTTTCACAAAAGAGCATTGGAATGAACTTATCCGTGAAAACGCACTCGAAAAAATCAGCCGATAAACGCTTTTTCCGCAAGCTCTCTGAGCTGTGAAATTGCCTTTGATGCATCTTCCGCACCGAAAACGGCACTTCCCGCAACAAAAACATTTGCACCTGCGGCGGCGGCTGTTTCAACAGTTTTTGCGTTGATACCGCCGTCAACCTGAATATCCGTTGAAAGACCTCTGCGCTTTATTTCAGAGCGCAGGGTTTTTATTTTATCCATTGTTTCATACATGAACGACTGACCGCCGAAGCCGGGCTCAACCGTCATAACAAGCACCATGTCAAGCTTATCGAGATAAGGAAAAACCTCCTCGACGGGTGTTCCGGGCTTCACGCTGATTCCTGCCCTGCATCCGCATGAAATGATTTTATCAACCGTTTCCTGAATGGGTGATGAGCTTTCAATATGAAAAACAATGATATCCGCACCCGATTTTCTGAAATCCTCAATGTAATCAAGAGGCGTATCTATCATGAGATGAACATCAAAAACGAGGTCGGTTTTATTTCTTATGCTGCCTATAACGGGCGCACCGAAGGTTATATTCGGAACAAATCTGCCGTCCATGACATCAAGATGAAGATAATCGGCACCGCAGTCTTCCATTCTCTTTGCCTCTGCACCGAGAGAGGAAAAATCGCTTGCAAGAACCGACGGAGAAATTTTAATCATAGCCTACTCCTCCTATTTTAATTAATATATTATAACAGTTTTTATTTATAAGGTCAATGATATAAATATTAAAATATTATAAATTATAAAGGACTGCAACGGAATATAATCCGATGCAGTCCTGTCATGTTATGTCATTTTGTTGATAATTCTGTCCGCACTCTTTTCTTCAACCGTCAGATTTTCCATATACTCTCTGATTTCATTCTCCGATGCGCCCGAATAAAGGTCGCTTATGCATGACGTACGGTAATTTGCA
>JAZSAH010000111.1:0-23987 GCA_045601745.1 Acutalibacteraceae bacterium
GCGGCACTTTGCGAGGAAACAGGCAACAAGCCTCATCTCATTTATCTTTCGCCGCAGGGTAAAACACTTACTCAGGAGAGAGTTAAAGAGCTTTCAAAGCTTGATAACATTGCGCTTCTTTGCGGACATTATGAAGGCATAGACCAAAGAGTTATCGATGAGATAGTCGATGAGGAAATCTCCATAGGTGACTATGTTCTGACCGGCGGTGAACTTCCTGCCCTCGTGGTTGCAGACAGCATTTCAAGAATGCTCCCCGGTGTGCTTGCAAATGAAGATGCATTCACTCTTGAAAGCCATTATTCGGGCTTGCTTGAATATCCGCAGTATACACGCCCCTATGAATGGCACGGAGAAAAGGTTCCCGATGTTCTTATTTCGGGACACCATGCCAACATCGAAAAATGGCAGCGTGAGCAGAGTCTTAAACGAACCCTTGAACGCCGACCCGATATGCTTGAAAAAGCAGAGCTTACTAAAAAAGACAAAGAATATCTCGATAAACTTAAAACCACCGAAGTCTGATGACCTCGGTGGTTATTTTGTTATTTATGCAGCTTTTGCAGCTGTTTTGTTTTTCTCTTTCTTCTCTCCGATTTTCTGGAGAACAATAACAAGGATCATAAGTGCAACACCTGCAATATCAGTCTGCCAACCGGGAATAATCATGAGCAAACCGCCTGCAAGAGCCATCAATCTTTCCCATACGGGCATATGCTTATACATATAGCCTTCCATGCCTGCAGAGATAATGTAAATACCGCAGATAGCAGTTATTACAAGAAGAACAACATTGTACCAGGGAGTTACTGTTCCGAAATCTATACCGATAAGCATTTCGGGGCTGTAGGCAAAGATATAGGGAACGATGAATGCCGTGATTGCAAGACGAGTTGCCGTAACACCCGTTTTAAGCGGATTTGATTTTGCAATTGCCGAACCTGCATATGCCGCAAGGGCAACGGGAGGTGTGATATCCGCACCAATACCGAAATAGACATCAAACATATGTGCCGCAAGCATCGGAATACCCATCTTGATAAGAATGGGTGCGGTGATTGTTGCCATGATAACATAGTTGGCAGTTGTGGGAACACCCATGCCGAGAACAATGCAGCAAAGCATTGTAAGAACAAGGGCAAGGAATGTGCTGTTTTCCGCAATGGGAACAAGTGTGTTGATAAGGAGCTGACCGAGAGCAGTCATTGTTACAACGCCCGAAATAAGACCTGCCATTCCGCAAGCCGCAGCAACGCCGACTGTGTTCTTTGCGCCGTTTTCAAGGGATTCGATAACAGTTTTGGGAGTAAGTGCCGAATGGTCTTTGGCAAGGAATGAGAGGAGGAAGCAAACAACCATGCCTGCAAAAACTGCAACCTGCATATTCTTTGTTCCGAAAGGAAGCCAGATGCCGAGCGTAACGGCAACGGGAATAACGGGAAGCATAAGTCGCCATGCGTTTTTCTTGTTAATCTCATGAGGAACAAGGCTTACTATAAGTGAGCTGAGAATTGCAAAGCAAGCAGATACGCCTGCGCTAAAATAATTCATACAGATAACAAGAACAACGATGGGCAGAAGAAGATATCCGTTTTTAAGAATAAGCTTGAAGAAATTGGGAATTGCATCCTTGGGAAGTCCCTTAAGACCAAGCTTTTTGGCTTCAAAGTGAATCATAAGGAAGATACCCATGAAATAGAGAACTGCAGGGAGAATAGCTGCAACAGCTATCTTTGAATAGGAAACCTCTGTCATTTCTGACATTAAGAATGCAGCCGCACCCATAATGGGAGGCATTATCTGACCGCCGGTTGAAGCTGCAGCTTCAACTGCAGCTGCAAATTCGGGCTTATATCCGGTTCTCTTCATAAGAGGAATTGTAATCGAGCCGCTGCCCACAGTGTTTGCAACAGATGAGCCTGAATACATACCTTCGAGTGCACTGGAAATAACAGCAACCTTTGCGGGTCCGCCGATTGATGCGCCTGCAATTGAGTTTGCAAGGTTTACAAAGAATGTGCCAATACCTGTTCTTTCAAGGAGAGCGCCGAGAATTATGAAAAGAACAATGAAAGTTGTGCAAACATAAACGGGGGTTGAAAACATACCGTTTGAAACATCATAGAACAAACCGTACATAAGGTTTCTGAGTGCGGTGTTGGGGTTATCGGTATATGCCTTTATCGTAGCATAAAGAACAAAAGCTCCTGCAACAAAGATAATCGGCAATCCGACCGCACGCCTAACAAGCTCAACGAGCAGGATTATCGCTATCAATGCAACAATAATTTCAACGGTTCCGATTCGCTTGCTCATCATTATGATATCGTTCTGGAAAATTGTATAATAAAGGAAGCAGCCTGAGGATACAACCGCCAGGATTATATCATAAAAAGGAACATGATTTATTTTCTTTGTCTGAGATTTATATGCAGGAAAAATCAAAAAACCTATAAAGGTTATAAAAGCCATAAATGTTGTCAGCTTTGTATATTTGGTTGCCGTGGGAAAAAGAAGAGCCATGGAAATCATATAGAGGCTGAAAGCAGCCATGAGAGCTGTAATAACCTTTTTTCTCCATCCGGTAAAAACTCTGACATTGCTTTCACGGTCAAATTCCTGCATTATTTTTTCGGAATCAACCTGTTCAAACTCTATCTCGTTTTTAACAGTTTCACTCATACATTTTTACCCCTTTCCTTTGTATTTTTTGCTGTATAAAAAAATGCCGCAATTAAAAATCGCGGCATTTTTAAGTCAATGAAGCGGAATTTTATGCAATTATGCCTGCCTCTTTATAGAATCTTTCTGCGCCGGGATGAAGAGGAACATCACCGATTGCGGAAACTGCAACATCAGTTGTCATTTCCTTTCCCTTTGCATGAGCAGCAGCAATGTCAGCCTGCTTTTCCCAAAGGTCCTTAGTTATCTGATAAGCCTGATCTTCGCTCATATCGTTGGTAACAACAAATGTTGCCATGATAGCTACTGTGTTAACGGGTTCAGCGATAAAGTCGTAGTCAGCAGCTGTCATTTCATACTTTGCATAGAAGGGGAAGTCAGTCATAAGCTTTGAAATAACTTCTTCGCCGAGGTCAACAACTACAACTTCAGTTGCTGTTGCAAGCTCTGTGATAGCAGGGGTGGGAGTGCCTGCAGTGATGAAAGCTGCATCGATTGAGCCGTCTTTAAGCTGAGTAGCTGCATCGCCGAAGGAAGCTGCTGTCTTATTGATATCCTTATCAATGTCAATGCCTGCTGCTGCAAGAATCTGAGTTGCATTATAGTATACGCCTGAACCTGCATCGCCTACTGCAACGTTCTTACCCTTAAGGTCTGCAACGGATGTGATGCCCGATGCCTTTGTAGCGATAATCTGGCAAACTTCAGGATATACGCATCCGATAGCTGAGAATGACTGAATCTGAGAAGCAAAGCCGTTTGTACCTGCATATGCATAATTCATAACGTCATTCTGAACAATTGCCATCTGATAGTCGCCGTCTTCAATGCCTTCGATGTTTGCCTGTGAGCCGCCGGTTGAAAGAACTTCAAAAGTATAGTCCGCAGTGTTAAGAATCTGACATGCTGCAGTTGTAAAACCGTAATATGTACCTGTGTTGCCGCCTGTGCCTACTTTTACCTTTGCGATCATTTCGCTTGATGCTGAATCAGGTGCTTTTGTTGTTGTGTCTTCACCGTTACCGCCGCAAGCTGTCATAAAGAGTGTTGCGAAAACGAGAATAAGCGAGATGATAATAGCTAATTTTTTCTTCATAGTTTACCTCCTATTTTTAATTTCCTCTGCTCCGTAAAACGGCAGCGGAAATCAATTACCATATGATTATACACTATTCTGCAAATTAATGCAAGAACTTTGCATAAATTACATAAAAATTGAGAAAATCATTTCAAAGAATGCTATAATTGCATTTATTATTTTCTGGAAGAATGAAAGCTCTTCTGTTTTTTGAGAAACGGCGATACCGTTTTCCTCAGCGTATTCATATGCCGCAGAGCCTTCTTCTGCAATGATTGAAAGAGATGTGCAGCCGTCGAATGCACTTGTTCCGATTAAAGACACGCTTGAAGGAATTTCTGTTTCGCCGAGTGATGTGCAGTTGTAGAAAGCACCCGAACCGATAGTTTCAACGCTGTCGGGAATTGTTACGCTTTTAAGCCCGGAGCATTTTTCAAACGCTCTGACACTGATTGTCTTAACACCGTTTTCGATAACTGCATTTTCAAGTCCCGAATCATAGAATGCACTTTCAAAGCTTGTTACGGAAGCGGGAACAGTTATGTTTTTGAGTGAACCGCATCTACCGAATGCCTGCGAGCCGATGAAGGTAACGCCCGAGGGAATAGTTATATCGGAAAGATTTTTGCACATATAGAAAGCATATGCTTCAATTCTTTTGAGTCCGCCGGGGAGAGTAATCCCGGTAAGCTTTTCGTTTTCACCGAAGGCATAATCGGCAATGATTATGACATCGGAAGGAACGCTGAATGATGCTGCGGATAATCCGCCGGGATACTGAATGAGCGTTTTAGCCGTATTTGCCGAAGAAACCTTCGGGTCATACGGACTTTCAAACGGACCGTAAAGAACGCCGTTGACATCGCTGTATACGGAATTTGCAGGGTCAACCTCAAATGCCGTGACGGCACCGCAGCCGATAAACGCATTTTTCCTTATGGTCTTAACACTTGCGGGAATATCAATGCGAGTGAGCTTTGTGCACATTTTAAAAGCTTCCGTGCCGATAAGCTCAACAGTTGACGGGATGCTTATTGAAGCGAGAGAAGTGCAGTCGTTGAAAGCTTCGTCGGGAATGGATTTGAGCTGTGAGGGAAGAACTATGCTTTTGAGTGCGCTGCAATGGAGAAAAGCAGACTTTGCGATTTCGCAGGCTGCACCCTCAAAAGATAATTTTTCAAGCGAAAGACAGCTCTGGAAAGCACCGCTTCCGACTTTCTGAACGCTTGAAGGAATAACTATTTCCGTTATGTTTGCGCAGTTTGCAAATGCATTGTTTCCGATTTCCTTAACTGCTTTTCCTGAATATGTTGAAGGAATTTCAACCTTACCCGAAGCCGAAGTCCGGCATTTTATAAGGATTGCATAGGCTGAAGCGGTGTTGAATGTGAAAACATCATCCGCCGCCGTTACAAAAGATACGGATATGCATGACAATACAATCAGAAGCGAAAGTATTATGCCTGTTAATTTTGTGATTTTTTTCATAAATAAAACCCCCGATAATAATATCACAGATTAGATTATACTTAAAGTAAACAAAAAAATCAATAGTTTTTTATAATTATTAAAATAATATTTGTTTATTATTGACAAACACAAATTAAAGCACTAAAATGATTTTAACGCTTTAATCAGGAGATATTAAGATTTATGTATGATTCAAACGGTAATTTTTATAAGCCCGAAAGAGGTTCTGCCCCTTCACCAGACCATATCATGCTCGCCTTTTGCGGAGATGCAAAAAGCGAAATGTCGGTTATCTGGAGAACAAGCACCGATGTCAGTCAGGGATATATTCTTTACAGAAAAGAAAGCGATAATAATTGGCTGAAAAAAGATGCGGTTTTCGAAACAAAAGAAACCGATATTGATATCAGCAATTATTATTCCGTAAGACTCAGTGGGCTTGAAGCAGGCACAAAATATGTTTATACCGTCGGTTCAGACGAAAGCAGAAGCGAAGAGTTTTCATTTGAAACCGAACCTGAAAACCTTGATAAATTCAGCTTTATTGTTATCACCGACCATCAGAAGGGTGACCCCTGCCATCTTCCCGATTATTCGATGGTGGGAAATATGCTCAAAAGAGCGCTTGAAAGACATCCCGGATGCAGATTTATTTTCACCGCAGGCGACAACTGCGACAACGGTCAGAATGAGCTTCAATGGAACGGAATGTTTGAGGGTCTTAAGGGCATTATAGAAAGTATGCCCTATATGATGACAACGGGAAATCATGATAACAGAGGTTATCTTACATATTTCCCCGAACCTACAGGCAAGTTCTATCTTGAACACGCCGACTTTTTCGATTTCCAGTTTGCACCTGCTTACCCCGACAACGGTCCTGAAGGATACAAGGGCGAAAACTATTCGTTTGACTATGGCAACGCTCATTTTCTTGTTATGGGTATCAATGCGCCCGATGTTCTTGAGGATTGGGCATACAACGACCTTCAGAACAGCAGCAAAACATGGAAACTCGGCGGATATCACTTCCCGATTTATCCCGTTATGCCCGAGGGGCAGAACAATGACGGCTATCCGTGGCTGAGAAAACCGATTGAAGAAGGCAGACTTGACATTCTGTTTGAAGGTCATGAGCATTCATTTGCAAGAACATATCCCACAAAAGGCGATGAACTTTTTGATAAGCCTTCGGAGGGAACGGTTCATTATATCGTCGGCAACGGCGGAGGTAATATCTATCATTCAAATGCGCAGAAAATCTGGCATTCCTGCTTCTATCCTCAGGAAATCCGCATTGGTTCATACACTCTCGTTGAAATCGACGGAAATATTCTCACCGCAACGGCATATCTTGACGACGGCAGAATAATTGATGTTTTTACAATTGATAAAAACAAGGATATGATAACTCCTCACGCACTTGCGCCGACCTATGACTGGACTAAAATGGCGTTCAAGGGTCAGATGCTCGAGCTTATCGCAAGAGAGCTTTATGCGGAATATAAAGACGGCATATGGTATGCACCCTTCGGAGTGCTCATCCAGTTCATCGGCGGCAAAGTTATAAAAGAAACCGATACGCTCTATGTTGAGGCTTACGGTCACAGAGCAACTTTCACAGTCGGCAGCAAGCTCGCAAAAACCGATCTCGGAACGGTTGAAATGAAGGGCGAAGCATATTTCGTCAGGAATCAGCTTTTCGTTCCCGTTGACGACAGCGCAAAGATGTTTGAAATGGAATGGTATCATGCAAAAAGAAACAATTATATAAACTGGAACACCGCAAGCGAGGATAAACCCCTCTGCAAGCATCCTGCGGAATAAAGGAGGATTAAAATGCTCTACAAGAAAAACACAGCTCCCGTACTGACAGACGAACTTTTCAGAAATCCCACCTGCGAATACAGAGGCACCCCCTTCTGGGCATGGAACAGCGACCTCAAAGCGGATGAGCTTTGCCGTCAGATTGACATTTTCAAGAAAATGGGTCTCGGCGGCTTCCATATGCACGTGAGAACAGGTATGTCCACAAACTATCTTTCCGACGAATTCATGGCACTTATAAAGTGCTGTGCCGAAAAAGCAGACAAAGAGCATATGCTTGCATGGCTTTATGACGAGGACAGATGGCCCTCCGGCGCTGCAGGCGGTCTTGTTACAAAGGACAAGGAATACCGTGCACGCTGTCTGCTTATGACAACCGTTCCCTGCGACAGCAGCGAAAGCGAAACCGAATATGTAGATTCCCGTGCGGAAGGAAGCAGAAACGGCGACGGTTATCTCATAACCTGCTACGATGTTGTTCTTGACGAAAACGGTTATCTTAAGTCATACAAACAAATCGGCGAAAACGATGAGGCTGAAGGAACGAAGTGGTATGCATATCTGAAGGTGCACGCCCCCTCCCCCTGGTATAACAATCAGACATATCTCGACACGCTCAACCCCAAGGCTGTCAAGCGTTTTGTTGAGGTCACTCACGACAGATACAAAGAATCAATCGGCGAACATTTCGGCAATGTTGTTCCCGCAATTTTCACCGATGAACCTCAGTTCACACGCAAAACTCTCCTCCGCAATTCAACCGATACACACGAAGATATCGCATTGCCGTGGACAGACGATATCCCCGAAACATATAAAGCGCAGTACGGCGACGACATTCTTGAAAGCCTTCCCGAGCTTTTCTGGGAGCTTCCCGACGGAAAGGTTTCCCTCACCCGTTATCATTATCACGACCATATTTCGGAAAGATTTTCGCAGGCATTTGCCGATGTATGCGGTGAATGGTGCCGTGAAAACGGAATAGCTCTTACGGGGCATATGATGGAAGAACCCTCTCTCCACAGTCAGACTGCTGCACTCGGTGAAGCGATGCGTTCATACAGAGGCTTCGACCTTCCCGGCATTGATATGCTCTGTGCAAGCTTTGAATTCACAACCGCAAAGCAGGCACAGTCTGCGGTTCATCAGTTCGGCAGAGAAGGTATGCTTTCCGAGCTTTACGGTGTTACGGGCTGGAACTACGATTTCAGAGGCTATAAGCTTCACGGCGACTGGCAGGCATGTCTCGGCGTAACAATCAGAGTGCCCCATCTCTCATGGTATGCAATGGGCGGCGAAGCAAAAAGAGACTACCCCGCTTCAATCCATTATCAGTCACCCTGGTGGGAGGAATTCTCATATCTTGAAGACCACTTCGCAAGAGTAAACACCGCCATGACAAGAGGCAAGCCTGTTGTTAAGGTCGGCGTCATCCATCCAGTTGAAAGCTATTGGCTTCATTGGGGTCCCAACGACAAAACTGCTCTTGCCCGTGAAAATATGGACGATAAATTCAGAAACCTTTGCGACTGGCTTCTGAAAGGCAGCATAGATTTCAACTACATCAGCGAATCACTTTTCCCGATGCTCTGCGAAAATGCATCCGCACCTCTCAGAGTCGGTGAAATGGAATATGATGCAATCATCGTTCCCGACTGCGAAACCCTGCGTTCAACAACTCTTGAGCGCCTCGAAAAATTCCGTGAAGCAGGCGGTAAGCTTATTTTTGCAGGCAACGCTCCCGTTTATGAAGACGGCGTTATCAGCGAAAGAGGCAAGGCTCTTTATGAAAAATCAACCGTTATTTCCTTCGACAAAGAAAAAATTCTCAACGCTCTTGACGATAACAGAACCGTCACCATCCGTGAAGCAAACGGCAGACTCTCCGACGGTTTCATTTATCAGCTCCGTAAAGACGGCAACAGCCGTTGGCTCTTTATCAGCAGATGCTGTGAGCCATATAACAAGGATGTTATCAGCGAAAGCCATCTCAGAATCAGCATCAAAGGCGAGTTCATACCTTATATCTATGACACAATCAGCGGCGATATCCGTAAGATTCCCTGCGAATATATCAACGGATGCACGGTTATTTCAAAAGTTCTTTATAACTATGACAGCCTTCTCCTTAAACTCGACGAAGGTAAATCCGACCTTATAGGTTCAGAACCCGGCAGCATTGATTTGCTTGATGCCGTTGCCATGCCTGCACTCGTTGATTATACTCTTTCGGAAAGAAATGCATATCTCCTTGACATTGCGGAGTTTTCACTTGACGGCGGTGAATTCAGACCCGAAGAAGAAATTCTCCGTCTTGATAACGTATGCAGGAAAGAGCTCGGATTTGTTGAAAGAGGCGGTCATGTTGCACAGCCGTGGGTGCTTGAACCCGAAACAACCGAGCATTATGTAACTCTCAGATTCAACATTGCAAGTGAAATCAACTGTTCAGGCGCAGAGCTTGCTCTTGAAGATGCAGAAAAAGCAAAAATCATTTTCAACGGTAATGAAATTGCAAACATTATCACGGGTTGGTATGTTGATAAGGATATAAAAACCGTTCCCCTCACCGATATCATAAAGGGCGAAAACATCCTCGAAATCACCCTTCCCATCGGTAAGCGCACCAACACGGAATGGTGCTATCTCCTCGGCGATTTCGGTGTAAAAGTTACGGGCAGAGATAAGGTGATAACCTCACTTCCCGAAAAACTCGGATTCGGTTCAGTCATAAACCAGGGGCTTCCCTTCTACGGCGGAAATATCATATATCATCTTGAAGCAGAAGGCGACTCAATTGCCGTTGAAGCAACAAGATACAGAGGCGCACTCATCTCCGTTGCCGTTGACGGCGAAACAAAGGGCAAGATTGTTTATCCGCCCTATCACCTTGAAATTGACGGTCTCGGCGCCGGAAACCACAAGCTTGACATCACTCTTTTCGGTCATCGCTTTAACGGATTCGGAGCAGTTCATCTCACCGATACAAAGCATTCATGGCACGGTCCCGATGCGTGGAGAAGCAACGAAGAATGCTGGAGCTATGAATATGTATTCCGCGATGTCGGCATTCTTGCAAGACCCATTATCAAAACAAAATAATTTTTCATGAAGGGACGTCGGAAACGGCGTTCCTTTTTGCTTTCGCTCTTCTTGTCATGCTCCGATACCGTCTTATAATTTTCACGAACTGCGGTATCAAATGCGGATTTCTTTTCCTCGGGAACGGTTAATCCGATTTCACCGAGAATAGTGTAAATGTCTTTCATGCTGTTTTCCTTTCTACATGATTTTTATACTGCTCTGTCTGCAGTTGAAAGTAAGCCGGATATACCCTCGGCAGGGGTAAAATGGGTATAAAAAAGCCGAGATTAACGCATAACGTCAAAATCGGCTTTAGTTATTGAATTGTGGGTATGAAAAAACCACCTACACACAGCAGATGGTTAATCAAAATCAAAATTTGAATTTATAAGTTTGCGTATTTCAGCATCGTTTCCGTTATATTTTTTTACTTCAAGAATATCAAGTGCAGCAGTAACAAAAACTTTTAAGGGTGTTCCCATGAAAGATTTATCAGAGTTAAAAAGCTTCGTTTTAAGAACATCAATAAAGTCTTGTGATTTGCACTTGAATTTAGTACCGAAAATAACAGCATTCAAATTTAGAATAGGCTTATCGGACTTGGCTCCAATCAAAATAGCGGTGCCATCGTTTTGAGCCATTTTGTTTATAAGGTTTTGAATATTATCATTCGTATTGACTGATTTCATTATCACGAAGCACCTCCAATCTTTTTACAATATCTTTTCTGCCAACAGATTCGGCTAAATCAATTTCAAGCTGATATGCATCGGTTTCTCGCTGAATACATTTTTTCGGGTCTTG
Organism: Acutalibacteraceae bacterium; assembly: GCA_045601745.1. Taxonomy (GTDB): domain Bacteria; phylum Bacillota; class Clostridia; order Oscillospirales; family Acutalibacteraceae; genus CAG-177. The sequence continues at coordinate 10,946 of JAZSAH010000111.1, forward strand.
GAAAACACGCATACCAAGCCAACCATCTTTCATATCATCATCAGCATGCTTTATTTCATGTAACCAAGCTCCGTAGCTTGCGTTTTCTGAAATATAAACAGTACCGGGCTGACCCATTGAAAGTCCGGGAGAATACGAAAGTTTTTCATGTTTTTCACGAACAAGAGTAACTCCTATATCATTGAGGTGTTTTTCAAGTATTTGTATTTCTTTAGGGTTTGATTGTTCGGCACTTCCAAAAACCTCTTTTAGAGGGTCATTTGAAGTGTGAAACTCTCGTGTATTTATTATATCACTTTTCGCAGCAAAGTCAACGGTTTTGCCCGATTTCACCACACTCATACGGTCATAATGTGCATCAAGTCCTGCCTTTTGGGTTATCTCGTTATATTTCTCTTTCAGCAGTCTTATTTTACGGTTGCATTCACGGACACCGACATCATCACCCGCCGCTTTCAGAATCTCTTTACGGTCTTTCAGCTTACGGATTTTTGTTTCAATCTGCCTTTGCAGTTGAGTGCATTCGTATCGGGTGTATTTCTTGCCGTCAATGTCGATTTTTTTGTGTTGCTTTTTCGGTTCATTTCCTGAAGCTGTTCTTCGGTGTAGACAGGTCGGGAAATGCCTGTAATCAATAAAAAACTCGCTAAAGATAGTCAAGCTCATTATTGAACCCCTTGACTTTTCTTTCACTCTGTGCTATCATCCTATTGAATATTATTAAATAAACAAATTTGTTTATTGATATCAATCAATAGCTGACAGCAAACATTATGTATGGTAAGCAGCGGCAATCTGCAGCGTGTGACAATCGATAATGCCTTGCAAACAGCAGTAATCTGCAATGTGGTGGCAATCGATAGTACACGGCAACGATCATCCCCGGTAATCCGTTGCAATAATTTGATTTGCGATAGAAATTGTCGCTGCAAACATGACAAAATCAGTATCTTTTCGAAATAAAACTTTGTTCCGGTAAAAAACAATTGCAACAATCTGCTAAATAGATTATACTATATTTACAGATATTAAATCAGGAAGGAGGAGTCTTGTGTTTATACCCACCCCGTTTGGCGTTATGCTCAAAGAATGCCGTGAAAACGCAAAGCTTTCGCAGGGTGAGCTTGCGGAAGTTCTCAGCAAAACTGCGCAATATATCAGCAACATTGAAAAAGGCAAAAACAACTCTCCTCCCGATGATTCCGATATTTTTCTTCTGATTAAGAAGCTTAATCTCAACGGCGATGATGCCGTTAAATTCAGGCTTCTTGCCTATGCCGACAGAGGTATGCTTCCTCCCGAAATGTTCCGCTACGTGCTTGACAGCCCTGCTCTGATTGGTCTTATCAACTACGCCTTAAGCAATGAAGTTTCCGAGGAATACTGGAGTTTTCTTCTTCAAAAAACAACTACGGGAAAAGGATGGATTCACAATGAGTAAAACACCCGATTATGTTAAATATGCTGCATCAATCGTTCCGAGTGAACGTCAGCTCAAGTGGCAGGAACTCGAATTTTATGCATTTTTTCATTTCGGAATAAATACCTTTACAAATTCCGAATGGGGCAACGGTAACGAAGACCCCGAATTATTCAACCCCGAAAAGCTTGACTGCCGCCAGTGGGTCAAAATCTGCCAGCTTGCAGGAATGAAGGGCGTTATTCTCACCTGCAAGCATCACGACGGCTTCTGTTTATGGCCCTCCGCATATACCGACCACAGTGTCCGTTCAAGCAAATGGCGTGACGGAAAGGGCGATGTTGTTGCTGAATGCGCCAAAGCCTGCAAGGAATTCGGTCTTAAATTCGGCGTTTATCTTTCACCCTGGGACAGACATGAGCCTTCGTACGGCTCGGGTGAAGCATATAACCGTTTCTTCCTCAATCAGCTTCGTGAACTTCTTACGGGCTACGGAGACCTTTTCTGCGTTTGGTTTGACGGTGCCTGCGGTGAAGGTCCAAACGGCAAAGTCCAGCAGTATGACTGGGAAAGCTACTACAAATTAATCCGTGAGCTTCAGCCCGATGCAACAATCAATATCACGGGTCCCGATGTCCGTTGGTGCGGAAATGAGGCAGGTGTATGCCGTGCAAGCGAATGGAGTGTTGTTCCTTATTGGCATTCGAACCATGAAATCATTGCAGCACAGAGTCAGAAGGATGTTTCAAAGCCGCCTAAAAAAATTAATCCCACCGCCCTTGATTTGGGCAGCAGGAAGCAGATAAAAAAATGCAATAAGCTTATATGGTACCCTGCAGAGGTTGATGTTTCCATAAGAAAAGGCTGGTTCTATCATCCCGAGGAGGATTATTCCGTTAAACCCCTTTCAAAGCTGATGGAAATCTATTATAACTCTGTCGGTTCAAACGCAAACTTTCTTCTCAATGTTCCGCCCACACCCGAAGGAAAAATCCACGAAAAGGATATGGAAACCCTTCTTTCTATGGGTGCACAGCTTGAAATCGACTTCAACGAAAACCTTGCAGAGGGTTCGGTTATAACAGACAACCGTCATCTCGACAAAAAACATACGGGGCAGGCAGCACTTGAAAACGACCCGGACAAATACTGGCATTCGGGCGATAACCCCGACGGCTCGGAGCTTGTTCTCGACCTCGGTGATGAATACGACATCGATAAAATAGTTCTCGGTGAACACATCAGAACAGGTCAGCATATAGAAAAATTCACCCTCTACGCAATGGTAAAGGGCAAATGGAAAAAAGTCGGAAACGGAACAACTATCGGCTACAAAAAAATCTGCCGTTTTGATGAAATGAGAGTCCGTTATTTCAGACTTGTTATAAACAAATCAAGATGCTTTGCAACCATTTCGAAATTTGAGGCATATTAATCCCATGTTTTCCAGATTTCGGGGCAGTAGCCGACGGTTGCCTGCTTACCGTTTCTGACAATGGGAGTTTTAAAAAGCTCGCCATGTTCAAGAAGCTTTTCTTCAACAGCTTCCTTGCTTGCAAGATACTTGATGAAATGCTTTTCATACGCTTTTGATTTTTCGTCAATCAGCGCTTCCATTGAACCTACAGCCTGTTTAACGCTGTTGTATTCACCCTTGCTGAGATTTTTCTGCGTGAGGTCAATGAACTGAAATTTTATTCCCCTTTCCTTGAAATATCTCTGGGCTTTTTTGGTGTCAAAGCATTTATTCGTTCCGAAAATCTGTATGTTCATAAAATATTCTCCTTTTTGGGTTATGCTATTATGGTAATAAATATTCCGTCACAAGTCAATAGAGCGATTGAAATTCTCTGCGAAAACGGTTATTCCGCATATATCGTAGGGGGTGCGGTACGCAATATCATAATGGATATACCCGTCAACGACTGGGATATAACAACCTCGGCAATTCCCGACGAAATACTTGAAGCTTTCAGGAATTTCAGAACGGTTGAAACAGGAATAAAACACGGCACGGTAACCGTTATTATTGACGGGATTCCGCTTGAAATAACAACATTCCGTATTGAACGGGGCTATTCGGATAACCGACATCCCGATATAGTTGACTTCACCGACAGGGTTGAGGATGATTTATCACGCAGGGATTTCACGGTAAACGCTATAGCGTATTCGCCGCAGAAAGGTTTCGTTGACCCTTACGGCGGATGTGAGGATATAAAGAAAAAGATTATCAGATGCGTCGGAAATCCCGACACACGCTTCGGTGAGGATGCTCTCAGAATACTGCGTGCATTAAGATTTGCTTCCGTTCTCGGTTTTGAAATTGACCGTGAAACGGCGGAAAGCATCCATAATAACAGGCATCTTCTGAAAAATATTTCGGTTGAAAGAATTTTCGTTGAGCTTTCAAAGCTTCTGTGCGGTAAAAATGCAGGTGATATTCTTCGGGAATACAGAGATGTTATCTTCTTTGTCTTACCCGAGCTTGAACCGATGAACAACTGCACGCAAAACCACGAAAGACACATTTTTGACGTATGGGGTCATACAGTTAAGGCCGTTGAATCGATAACTCCCGAACCCGAGCTTCGTTTTGCCATGCTTTTCCACGATTCAGGAAAACCTCATTGCAAAACAACCGATGAAAACGGCGTTGACCACTTTTATTCACACGGTAAAATCAGCAAAAAAATCGTTTTTGATGCATTATCACGGCTGAAAACATCAAATAAGTTCAGAGATACGGTTTGTAATCTCGTTGAATTCCACGATTTTCTTCCCGATAAGATAAGCAAAAAAACCTATAAAAAATATATCGCAAAACTCGGATTTGAAACAGTTGAAAAGCTGTTTCTTATCAGAGAAGCCGATGTTCTTGCGCAGAATCCGGAATTTCATGAAGAAAGTCTCGGACAAAACGAAACAGGCAGAAAAATCCTTGATGAGATTAAAAATGAGGAAACCTGCTTTAAAATAAGCGACCTTGCCGTTGACGGCAGGAAGCTCTCTGATGCAGGAATAAAACCATCGCCTGTTATGGGAAAGATATTTGAAAAACTTCTTGATGAAGTTATGGATGAAAAGCTGCCCAATGATGAGGATGTATTGATTGAGAGGGCAAAACAGCTTGCAGGGCTGTGAAAGGAGCAAATATGGAGATTGTAAAAATTGAAAATGCGCAGGAGTTTGACAAGTTTCTGCGCAGCCACCCCAAAGGACATATGCAGCAATCGTCTGCATGGGGTAATGTCAAAAAAGAATGGGAATGGACAGGCTTCATAGCCCGCAACGAAAACGGGGAAATCAAGGGCGTATGCTCTGTTTTGCTCCGTCAGATACCCATGACTCCGTTTAAGATGATGTATGCTCCGAGAGGTCCCGTATGCAATCTTGACGATACGGAAACCGTAAGAGAACTTCTCACGGCAGCCAGGGAATACGGAATAAAAAACAAGGCTTACACTTTCAAAATTGATACCGACACCCTTGCATCAAACACACAGTATATTTCTCTGCTCGAAAGCATGGGATTCACCTTCAAAGAACACAGCGCAAGCTTTGACACAATTCAGTCGAGATATATTTTCAGGCTTGACATAAGCGGCAAAACCGAGGATGAACTCATGGCATCCTTCCATCCCAAAACACGCTACAATATCCGTCTTGCCGCAAGAAAAGGCGTGACTGTTGAGGTCAGGGGTGCGGAAGCCTGCGAAGAATTCCACAAGCTGATGGTTGTTACGGGTTCAAGAGATAATTTTGTGACAAGGGATGTTTCATATTTTAAGAGAATAATGGATGCATTCGGGGAAAACGCAAGGATTTATCTCGCATATTACGAGGGAAAACCAATCGCAGGAGCACTTGACGTTCTCTGCGGCGACAAGGTATGGTATGTTTACGGCGCAAGCTCCAATGAATACCGTAACGTTATGCCCAATCACCTCGTTCAGTGGGAAATGATTAAATGGGCGATGGAAAGCGGCTGTAAATACTATGATTTCAGAGGCGGATATCCCGATGAGGATAACCCCCTGCACGGCATTTTCAAATTCAAGAGAGGCTTCTGCAACGACTACATGGAGCTCATGGGTGAAGCAGACCTTATCATTGACAAAATCGGATTTACGGCTGTCAATGCGGCTCAGAAGCTTGCAAAATCAACCCGTAAAATCAGAGCAAAACTTCTTAACAGATAACTTTTCCTCTATACAGAACAGAAGGCAGCACGGTTTGTGCTGCCTTCTGCATTTGATGTTCATTTCTTTTTTATTCTCGACCAGTATTCCTTCGATGCCTGCTCCATTTTGTTATCGCCGAACTCATAGTATTTCTTGTTCTTTATTGCATCGGGAAGATACTGCTGATAAACCCAATGACCCGGAAAATCATGGGCATATTTATAGAACTGACCCTTATTCGGATTATCCTCTCCGTCATAATGCATATTCTGAAGCTGACGTGGTACGGGACCCGTTCTGCCTGCGGAAACATCTGCCATAGCGGAGTTTATCGCCCCGTAGGCGCTGTTGGATTTCGGACTTGTTGCAACAAGTATAACGGCATCGGCAAGGGGTATTCTCGCTTCGGGAAGTCCGAGCATCATCGCCGAATCAACAGCCGCTTTGACAATCGGAATAATCTGCGGATAAGCAAGTCCCACATCCTCGCAGGCACAAACAAGAAGTCTTCTGCACGCCGAGGGCAAATCCCCCGCTTCAAGAAGTCTTGCAAGATAATGCACCGCCGCATCGGGGTCAGAACCTCTCATCGATTTCTGGAATGCGGAAATTATATCGTAATGCTCATCACCGTCTTTATCGTATCTCATTGCGCTTTTCTGCGTGAGAGATTTTGCGCTGTCAAGAGTGATGATTTTTTTGCCGTCTTCGGAATTTGCAGAAAGAACACAGAGTTCAACGCTGTTTATCGCCTTTCTGACATCTCCTGCACTTGCGGTTGCGATATGACTGTAAACGCCGTCATCAATCGAGTATTCCTCTCCCCTGTCCTCTGCCATGAAATCAAAGGCACGCCTTACCGCCTTTTCAGCTTCGGAAGGAGTTACACTCTTAAATTCAAACACGGTTGAACGGCTGAGAATTGCGCTGTAAACATAGAAATAGGGATTTTCCGTTGTTGATGCAATAAGAGTTATCGCACCGTTTTCAATATATTCAAGCAAAGTCTGCTGCTGTTTTTTGTTAAAATACTGGATTTCATCAAGATAAAGCAAAATTCCGTTGGGTGCAATAAAAGTATCAAGCTTTGCAACAACCTCTTTTATATCCGCCGTGCCTGCAGTTGTGCCGTTGAGCTTGACAAGATGACGGTCGGTTGTTTTTGCAATAATACTTGCAAGGGTTGTTTTACCGACACCCGGAGGACCGTAAAACACCATGTTCGGCAATTCACCCGACTGAATTATATTACGCAAAGGCTTGCCCTCACCGAGAAGGTGCGGCTGACCGATTATATCTTCAATTTTTTTCGGACGGAGTCTGTCCGCAAGCGGTGCCGACATATCAAGCCCTGCCTTTCATTGACTATACTTTTGTGAACAGCAATCAATTATGTTAAGTATAACAAATAATCAGTGTATATTCAAGTATAAAAACATTATAATTCTGCATTATTGCTTGCATACGCCTTTCATTTTGCAGGATTTTTGAAAGTTAATTGACTGTATGTTGCAAAAAACGGGTATATACTCCCTCTTTTTTCGGTTTTTTTAACAAACTTATGAAAGTTGCAATATTTTTTGTTGCATTTCAGCTCCGTTAGGTATATTATAATATGCAAGCAGTTTATTCTGTTTTTTAATTAAGTTTATAGAAGGCTGTCATATATTGCGGCAGTTACAGAAGGAGTGTTTCTTTTGAGTTATGTAGAAAGAGTCATCGAGCAGGTGGCAAAAAAGCATGCGAGCGAACCTGAATTTGTTCAGACCGTAACAGAGGTTTTTGAATCAATCGCTCCCGTTATCGAACAGCATCCCGAATACGAAGCAAACGCTTTGCTTGAAAGAATGGCAGAGCCCGAAAGACAGATTACTTTCAGAGTTACATGGGTTGACGACAACGGCAACGTTAATGTTAACACAGGCTACAGAGTTCAGTTCAACGGAGCTATCGGTCCTTACAAGGGCGGTCTTCGTTTCCATCCCTCGGTATACAGCGGCATCATGAAGTTCCTCGGCTTTGAGCAGACCTTCAAAAACAGCCTTACAGGTCTTCCCATCGGCGGCGCAAAGGGCGGCTCCGACTTCGACCCCAGAGGCAAGAGCGATGCTGAAATTCTCCGTTTCTGCCAGGCTTTCATGACAGAGCTTTACAGACACATCGGTCCCGACGTTGACGTACCCGCAGGTGACATCGGTGTTGGCGGCAGAGAAATCGGTTACCTTTACGGTCAGTACAGACGCATCAAGGGTGCATTCGAAAACGGCGTTCTCACCGGTAAGGGCATCCCCTACGGCGGTTCACTTATCAGACCCGAAGCAACAGGTTTCGGCGCAACATATTACGCAGTTGAAATGCTCAAGCATTTCGGTGAAGAAATCAAGGGTAAGACCTTCGCAATCTCAGGCTTCGGCAATGTTGCATGGGGTGCAGTAAAGAAGATTACGGAACTCGGCGGTAAGGTTGTTACAATTTCGGGTCCCGACGGTTATGTTTATGATGCAGACGGCATCAACACACCCGAAAAGATTGACTATATGCTCGAAATGCGTGCATCGGGCAGAGATAAGGTTCAGGATTACGCAGACAAATTCGGCGCAAAGTTCTTCCCCGGCGAAAAGCCCTGGGGCGTTAAGGTTGACGTTGCAATGCCCTGCGCAACTCAGAACGAAATCAACATGGAGCAGGCTGAAAAGCTTGTTGCAAACGGCGTTCCCTACTACATTGAAGTTGCAAATATGCCCACAACAAACGATGCTCTTGCTTATCTTAAGGCAAACTGCAAAGCTGTTGCTCCTTCAAAGGCAGTTAACGCAGGCGGCGTTGCTGTTTCAGCTCTTGAAATGAGCCAGAACTCAATGAGATACAGCTGGACAGCAGAAGAAGTTGATGCAAAGCTCAAGCAGATCATGAAGAATATCCATGACAATTCAGCTGCAGCATCAGAGCAGTACGGTCTCGGCTATGACCTCGTTGCAGGCGCAAACATCGCAGGCTTCATCAAGGTTGCAGACGCTATGATGGCTCAGGGTATTATCTAAGAAATTACAGACAGCAGTTTTCGGACTGCTGTCTTTTTTTATGATCAAAGACTGTCTCAATAAGATGAAAAAGCTGTTTTTTTCGATGACAGGCGTATATATGATACGTCGAGTCGGAAAAAACGGCAAAAAAGAAACACAAACAAATTTTTAAATTACAAAACAAAAAGTGGTTTGCAAAGGTTAATCACCTATGCAAGCCACTTTAATATTATTCAGTTTCTTTTGTTTTTCGCTTAGTGAGACAGTCTCAAACCTTATGCTTTGTTGTCGCAGCCGAGAACGTTCTTGATCTTATGCTCAACCATGCCCTGGATAGCAGTACGTGCGGGAGCAAGATACTGTCTGGGGTCGAAGTGACCGGGATTCTCTGCCATATACTTCCTGATAGCTGCTGTCATTGCAAGACGAAGGTCGGAGTCGATGTTGATCTTGCAAACTGCGTGTTCTGCAGCCTTGCGGAGTTCGCTTTCGGGGATACCGATAGCATTTTCCATCTTGCCGCCGAATTCATTAATCTGGTCAACAAATTCAGGAACAACCGATGATGCACCGTGAAGAACGATGGGGAAACCGGGAAGCTTCTTTTCGATTTCTTCAAGGATGTCGATACGGATTTTGGGATCCTGACCGGGCTTGAACTTGAATGCGCCGTGGCTTGTGCCGATAGCAATTGCAAGTGAGTCAACGCCTGTTCTTGTTACGAAATCGATAACTTCAGCAGGGTTTGTATATGAAGCGTCTTCAGCGGAAACGTTAACATCATCTTCGATGCCTGCGAGCTGACCGAGTTCACCTTCAACAACAACGCCGTGTGCGTGTGCGTAATCAACAACCTTCTTTGTGAGAGCAACGTTTTCTTCATAGGGAAGATGTGAACCGTCGATCATAACTGATGTGAAGCCGCCGTCGATGCAAGCCTTGCAGGTTTCAAAATCGGGGCCGTGGTCAAGGTGAAGAGCGATGGGAAGACCTGTTGTTTCAACAGCTGCTTCAACGAGCTTTACAAGATAGGTGTGGTTTGCATAAGCTCTTGCGCCCTTGGAAACCTGGAGAATGAGGGGAGCGTTGAGGGCCTTACCTGCTTCAACGATACCCTGAATGATTTCCATGTTGTTTACGTTGAATGCGCCGACAGCGTAGCCGCCCTTATATGCGTCTTCAAACATTTTCTTGGTTGTTACTAATGCCATTTTTTATCACTCCTGAAAAAAATAAAAATATTTAAACTAACCTTATATATTATATCAAAAAATCAAAGAATGTCAACAAAATTAAGCAAATGAACTTACTATTTCGGTTTTGATAAGAATAAACACATTCTTTATTGCACCGAATATTTCTTCGATAATATTGTTATACTCGGTGTAGGGTTTGTCAACCTGCAGCTCAAGACGGGCATTTTTTGTTCTGACGCTGCCTTCATAAGTATAAAGCTCGTTATCGTAGTTCTTTATATCATCTTCATAAAGGGTGAAAACTCTTACGCCGTAAGGTCCGGGCTTTGTAAATTCACAGCCGTAGGTGAAGCCGAGTTCGATTCCGTCCCATGTTCCCGTATATCCCTCGGTATGCCAATGACCGAAATATGCACCGAGAACATCGCCGCACTCTTTCCATGCCTTGAACTGTTCACTTGTTGAACCGGGAATCATTGCACCTGCATGATATCCGTTTGCAATTTCCTGATTAAGACGGTAATATTTGCCGTCATCACCTGCGCTTGCACCCTCGTCCCAGAAATTGCATTCTTCAAAAAGATTGCCCATATCGTCAACGGGAACATGCTGGAAAAGGAATGAAGGCACGGGTTTGCCGCCGTTTGCTTCTTTCAGAGCCGCACTTTCGGATTTATACCACGCAAGCTGTTCTTCGGTGATTCCGCCGCCGCCGTTATCAAACGCCCAGACATTGAAAACGGTTTCGTTTCCGTCGCTTGATTTGATTTCAAGATTAAAATCGATTCTTCCGTCCTTATCTTTGCTTTCGTCAACGGTGAGGCTGTTTTTATAGCTGTTATATATTTTGAGCCAGTCTTCGTTTGTGACACCACTCTGATAATCGTTGTTTCCCTGAGCAACGGCAAAAGGTATTCCCTTTTCCTCTGCGTAGCTGAAAACTGCTTCGCAGGTTGCGGTGACATTTGCAAGAGTCTGTTCATAGTCACCGTCAACCTCAACGCCCTCTCTGAAAGGCTCCGCATCGCTTGTTATATCGCCTCCACGGCTGTCTTCAACGATATCACCCGAGAAAATAATGAGGTCGGGATTGGTTTCGTCAATGGAAATTTTAATAAAATTCACGAGATCATATGCAGGATTATGGTCATCCTGAGGGTCACTTATCTGAAGAATTGTGAATTTGCCGTCCGAGCCGAATTTAAGCTCGTTGTTATCCGCATTTGCACATATGCAAAGCGAGAACATGAATATTATTGCAAGAAATATGCTGATTATTTTTTTCATTTTTTGTCTCCTTTATTAATATTTATCCATGCTTTCTACGTCAAGAACAAATACCGTTGCACCGCCGACGGTAACTTCTTCTTCAAGGCTGTTATTCTGAAGTCCTCTGCCGAGAGAATTTGTTGTTCTGGCAACTTTGTTTCTTGTCATTGAATATTCACGGATAATTTCCTTTGCTCTTGCAACCCTATCATCCTCCGCACCGATGAGGAGGGTTGTGTTGCCTATCATGAGGAAGCCGCCCGTTGTTGAGAGCTTTGTCACGCTGTAGTTTTCTTTGGTAAGAGTTGCGGATACGACCGCACTGTCGTCATTATTTACAATTGCAAGAATAAGTTTCATTTCATCATTTCCTTTCTCATTACATATCGGGAAGTATAAGCTTCTGACTGCGTTTGTCGAGTTCATAGATATTGGGGATTTCATAACGGTTATCGTTGCCGTCTTTGATGAGAATTCTCTTATCGTAGAACATCTTCATGGACTGGATATGGTTGATGATTTCAAAGGTATAATTACCTCTGTCGGTTTCAACATTCCAGAGCCAGATTTTATGCTTTTCGCTTCGGCTGATGAGTCTTGTTATCTTGGGAATTCTGTAATATTCCTCAAGACAGCCGAGAAGCAGTTCTTTCTGCGAGGGTTCCATGTTATCAAGCTTACGGACTATAAACTGTTCATCGCCGTTTTCATCGAGGAAAGTTATATATCCCGAAAGACCGCTGACGGGGAAAAGCCGGCGAGGCTCGAGATTTTCAAATTTTTCGCCCGTGAAGAACTCCACATCGCAGAAAATCTTGTCTTTTACGGTTATGCGTATTTCATTTCCGTCTATAAAATTTCTTGACATATGAAGCCCTCCTTATTCAAAATTTTCCGCAGCCTTTTCAGCCGCAACCTGCTCACTCATCGACTGAATCTGAATGAGCTTATAATATTTACCCTTGAGCTCCATAAGCTCCTCGGGTGAACCGAATTCAATGATATTTCCCTTATCGACAACAATGATTTTGTTTGCCTTTCGGAGAGTTGAAAGACGGTGGGCAATCATAAGAGTTGTTCTGCCGCGGATAAGGCGGTTGATAGCATCCTGAATGAGCTTTTCCGTTTCGGAGTCAACAGCGGATGTTGCTTCGTCGAAAATAAGAACACCGGGATTCTTGAGAACAGCTCTTGCAATTGAAAGACGCTGTTTTTCACCGCCCGAAAGACCCACGCCTCTTTCGCCGAGCATTGTATCATATGCATCGGGAAGGCGTGAAATAAAGCCGTGAGCATTCGCTATATCGGCAGCATTGATTACCTGCTCGGGATGTGCACCGGGAACGGAATAAGCAATATTATTGAAAATGGTATCACGGAACATCATGGGTTCCTGCTGAACATAGCCTATCTGAGAACGGTAATACGACATATCGATATCACGGATATTAACGCCGTCAACCAAAATTTCGCCTTCATAATCATCATAGAAACGCATGAGCAGATTTATGAGTGTTGATTTACCCGAGCCGGTTGTGCCGACTATACCGACAACATCGCCCGGTTCGATAACAAAATTAATATCATTGAGAACCTTCTTTGAACGATCAAAGGAAAAATTGACATTTCTGAACTCAATCTTGCCCTGCATAACTCCCATTTCGGAGCCTTTTCCGAAATCGTGTTCGGGTTCAGCATTGATAATATCCATAACCTTTTCTGTTGAAGCGAGAGCATTCTGATATGAGTCGCTTAAATTCGCGAAAAAGTTTACGGGATTATAAAACATACTGGTATAAGAAATAAACGAAACAAGAACACCGAGAGAAAGCTTATCGGGAGTGTTGATAACCATGTTACCGCCGACAAACCAGATAATTACCGAGCCGCAGGTGATAAGGAAGGTTATTGCCGCAGGGAAAATCGCTGCAATCTTGGCAACCTTTTTAT
>JAZSAH010000112.1:0-22338 GCA_045601745.1 Acutalibacteraceae bacterium
GAAGAAGCTCTTGTTGAAACAATCGGTTGCTCCGGTATGACTCATTCAGCTGCTATGGCTGCTGAAATTCTCCCCGGCAAAACAATCCTCGAAGCTCTCAACACAGACCTTGTTTGTGATGCTATCAACACAGCTATGAGAGAGCTCTTCCTCCAGATTGTTTACGGACGTTCACAGTCCGCTTTCTCGGATGACGGTCTTTCAGTCGGTGCAGGCCTTGAAGACCTCGGTAAGGGTCTCCGCTCACAGGTTGGTACAATGTACGGCACAAAGGTTAAGGGCGTTCGTTATCTTGAAATGGCTGAAGGCTATGTTACAAGACTTGCTCTTGACGAAGACAATCAGGTTATCGGTTACGAATTCGTTTCACTCGGCAAGATGACCGACTTCATCAAGAAGGGCGACACTCCCAATGATGCATACAATAAGGCAATCGGCACTTACGGCAGATTCGCAGATGCCGCTAAGTACATCGATCCCAGAAAAGAATAATTGCAGGAGGAGGAAAATATAATGGCATTATTTGAAAGCTACGAAAGACGTATTGACCAGATCAATGCATGTCTTAAAGAATACGGCATTTCTTCAATCGAAGAATGCAAGGAAATCACTCTTGCAAAGGGTGTCGATTGCGACAAAATCGTAAGAGAAACTCAGCCCATCTGCTTTGAAAACGCTGTCTGGGCTTACACAGTAGGCTGCGCTATCGCTATCAAGACAGGCTGCACAAAGGCTGCTGACGCTGCTGCAGCTATCGGTATCGGTCTCCAGTCATTCTGCATCCCCGGTTCAGTTGCCGACAACAGAAAGGTTGGTATCGGCCACGGTAACCTCGGCAAGATGCTCCTCTCCGAAGAAACAGAATGCTTCTGCTTCCTCGCAGGTCACGAATCATTCGCTGCTGCTGAAGGCGCTATCAAAATCGCTCTCAACGCTAACAAGGTAAGAGTTAAGCCCCTCCGTGTTATCCTTAACGGTCTCGGCAAGGATGCAGCTATGATCATTTCAAGAATCAACGGCTTCACCTACTGCAAGACAGAATTCGATCCCTATGCTGAAACTGTTACTGTTGTTGAAGAAAAAGCATATTCAACAGGCGACAGAGCAAAGGTTAAGTGCTACGGTGCAGACAACGTTCCCGAAGGCGTTGCTATCATGAAGCTTGTAAATGTTGGCGTTTCCATCACAGGTAACTCAACCAACCCCACAAGATTCCAGCATCCCGTTGCAGGCACATATAAGAAGTGGTGCAACGAAAACGGTGTTAACTATTTCTCAGTTGCATCGGGCGGCGGCACAGGCCGTACACTTCATCCCGACAACATGGCAGCAGGTCCTGCTTCCTACGGCATGACAGACACAATGGGCAGAATGCACTCAGACGCACAGTTTGCAGGTTCATCATCAGTTCCCGCACACGTTGAAATGATGGGTCTCATCGGTGCAGGTAACAACCCCATGGTTGGTATGACAGTTGCTTGCGCAGTTGCTGTTGAAGAAGCAATGAAATAATTGATTTGAATAAAAATCCCGTAACTCTGTAACAAGAGAAACGGGATTTTTGTTTGACATCATTTTGGCGACTTAATTAACTCCGCGGTTAACTTGTTATAGCAGATTGACTTTTTTCCATGATTGTATAAATACCCAAATAATATTTAAGGAGAGTAAGTGTGGGCGTATTAAAAAAAGAGCGAGCAGTAAACTTTGAACTTTTGAGAATTGTTTCAATTTTTATGGTTATAATTCTTCACTTTATTAATAACAGTCAACTTAATGATGTTCTTGATATGTATTCGGTAAACGGATATGTTTATGGTTTTGTTCAAGGGCTTTGTTATACAGCTGATAATCTTTTCGTTCTGCTTAGCGGATATTTTTTAATTAATTCCAGTTTTAAAATACGAAAAGTTATTGATTTATGGCTTCAGGTGTTCTTTTATTCCGTTGTGATGTATTTGATTTTAATGGGTTTGGGATTAGTTGAATTTTCTTTAAAAAACCTTTATTATGCAATAACACCTGTTTATTCAAAAGCTTATTGGTTCTTTTCTTGCTACACAGTATTATATATAGTATCCCCATTGATAAATGTTGTGATCAAAAATATCAGCCGGAAAGTTCATTTGATTTCAGTTGTTGTAGGTTTTGTTTTGTTCTCATTTTTGGATTCGGTTCTTTTTTCAAAAGATCCGTTCTATGTCTGTGGGGGCAAATCTTTGACTTGGTTTGTTTATTTATACATAGTAGCTGCATATATAAGACTTTATGTAACTAAAACACCTAAAAAAATATATTTTGGAGTCGGTGCGATTCTTTTATCTTTTGTTACGGCATTCGCATACTACGGATATATGTTTCTGATTGAAAAAACAGGAGCAAGTTTTATTGATCCTTACAATATCCGTTCTCTGTGTTCTGTTCCTGTATTCTTGTCTTCAATTTTCATATTCCTTGCATTCAAGACTGTGAATATAAAAGGGAAATATATAAGTAAAGCTCTTGTATATTTATCCCCTCTTACTTTTGGAGTGTATCTTATTCACGATAATTCGAATCTTAAGAATTTGTTGTGGGGATGGATTTGTCCTGAAAAATATGCAGATGATCCATTTCTTTGGGTTTATATGTTAATGATTGTTCCGGCGATATATATTGTTTGTGTATTGCTTGAAATAATCAGACAAAAATTGTTTGTTGTTACAAAGTTAAACAAAGCAGGAGAGTTTGCTGAAAACAAATTAATTGCTTTGTCAGAAAAATTTTGCAGGTAACAACCCCATGGTTGGCATGACCGTTGCTTGCGCAGTTGCAGTTGAAGAGGCAATGAAGTAATTTAATCAGTGTTTAATCCCTGTTCTCATTTGAGAGCAGGGATTTTTCTTTTTGCTCTTGTTTATTCGGCATAAAATGTTATAATTACCGTATAGGGAGTGAGAATATGAAAACAAAAACCAAGCTTTCAACAAATCGAATTTATAATTTTTATACGGAACTCGAAAAATACGGCATTGAAAATCACGGTCTGCTCATTGAGCAGGGCGGTGAAATTCTCTTTGAGGAATATGCTTATCCGTATTCCGCCGATATGCCGCACACTCTTTTTTCTGTAACCAAATCAATCGTTGCAACGGCGGCAGGCTTTGCGATTGAAGAAGGTCTTTTCTCGCTTGATACGAAAATTCTGTCCGTTTTTCCCGAATATGAGCATTGCGAAAGTGCCGAATGGGAGAATGTGACCGTCAGAAGCGTTCTCACCATGCAGAGCAACAAGGAATTTTCTTTTCTGCAGGATATGACGGGCAACTATGCCGAAATGTTCATGAAAGCTCCGTTCAGAAAAGAAAAAGGTTTTTTATACAGCAACAACGATGCGCATATGGTTGCGGCTGTTATTCAGAAAACCTCGGGCATGAGCCTTGTTGATTATCTGACGCCCCGTTTGTTTGAACCCCTCGGAATAAATCCTCCTGCATGGGAAACGAACTCAATCGGCGAATGTATAGGCGGCACGGGCGCATATCTTACTCTGCGTGACCTTGTCAGAATCTGCCGTTGCTATGCCGACGGCGGTATGTATAACGGAAAGCAGATTATCCCCGGATGGTGGACAAAAGAGGCAACCAAAAGACAGGTTGAATTGCCCGGCAGAGAAAATGAAGACGGCTACGGCTATCTTTTCTGGATTGACGGCGATACTTTCAGCATGAACGGAATGTTCGGTCAGCAGATTACATATATTCCGAAATACGATGCGGTTATCGGAAGCCTTAACAGCGTTGTCGGCGATGATATGCATAATCAGCTCGTCAAAAACTTTCTTCCCCTTGCGTTTGAGGAGGAGTCAACCGCCGAATCGGATGAAATGCTCCGCAATTATCTTGAAAACAGAGGCGAAAAAATCCCCGATTGCGGTCCTCTGCCTCCGATTCCCACGGGCAAGACTTTTTATATGACGAGCGCATCGGATGCACTTGCAAAGTTTATGTTTCCTGCAAGCCTCATTCCCCGTTCACTCACATCAAGCTTTGCAAAAAGACCGTATAAAAATCTCGACTGCGTATCATTCGAACTCGACGAAAAGGTGCTTCACATAAGCTGGTTTGAGGAAGAAGACAGAGTTACCGTTGACTGCGGTATTGACGGCAAACCCCGTTTGACTCATTGCTCGATAAAAGGTTATCCCTACACGGTGTGGGCATATGCCTATGCGAGAAAGAATGCTGTTCATGCGGTTGTGAAACCCCTCAACACCCTTGCAACGCAGAGAATTACCTTTGAGATTTCGGACGGCACAATGAAAATGACCATGAAAGGCACGCCCGATTTCAAGGAATTCATAGCAAAGAATGCTCAGCAGAGCGATTTCTACAGAAAAACAAGCGAAAAAATACCGTTTGTTTCAAAAGGACTCGATTTTGCATTATCAACCATAGAGATGCCGATGATATTCAGAATGAGGTGAAAACATGAATAAGTGGAATTTTTACAGTTCAAATGAAATAAAGCCCCTCGGATGGCTGAAAAAACAGCTTGAAATTCAGGCGGAGGGACTCAGCGGAAATCTTGACAAAATCTGGAACGATGTAAAAAACAGCGCATGGATAGGCGGAGATAAGGAAGGTTGGGAAAGAGTGCCCTATTGGCTCGACGGCTTCATTCCCCTTGCGTATCTTCTCGAAAATGAGGATATGATTGCGAGAGCAAAGAAATATATCGATGCGATTATCTCTTTTCAGAAGCCCGACGGCTGGATTTGTCCGTGCAAGGATGAGGAAAGAAGCCGATATGATACATGGGCAGTTCAGCTTATAACAAAAACGCTGACGGTATATTATCAATGCTCAAATGACGAAAGAATTCCCGATGTTATATACAGAACGCTCAGAAACTATTATGATTTGCTCAAATCAGGCGAGATAAAGCTCTTTGACTGGGGCAATGCAAGATGGTTTGAAGGCTTCATTGCAATAAATTTTATTTATGAAAGATGCGGTGAAGATTGGCTCAAGGACCTTGCAAAAATTCTCAGAGAGCAGGGTATGGACTATAATGAGGTAACTCCACTGTGGGAAAGGCCTCTCAACCGTTGGAGATTCGATACCCATATCGTCAACATCGGCATGATGCTCAAAAGCGAGGCTGTTTCATGCGGAATTCTCGGCGAGGAATATACCGATAACGCCGAAAAGCTCCATGAAATCCTCAAAGAATATAACGGCACTCCCGTCGGACTTTTCACGGGCGACGAATGCCTTTCGGGTCTGAGTCCCATTCAGGGAACGGAGCTTTGTGCCGTTGCGGAGCAGATGTATTCCTATGAAATTCTTTATGCCTTCACGGGCGACAAAAAATGGGCGGAAAGGCTTGAAGTTCTTGCCTTCAACGCACTTCCCGCAACGATAAGCGACGATATGTGGACCCATCAGTATGACCAGATGAGCAATCAGATTGCCTGCATAAAATTCCCCGGCAAGCCGATTTTCAGAACCAACTGGCAGGAATCTCACCTTTTCGGTCTTGAGCCGAATTACGGCTGCTGCACCGCAAACTTCAATCAGGCGTGGCCGAAATTTGCGCTTTCCGTATTCATGCACAGCGGCGATGAGGTTATCAATGCCGTTCCCGTTCCGAGTGAGCTTGACACGGGTGATAAAAAAATAAAAATCGAAACAGAATATCCCTTTAAAAACAGCTTTAAATATACTGTGAAAGCGGAAAAAGCCTTCACATTCAGAATCCGCATTCCGTCATTTGCCGAAAATCTTATTGTCAACGGTGAAAAAGCAAGCGGAGATATGCTTTCGTTTGATATAGGTGCAGGCGAAGAAAAAGAAATATTTATCGCATTTGACACCGTTGCTTATTTTGAAAAGCGACCCCATGACCTCAACACCGTTAAATGCGGCTCGCTTGTTTTCTCCGTACCCGTTAAGTTTGAAAAGAATATGCTCGAATATGAGCGTGACGGCGTTGAGAGAAAATTTCCCTATTGCGATTATGAGCTTATTCCCGTTTCGGACTGGAATTATGCCTATTGTTCGGAAAGCCTTGAAATTCAGCGGGCTGAAGTGTGTGAAATTCCGTTCTCATCGGAAAATCCGCCCGTTACGGTAAAAGCAACCGTCAAAAAAATAAATTGGGGATATGAAGACGGCTATGACACCGTCTGCGCAAAAATTCCCGAATCGAGGGAAGCGATAAGCGAAGCGGAAGAAATTCTGCTTTATCCCTACGGCTGTGCAAAGCTTCGCATGACGGAGATACCCATCATATAAAAAACACGGGACTGTACCGCATAAGTACAGCCCCGTATTTTTATCTTTCAGATTATTTCTTTTCCGATGCAAGGAACTTGTAAACGAGTGCTGCAAGAACACCGCCGACAAGGGGAGCAACGATGAATACCCATACGCATGAAAGAGCGTCGCCGCCGAGAAGGATAGCAGGACCGAAGCTTCTTGCAGGGTTAACGGAAGTGCCTGTGAAGGAAATTCCGAGAATGTGAACAAGAGTGAGTGTAAGACCGATTACGATGCCTGCAACGGATGAATTCTCAATCTTTGATGTAACGCCGAGAATTGCGATAACGAAAACGAAGGTGAGAATGATTTCAACAAGGATTGAAAGACCGATGCTGTCGTTATAAAGAGCGTTTGCGCCGAGACCGCTTTCTTTTCCTACAAGTGCCATAAGAACTGCTGCGCCTGCTGTTGCGCCTGCGAACTGAGCGATTATGTAGCCGATGAAATCAACAATTGAGAGCTTGCCGCTGACGAGCATTGCGATTGAAACTGCAGGGTTGATGTGGCAGCCCGAAACATTGCCGATTGAATATGCCATTGCAACGATAACAAGACCGAAAGCAAGAGCTGTGAGAAGATAGCCTGTTCCGTTTTCTGCAGAGCAGCCTACCACTGCGGCTGTACCGCAGGCAAAGAGAACAAGAACGAAGGTGCCGATGAATTCTGCGATATACTTTTTGATGTTTTGCATAGGGATACCTCCAATAAAATTTATTCTTCGATAGCTTCAATGAGCTTATCAATTGCCATTTCGAGAAGACAGAAGGGGATGTTCAGAGGGGGAAGAAGGCGTACCTTCGTTTTTGCGCTCAGAACAAGAACTCCCTTTTCCATTGCGGATGCAATAACGGCCTTTGCAGGCTTATCGCATTCAATGCCGAGCATAAGACCTTTGCCGCTGACGCTCTTGACATTTTTGCACTGTGAAAGTCTTGAAATGATATATTCGCTCTTTTCGTTAACCTCGTCAAGAAGCTCGTCGGTTATTCTCGAAAGAATGCTTATCGCACCTGCACAGCAGATGGGATTGCCGCCGAAGGTTGAACCGTGTGAGCCTGCGGTGAGAACATCCTGAACCTTTTCGCCGAGCATTGTGCAGCCGAGGGGAAGACCGCCTGCAAGACCCTTTGCGGTCGAAACGATATCGGGTGTGATGCCGTAGTTCATATAGCTGTAAAGCTTGCCCGTTCTTCCGTTACCCGTCTGAACCTCGTCGATGATAACAAGCATATTCTTTTCTTTTGCGATTTCACAAACGCCCATAACGAATTCTTCCGTCAGAGGAAGAACGCCGCCTTCGCCCTGAACGGTTTCCATCATGATTGCCGCGCAGCCGTTGTTTTCCGCAAGCTCCTTTACGGAGTCGAGATTGTTAGCCTCCGCATAAACAAATCCCTCGGTGAAAGGTCCGAAATCGGTGTGGAAATTATCCTGACCCGTTGCGGCAAGGGTTGTTATCGTTCTGCCGTGGAAGCTGTTTTTGAGTGTGATTATCGTTGAATTGCCCTCGCCCTTATTTTTGAGTGCCCAGAGTCTTGCCGTTTTGATTGCGCATTCGTTTGCTTCCGCACCCGAGTTTGAGAAGAAAACCTTCTTCATTCCCGTTCTTTCGCAGAGCATTTCGGCAAGGTCTGCGCAGGGCTTTGTGTAGTAAAGATTCGAAGTGTGACCGAGAAGCGAAGCCTGAACGGTTATTGCCTCAAGCCATTCATCGTCTGCCGCACCGAAGGTGTTGACGGCAATACCGCTTCCGAGGTCGATGTATTCTTTTTCGTTGCTGTCGTAAAGCAGTGCGCCGTTGCCCTCGCAAAGCTCAAGGGGAAAACGTGCGTAAGTGCCTGCAACATACTGTTTATCTTTTTCAATTATTGACATTACTTTTACCTCAGCTTTGAACAAACATTGTACCCAGACCTTCGTCGGTAAGAATTTCGATGAGGAGGGAGTGGGGCACTCTGCCGTCAATGATAAATACTTTTTTAACACCTCTGCGGATTGCCTCACGGCAGCATTCAATCTTGGGAATCATGCCGCCCGAGATAATTCCTTCGTTGATAAGCTCGGGGATTTCGCTTACCGATACCTTGGAAATAAGGGATGAAGGGTCGTTTATATCACGGAGCAATCCTGCGATATCGGTCATGGAAATAAAGCTTTCCGCGCCGAGAATGCCTGCGATTTTTGCGGCAGCTGTGTCTGCGTTGATGTTATAAACATTGCCGTCGTTATCGCAGCCCGTTGTTGAAATAACGGGAACATAGCCCATATTAAGCAAATCGATAATCGGTTCGGGATTGATATCGGTGATTTCGCCAACGTAGCCGAGTCTTTCATCCTTGACCTCTGCGGTGATAAGATGGTTATCCGCACCGCAAAGACCGATTGCCTTGCAGCCGAGTCTGCCGAGAAGCGCAACAAGGCTCTTGTTGACCTTGCCTGCAAGCACCATCTGAACAATATCTGCCGTTTCCTTATCGGTAACACGCAGACCGTCAACAAACTCGCTCTTTTTGCCGATTTTTCCGAGCATATCGGTAATTTCCGGACCGCCGCCGTGAACGAGAACAACCTTGATGCCGATTTGCGAAAGCAGAGCGATATCGCCCATAACGGCATCCTTGAGTTCTTCATTAATCATGGCGTTGCCGCCGTATTTGATAACAACAATTTTATCCGAATATTTCTGTATGTAGGGGAGGGCTTCAACAAGCACCTGACCCCTCATTGCGTTTGAAAGTTCCATTATATTTTACCTCTGTTTAAGCTTTTAAGTTCTGTAATCTCCGTTAATCTTTACATAATCATATGTAAGGTCGCAGCCCCATGCGGTTGCCGAAGCATCGCCGCTGTTAAGCTCGATGAGAACCTGAATTTCTTTTTCGCTGAGAACCTCTTTTGCGGTTTCTTCCGAGAAATCGATTCCTGCGCCGTTTTTGCAGACCTCAACAATGCCTGCAACGGACTTGAATGCAACATCAACCTTGTTGACATCAACATCAGCACCGCTGTAACCGATAGCGCAGAGAACTCTGCCCCAGTTTGCATCCGCACCGAACATTGCAGCCTTGAAAAGCGATGAGCAGATAACCGATTTTGAAACTGTTACCGCTGTTTCCTTTGAATTTGCACCCGTAACGATGCATTCGAGAAGCTTGGTTGCACCCTCGCCGTCGCCTGCAATCATGCGGCAAAGGTGAGTCGTGACAGCATTGAGAGCTTTGCAGAATTCGTCGAAAGCTTCGCCCTCTGCGGTGATTTCTTCGTTTCCTGCCATGCCGTTTGCCATAACGGAAACCATGTCGTTTGTTGAGGTGTCGCCGTCAACGCTTACCATGTTGAACGAATCTTTGACGTCTTCGCTGAGTGCCTTCTGAAGCATTTCGCTTGAAATTGCGCAGTCGGTTGTCACGAAAACAAGCATCGTTGCCATGTTGGGATGAATCATGCCCGAACCCTTTGCAATACCGCCGATTCTGCATTCAACGCCGCCTATATCGAATGAATATGAAATGATTTTGGGAACGGTATCGGTTGTCATGATAGCTGCCGCCGCATCGCCGCTTTCAGCCTTAAGCTCTTTGACGAGTGAGGGAATGCCCTCAGCAATGGGGGTTATATCAAGAGTCTGACCGATAACGCCCGTTGATGCAACGATGATATCTTTTGCGGAAATGCCGAGCTCTTCTGAGATAAGAGCGCACATTTCTTCTGCGATTTCAATGCCGTTTGCGTTGCAGGTGTTGGCGTTGCCGCTGTTGCAGATAACTGCCAGAGCACAGCCGTCGGCAACGTTATTCTTTGTTACGGTTATGGGTGCGCCCTTGACGAGATTTGTTGTGTAAACACAAGCGGCGTTAGCCTTTTTCTCGCTGAAAATGAGAGCGAGGTCTTTTTTTGTTTTGTTCTTTCTTATACCGCAGTGAACACCGCTTGCGGTAAAGCCTTTTGCGGCGGTAATGCCGCCCGAAATCTGTTTCATTATAGTATGTATCCTTTCATCAAAGAGAAAGTCCCGTTTTCGGGTCAATTCCCATGAGTATGTTCATGCATTCGATTGCCGCGCCCGATGCACCCTTGCCGAGGTTATCGTAGCGTGCAAGCAGAAGAATTCTTTCTTCGTTGCCCTGAACGAAAATCTGCATTCCGTCATTGCCGCTCATCGTTTCGGCGCAGAACATTGCATCCTCGCCGAGGTTTTCGGTGTATTTTACGAAATCCGAATTATATGAAGCCTTGTAAACATCTATTATATCACAGATACCCTTGCCATTGCAAAGGTTTTTTGCAAAAATCGGAACAGAAACTGCCATTCCGCTGTAAAAATCCGCAACAATGGGGCTGAACATGGGTGCATTTTCGATTCCCGTTATCGCTTTCATCTCTTTGAGATGCTTATGCTCCTGTGTCAGACCGTACTGACGGGGAGAATTGAGGAAAAATTCCCTTGAGCCGTTTTCATACTGCGCAATCATCTTTTTGCCGCCGCCGCTGTAGCCCGTTACCGAGGTGCAGGTCAGAAGCGCATCGGCAGGAAGAATGCCTGCCGCAACAAGGGGATAAACAAGAGCGATGAAACCGCTTGCGTGGCAGCCGGGAACGGCAACACGCTTTGAGTTCTTTATCTTTTCGAGATGTGCGGGTGAAAGCTCGGGAAAACCGTAGGCCCAGTCGGGGAGGGTGCGGTGAGCAGTTGAAGCGTCGATAACCTTCACTTCGGGGTTTTCGATAAGAGAAACAGCTTCTCTTGCAGCCGCATCGGGAAGGCAGAGAAAGGCGATATCGCAGGAATTGAGAGCCTCTTTTCTTGCTTCGGTATCCTTTCTCTTATCTTCGCTCAGAACGATGAGCTCGATATCTTCACGGGATGAGATGCGCTGGAAAATGCGCAGACCCGTAGTTCCTTCTTTTCCGTCTATAAAAATCTTTGTCTTTTTCATTATAATATACCTCTGGAATTAATATACGCATAATTATACATAAATAAATGCATAAAGTCAAGTTGGTTTTGCATAACCGCGCATATTTGTGAATAATATGCAATATGATGTTGCGTCTGACGGTTGTTTGTGCAATATGATGCATTATATAATGATTTTCTTCTTTGCAACAATCTCGTTTTCAAGCTCTCCGCCGTCAAAATAGCTTCTGATGTTGCCGAGGGTGATTTCCGCAATCCTTTTCAGAGCTTCGTGGGTAAGGAATGCCTGATGAGAGGTGACAAGCACATTAGGCATCATGATGAGCCTTGACAGAACATCGTCTTTCAGGATGCTTTCAGATAAGTCTTCATAGAAAAATTCGCTTTCTTCTTCATAGACATCAAGACCTGCACCGCCGATTTTGCCGCTTTTGATGCCGTTGATAAGCGATTCGGTGTCAATGAGTGCGCCTCTTGAGGTGTTGAGAATAAAAACCTTGTCTTTCATCATTTTTATGGAATAATCATTTATCATATGATAGGTTTCGCTTGTCAGAGGGCAGTGAAGCGAAATAACATCGGCACGCTGAAAAAGCTCTTCAAGCGGAACATATTCAAGATAACCCTGTGAGGGAAACGGGTCATAGGCGATAACATTCATGCCGATGCCCCTGCATATATCAATGAACGCCATGCCGATTTTACCCGTGCCGATTGCACCGAGGGTTTTGCCGTGCAAATCAAAACCGACAAAGCCGTTGAGGCTGAAATTGAAATCTCTTGTGCGGATATATGCCTTGTGGGTCTTTCTGACAAGAGTGAGAAGCAGGGCGAGAGTATGCTCTGCAACGGCGTGGGGTGAATATTCGGGCACACGCACAACCGTCATAACATCCTTGGCGGCATGGAGGTCAACATTGTTGTAGCCTGCACAGCGCATGGCGATTATTTCAACGCCGTTTTCTTTGAGAACATCAATCGTTTCCTTGCAGATATCGTCATTTACAAAGGCAACAACAGCCTTGAAGCCCTTCGCCATGACGGCGGTACGGGGGCTTAATTTTGATTCGAAATATTCTATTTCTATGCCGTATTCTTCCTTGAGGGCATCGAAATAAATTTTATCATAGGGTTTTGTATCGAAAAAAGCAATTCTTAACATAAAATCATCCTTCCGACATAAAGATATCCTTTCGGGAATATTTTATCCCCGAAAGGAATGAAATATTATCTGAGTTTGTGGATAAATAAACCGCTTAAGAGCTTGGGCTCAAACCATGTTGATTTGGGAGGCATAATCTGACCTGCATCGGCGATATCCATAAGCTCTTTGAGGGTTGTGGGATACATCGAGAACGCAAGGCACATATCCTCATTTGCTCTGCGCTCAAGCTCACCGAGTCCTCTTATTCCTCCAACGAAATCAATGCGTTTATCGGTTCTCGGGTCATCAATTCCGAGAATGGGGGAGATGAGATTGCTCTGAAGAATGGAAACATCGAGAGCTTCAACGGGGTCTGCGGCATTGAAGGAGCCGTCCTTTGCCGTGAGCTTATACCATTTTCCGCCGAGGAGCATTCCGAAGGTGTGAGCCTTTTCGGGCTTATATGCATTTGTGCCGATTTCCTCAACGGTGAATTTTTCGCCGATTTTTCCGATGAATTCAGCTTCTGTGTTGCCGTTCAAATCCTTCATGACACGGTTATAGTCCATAATTTCAAGCTCGTCGCAGTCGAAAAGCACGGCGAGGAAGAAGTTGAATTCTTCGTTTCCGTCATAATCGGGATACTGCTCTCTGCGCTTGAGACCCACTTTTACTGCCGAAGCGGCTCTGTGATGACCGTCAGCAATGTAGAGATAATCAACATCTTCGAAAAGCTTTGCAATCTTTTTGTTTGTTTCGGGGCAGTCGATAACCCAGACGGTGTTTGCAATGCCGTCATCGGTTACAAAATCATAAACGGGAGCGTGATTTTCTTTCCATTCGGAAACGGTTTTTGCAATTTCCGCCTGCGGACGGTAGGTGAGGAAAATCGGACCCGTGTTTGCATCGCAGTAATCAACGTGGTTTATTCTGTCGGCTTCTTTGTCGGCTCTTGTGAGTTCATGCTTCTTGATTACGGAATTGATATAATCGTCAATCGAAACACAGCCGACGAGACCCGTCTGACTTCTTCCGTTCATAATCTGACGGTAAATATAGAATCTGTTTTCTTCATCCTGTTTGCATATTCCGTCTGAAACGAGCTTATCG
This sequence comes from Acutalibacteraceae bacterium, assembly GCA_045601745.1. Taxonomy (GTDB): domain Bacteria; phylum Bacillota; class Clostridia; order Oscillospirales; family Acutalibacteraceae; genus CAG-177. The sequence continues at coordinate 13,478 of JAZSAH010000112.1, forward strand.
AGATTTTCTCTTGCCTTGAGATAAACCGCTTCGGAATAGAGGTCCGTGCCTTCGGGTAAATCAATTTCCGCCTTGTCAACATGAAGGAATGAATAAGGATTTCCCTTGACCATTTCTGCCGCTTCCTTGCTGTTCATAACGTCATAGGGGAGAGCTGCAACCTTGGATGCATACTCGGGAACGGGTCTTATTGCCTTGAAGGGTCTGAAAACTGCCATATATATCACCTTGTTTAATAATGAATTGTGCTTATCGCACATGATAGTATGAATTGCTCCTTTGGAGCATGAATTGTTGCAAGCAACATCGAGGATAGGCTCTGCCTATGACCGATTATATATATTCAGTACATAATGCACGCAAGTGCAAATCATGCAATCCGTTGCAATTCATGACGAAGTTAATTCATGCCGTGAGGCAAATAATCGTGTATAATTATATTACATTAATATGAATTGTTTGTCAATTTATTGTAAGAATATTGATTTTTATTATTTTAAATAGTATAATGCAATTGCATTTTATAATAGGAGGAATGTTCAATGTATTGTCAGAAATGCGGAAGACAGCTTCCCGACGGAACTGTCAACTGTCCTACCTGCGACCCGATAGTTGCAAACTCCGGGTCACAGACTCAGCAGAAACAGTCTTTTTTCAAGCCTGCAGGCAAAGGCTCAAAGAGCTATGCGGCACTTTTTACGGCACTTCTTGTTTTTCCTGCAACCATCTGCACGGCAATCGACCTTGCATTTGACAGATATGATTATTGGTTCGGCTATGTTGTAGGCGCACTCATCGTTACATGGGTGCTTGCTGTTCTTCCCGTTCTCAGAATAACACCGCCGCTTGTTACGGCATTTATCTGCTTCGGCGCAATAGTCGGTTATATGTTCTTTATTGTTCACAAAACGGGGCATTTTATGTGGCTTTCAAAATTCATCCTGCCGATGTTTATACTGACTGCCGCATTCATTGCAATAGATGTTTCCCTTATCGGCGCAAAGAGAATAAAAGGCTTACATATTCTTTCGCTTCTTTCGGTTGAAAGCGCGGCTTATCTCGTTTGTCTTGAAGCAACGCTCGATAACTGGATTAACGGCGTTGTTGACCTCAAATGGTCGCTCATTCTTGCCTGCGGCTTCATTTCCGTTGTTGCCGTTCTTGAAGCATTCAGCTATATCGGAAGAATAAACAAGAAATAATCGGAGGAAATCCAGATGAAAATGTCATTCCGCTGGTACGGTGAAACAGACCCCGTATCGCTCCAATATATCCGCCAGATTCCCAATATGAAAAGCATCGTGAGCGCAGTTTACGATGTTAAACCCGGTGAAGTATGGCCCGAAGAAAGCCTTGCTAAAATGAAAAAGCAGTGCGACGACAACGGTCTTGTTTTTGATGTTGTTGAATCAATTCCCGTGCATGAGGATATAAAGCTCGGCAGAGGAGAGGTTGATAAGCTCATTGAAGTTTATTGCGAAAATATCCGTCGCTGTGCAAAATACGGCGTTAAATGCGTAACCTATAATTTCATGCCCGTTTTCGACTGGACACGCACCCAGCTTGACAAAGAAGCTCCCGACGGCTCAACAAGCCTTGTTATGTATTGGGAGCAGATGAAGGGTCTTGACCCTCTTAAAGACGATATCCATCTTCCCGGCTGGGATTCGAGCTATACTCAGGATGAAGTCAGAGAGCTTATTTCGGCTTACGGTGAAATCGGTGCAGAGGGACTCTGGGCAAACCTTGAGAGATTTCTCAAAAAGGTTATTCCCGTTGCAGAGGAATGCGGAGTGAGAATGGCTATTCATCCCGATGACCCCCCGTATCCTATTTTCGGGCTTCCCAGAATTATCACAAACGAAGAAAATCTCGACAGAATGCTTGCCATCGTTGACAGTCCTGCCAACAGCCTTTGCCTCTGCACGGGCTCGCTCGGCTGTGCATCGTCAAACGATGTTGTAGCAATGGTTCGTAAATACAGCGCAATGGACAGAATCGCTTTCATGCACATGAGAAATATTCTTATCATGCCCGACGGAAGCTTTGAAGAAAGCGGACATCTTTCCGACTGCGGCAGCCTTGATATGTATGACATCACAAAGGCACTTGTTGAAACAGGCTTTGACGGCTATGTAAGACCCGACCACGGCAGAATGATATGGGGCGAAACCGGCAAACCCGGCTACGGACTCTATGACCGTGCGCTCGGTGCGGCTTATATCAACGGACTTTTTGAAGCCTGCGAAAAAGCAAATTCGTAATTCGCAATGCGGAATTATAATAAGGGGGTCAGCATATGAGTTTGAAAAAATACTTTGCATTTGATTTTGCAGTTGCAAGTCTGGGCACACTGCTTGTTACGGGCTATCTTGTTTATCATGAAATTGCAAAGTATACAGGCTGGGAAAGTCCGTTAAACTTCTCCAATGAAGATGTTGTTGTTCCCTTTATAATTCTTTTTGCGTGTATGTCATTTGCGTTCGGTGTTATTTCGGTAATTCTTTTCAGAAAAAAGAGATAAAGTTAAATTTTATATTACTGATACTTTATATTTACGAATATCTCTCCTTCAGTCCTACGGACAGCTTCCTCGTCAGAGGAAGCCCAAGGAGCAAGCAATATTATTGCAGAAACAAAATGTTTTTGCTGTATAGGTTCCCTCTGACGAGGGAGCTGGGTCATAGACCCTGAGGGAGAGAAAATCAGTTTTTGCGGAGCAATATATAAACAGCGTCGCAGACCTTTAATTTTTCATTATTAATTATTCATTTTTCATTACACAAGGAGAAAAACATGAATCCTATTTCAGAAAAAATAATGTCAATCGGCGTTGTGCCGGTTATCAAGTTAAACAATCCCGAGAGAGATGCGGTTAATCTCGCAAAGGCTCTCGTTGAGGGCGGCGTGCCCGTTGCGGAGGTAACCTTCCGTGCGGCAGGTGCGGCAAAAGCAATAAAGCTTATGAGCGATAACGTCCCCGAAATGCTTGTCGGTGCAGGCACGGTGCTTGAAACCTCGCAGGTTGACGAAGCAATCGAAGCGGGTGCAAAGTTCATTGTAACACCCGGTCTTGACGAAGAAATCGTTAAGTATTGTCAGAGCAGAAATATTCCCATTTATGCCGGATGCACAACTCCCACCGACTATCACACAGCTTACAGACTCGGTCTTGATGTGCTTAAATTCTTCCCTGCCGAGCAAAGCGGCGGTCTTGCAAAAATCAAGGCTATGAGTGCACCCTTCCCCATGTTCAAGGTTATGCCCACGGGCGGTATCTCGCTGAAAAATCTCGGAGAATATCTTTCATGCCCCGTTATTGCGGCTTGCGGAGGTTCATATATGGTAACCGCAGACCTTATTGATAATCAGAAATGGGATGAAATCATCGATCTTTGCAAAAAATCGGTTGAAATCGTTAAGGAGGCAAGAGGATAATGGCAAAAGTAGTAACCTTCGGCGAAATCATGCTTCGCCTTGCCCCCAACGGATATTACCGTTTCTTCCAGGATGACCAGATGCAGGCAACCTTCGGCGGCGGCGAAGCCAACATTTCCGTTTCGCTTGCAAACTACGGCATGGAGTCCGTTTATGTAACCAAGCTCCCCACTCACGCAATCGGTCAGGCGGCTGTCAACTCTCTGCGTTACTTCGGCGTTGACACAAGCAAAATCGTAAGAGGCGGCGACAGAGTGGGAATTTATTTCCTTGAAAAGGGCGCTTCGCAGAGAGGAAGCGTGTGCATCTATGACAGAGCACATTCCGCAATTCAGGAAGCAGACCCCTCGGATTTTGACTGGGACAGCATTTTTGAAGGTGCAGACTGGTTCCATTTCACGGGTATCACTCCCGCACTCGGTGCAAATCTCGTTGAAATCTGTAAGCAGGCTTGTATTGCAGCAAAGGCAAAGGGCGTTAAAATCTCCTGCGACCTCAACTACAGAGGCAAGCTCTGGACAAGAGCCGAAGCAAGAGAGGCGATGACCGAGCTTTGTAAATATGTTGATGTCTGCATTTCCAACGAAGAAGATGCAAAGGATGTTTTCGGAATTGAAGCAGAAAACACCGATATCTACGGCGGAAAGCTCAACAAAGAGGGCTATAAATCCGTTGCAAAGCAGCTTGCCGATAAATTCGGTTTTGAAAAGGTTGCAATAACACTCCGTTCATCGATTTCCGCAAACGACAACGATTGGGCAGGTATGCTCTATGACGGCGAAAACTATTGCTTCTCCAAGGAATACCACCTTCATATCGTTGACAGAGTAGGCGGCGGCGACAGCTTCGGCGGCGGCCTTATCTATGCTCTCCTTTCGGGCAAGGATACACAGAGCGCAATTGAATTTGCCGTTGCGGCATCGGCACTCAAGCATTCAATCGAAGGCGACTTCAACAGAATCGGCGTTGCAGAGGTTGAAAAACTCGCAGGCGGTGACGGCTCAGGCAGAGTACAGAGATAAATAAAATCTTAATAACCCCCGATTATTTGCTATAAAGCAAAAATCGGGGGTTGTTGTTTGGTCTTATTGTTTTTTTATTATCCCGTTTTCAACCGCCGTATGAGCGCAGAGCTTGAGAATTTCAACAATTCTTTCGGGAATATCGGGCGGCATAAAGCTGTTGCCGAAGATGCTTTCGCCGAAAATCATTTCGTAAAAACAGGCGCTTGCAAGATAACATCCGAGGTCGTTGCCGTGAAAACCGTCTTCGGTGAGTCTGTCGCCGATGGGCGTGTTTCGTGCGGTCTGCCATGCTCTGCCGCTGGGAATTATCAGACTGATATCCGCTTCGAGAGAAGCATCCGCATAGGCTTCGGTCAATGCACGGTACATTTCCTGCTGGCTTCTGCCGTAATTTGAAAATCCGGGATGCTGACATCCGCTTTCGTATGCCCATGTCTGATGAAGCATGATTCTTGCGTCGGGCTTCATCATGCGGCAGTATTCCGTCAGCTCCGAAAGATAGGGAGAATAGCTTTCGGGAATTCCGCTTAAGTGGCTGCATTGCTGGAGAGTTATAACATCCCAGTCCTCATCCTCAACCGCTTCGTGAAGTGCAACGCCGTCGGGTCGGCTCATCTCCGTTTCAAAGGGAAGATAGACCTCGTAGTCATATGCATCCTTTTCTTCACGCCAGTTATTCCAATGCTGTTCAAGTGAACATCCGCCGATGAAAAGGTTGCAGAGCAGAAGCTCTTTCCCTGCCGCCTTTGCCATATGAGGCAGAAATTTATGTGCGTTTGTCGAAAAACTGTTGCCTATTGAAAGAACGTTCATGGTTTTTCACCTTTCATGATACGGGAAAGAACTTTTTTGTCGTCATCATTGTTGCATCTTTCCATCATGACAAAATAAATCGTTATCAGGAAAAGATAGGGGAACGGTGCAAAAATACCGGGATTGACGAGCGACATGAGTTCAAGTCCGATATAGGATAAAAACATTATAATATTGAAGAATGTGAAGTTTTTATGTAATGTTTTGATGCGCAGATAAATAAGATATCCGTAGGCGGCGATTCCGGAAATGCCGAAGCTTCCGAAAATCTGAACGGGTGAGCAGTGATACCAGCAGAGCGCAAAATCCGCACTCTTATGAACATCCCTGTTGCCCATATAACCGATACCTCTGCCGAAAAGGGGATTTGCCTTGAAATCCTCAATTCCTCTGGATATGAGCTGAAGACGAATTGAATTTTCGTCGGGGTCAATGAGTCGCAGCAGGGTGTAGCTCATCATGTCAATCCATGTTCTGTATGTAAGTGCCGTCACAACGAGAGCAACGCCGATTATCGCCGCAATCGCAGGGCGGTGTCTTTTGTCGAGAATGAACATAACAACGATGCAGATTAAAAGTTCGACCATTCCGAAAAGCATACCGCCTCTTGAACCTGTGAAAAGAATGAGGATATAGTCGATTATGCCGGCAAAGAAAAATCCGAAATCCTTGGCGGAAAGATAGAATGCAAAGGGCATTGCGAGCATGAGTATCGTTGCGCCGTTGTTGCGCCATTGGAAGGGGATAATCTCAAAACCGTCTGTGAGAAGATGGCGGTTGCTGAAATATTCTTCAAAAAGACAGACTGCAAGCAGACAGATGACGCAGACCATCATTTTCGAAAATTTTTCTCCGAAGGAATATCCGTCACGGGCTTTCAGGGTTGCGCTCATAAAGGAATAGATAATAAGCATTGCAAAGCCGAGCATGAAAACATTGAAAATTGAAGTGTAGAAGAAATATTCCTTGAATGTGATGATGCCCAAACCGCCGAGAGTTACGGCAAGCGAGGTTGCGAGAATGCCGTTGAAGCATATACCTTTTGAAAATTTCGCTTTGAAACGCACAAAGTGGATGGCGATTAAAACGAGCATAATCGGAACAATCCACCAATAGCCGAGAAATGTCTGAAAAGAGTTTTTGCACCGTATCGCAAAGCAGGTTGCGAACATGATAATCTGAAGAAGGGGCATCCAGTCATCGGTCAGAGCCATTGTGACACCGAAAATCAGAACAAAAATAACAGAGCCTATGATTTCGGCACCGCTGAAAACAATGCCGACGGCGGAAATGAGCAGAATAACCGTGAACCAATCCGACACGAGAAAGTTTTTTATCTTTTCCGTAAAATCACCTCAATTCATGATAACAAGATGATAATAATACATTATAAATATAGCAACATTTTCTTTCAAAGTCAATTAATGTTACAACATTGTAAGATATTCTTAATTTATACTTTTGTAAACAACAATCCCATATGCCTGAAGTACAACAATATCACGCACATTCGACGATTTTTCTCTTTGCCATACGCCCGTATGCCTTCATCGAAGAAATCGCCGACTGCACGCAATCTGTTGCATTTCAGGTGCGTAGCGGTTTTGAGGGAGAAGATTTTCGTCACGGCAAGGCGAAAATCTGCAGGAATACGAGGCTGTTTCAAGGATTTTCAACGCAGGCGGGGCAGAAATGTTCCGCTCAAAACCATATTGATTGTTGTTTACAAAAGTATGACTATATTGTAAATTTTGGAAAAAGGTCTTGATTTTTCCGTAATAAGAGGCTAAAATACAAATTAGCACTCGGGAACTCTGAGTGCTAAAAACGACAAATAATTTATCGGAGGTAATATATTATGACTATTAAACCGCTTGCAGACAGAGTTGTTGTTAAGGCAGTTGAGGTTGAAGAAACCACAACAAGCGGAATCATCCTTGCAGCATCAGCTCAGGAAAAGCCCCAGATTGCAGAAGTTGTTGCAGTCGGTCCCGGCGGAATGATTGACGGCAACAATGTTGAAATGTATGTCAAGGTCGGCGACAAGGTTATCACAAGCAAATATTCAGGCACAGAGGTTAAACTCAACAAGGAAGAATATACAATCGTAAAGCAGAGCGATATTCTTGCTGTCGTAGAATAATTCAATCGTAATTTTATAGGAGGAAACAATAATGGCAAAGCAGATTATTTACGGCGAAGAAGCCCGCAAGGCTCTTCAGGCAGGCGTTGACAAGCTTGCAAACACAGTTAAAATAACACTCGGCCCCAAGGGCAGAAATGTTGTTCTTGATAAGAAATACGGCGCACCCCTCATCACAAACGACGGTGTCACAATTGCAAAGGAAATCGAGCTTGAAGACCCGTTTGAAAACATGGGCGCACAGCTTGTCAAGGAAGTTTCAACAAAAACAAACGATGTTGCAGGTGACGGTACAACAACCGCAACTCTTCTTGCTCAGGCTCTTATCAGAGAAGGTATGAAGAATGTCACCGCAGGCGCAAATCCCATGGTAGTCAGAAAGGGTATGGCAAAGGCTGTTGAAACAGCAGTTGAATGCCTTAAGAAGAATGCAAAGCCCGTTTCAAGCTCAAAGGATATCGCAAGAATCGGCACAATTTCTTCGGGTGACGAAGAAGTGGGTAAATTCATTGCAGACGCTATGGAAAAGGTAACTTCCGACGGCGTTATCACTGTTGAAGAATCAAAAATCGCTGTTACCGAAGCAGAAGTTGTTGAAGGTATGCAGTTTGACAGAGGATATATTTCTCCCTACATGGTAACAGACACAGATAAGATGGAAGCTGTTATTGACGACGCTCTCATTCTTATCACAGACAAGAAGATTTCGAGCATTCAGGACCTTCTTCCCCTTCTTGAGCAGGTTATGCACGCAGGCGGAAAGCTCGTTATCGTTGCTGAAGATGTTGAGGGCGAAGCTCTTTCAACAATTCTTGTTAACAAACTCAGAGGCGTATTCACCGTTGTCTGCGTTAAGGCTCCCGGCTTCGGCGACAGAAGAAAGGAGATGCTCCAGGATATCGCTATCCTCACAGGCGGTGGGGTTATCACATCCGACCTCGGTCTTGAGCTTAAGGTTACTCAGCTTTCACAGCTTGGCAGAGCACGCCAGGTCAAGGTTTCAAAGGAAAACACAATCATCGTTGACGGCGTAGGCGCAAAGGATGAAATCGCTTCAAGAATCGGACAGATAAAGCTCCAGATTGAAAACACAACCTCCGATTTCGACAGAGAAAAGCTTCAGGAAAGACTTGCAAAGCTTTCGGGCGGTGTTGCAGTTATCAAGGTTGGTGCTGCAACAGAAACCGAAATGAAGGAAAAGAAGCTCCGCATCGAAGATGCTCTTGCAGCAACAAAGGCAGCAGTTGAAGAAGGCTGCGTTGCAGGCGGCGGTGTTGCACTTCTCAACACAATCGAAGAAGTCAAGGCACTTGAAGAACCTGTTCGCCAGATTGCCGCAAACGCTGGTCTTGAAGGCTCGGTTATCGTTAACGCTATCCTTTCATCAAAGAAGGTTGGCTACGGCTATAACTTTGCATCGGATAAATATTGCGATATGGCAA
>JAZSAH010000113.1:0-4080 GCA_045601745.1 Acutalibacteraceae bacterium
AAGATATCTATATTGCTCTTGAGGTTCACAGCCGTTTGGAGCTTGCCGCCCTTGTAAACAATTACCGCTTGGCAAACATGAAATAACAAACTGAAGTCAGTGCAGATGTTAAAGCTGAAATCGTTCTCTCTGTTCTTTCAAGGAGAGGTTACAGTAACGGCGACGTTGCAAAAATGCCGGTTATTTCCGTTCATAAAATCAATGCTCACTCAAAAATTAGCTACCGCAAGCTGAATGTCCACAGCAGGTATGAACTGACGGCGCTTGTGAATAAAATTAAACAGTAAAAAGCAAACAACTCCCCCTGTAAATTGATATAACTCAATTTTACAGGAGGAGTTTAAAGTTTAAAGTTTTAAGTATTAAATTATTGCTCAATAAAAACGATAAATCCGAACGCCTCACCGATAACGGTAAAAGTGTTCGGATTTATCGTATATGGTGCGGATGTTCATAACACAAGTAGTTCTCCGGCAATACATATTCTATCTTTCGTACTCTAATATATTTTCTCAGATATGGAGGAATACATAATGTCAAATATCATTGAAGATTTATATTACGTAAAAAAGTAATATGTTAGGTTTTGTATCAAGCTTCAGACTTAGGACTAAATTTACATGCGGTGCTTATATAGGAAAATAATCAAAAACGTAGTTCTATCTGTTGTCGGAGAGCTGACTTATTTTTCCGTCACGTACTTTGATTTTGAAGGTTTTATGAATATCGACACAAGAAGTTCCGACAGAAACCGTGTAATCACCGTTATGCATACCTAAAACCATACGGCGGTCATAGTAGCAGAAGGCTTCGTTGGGAACAGGTATACTGATTTGAGTTTTTTCTCCCTTTTTAATCTCAACACGCGCATATGCTTTCAGCTCCTTCAGGGGCATTACAACATCACAGTTAATCCCCGTCAGGTAAGTCTGAATAACCTCCGCACCATCAAAGTCACCGGTATTCTCAACCGTAAGATTTATCTTAAGACTGTCCGCCAGATTGATACATTCAAAATTATCAAGTTTAAAGTCTGTATAGCTCAGTCCGAAACCGAACGGATAAAGCGGAGCTCCGTCATTTTCAATATAGCCGTATCCTCTTCCTGACGGCTTCATCGAATAGAAAAGAGGAAGCTGTCCGACAGTTTTCGGGAATGTTATGGGAAGCTTTCCACTCGGAGAAATCTCTCCGAAAAGAATTTCACATATAGCTTGTGCACCCTGTTCACCCGGGAACCATGCTTCTAAAACAGCACCACAGCCGTCCTGCCACGCAGTCATATCTACAGGTGAACCATTAAGAAGCACAACTGCTGAATTTGAATTTGCTGCAGTCATTCTGCGTATACTTTCCTCCTGATCCGTTTTGACGGTGAACTCAATTTTGCCCACAATAACCGCACTGTTATCTTTTTGTTCCGTACGCGTAATACCGGGAAGACGGATATCCGAACGGTCAAGTCCTTCACCTTCAACAAGTGCAGTCATATATATTGCTGCATCACACTCGGCGGCAACCTCTTCGATGTAAGCATCCTCCGCGAAAACAACCTCAACGGCTCCGTCAAGATATTCTCTGAGATACTGTAACGGTGTTTTTGCATCCTCAGCCGTCCATTTGACTTCGAAAGGACCGGAATAGTTTTCTCCGACCGGGAAAACATCCGCACCCATACCGAACACAGCCAGCTTCTTCATTTTTTTCTTATTAAAAGGCAAAATGCCTTCGTTCTTCAAGAGCACCATTGATCTGCGGGCTGCTTCAAGCGCCAGTTGCTTATGCTCGTCACAGCGCACAAGGCTCTGAGCCTCATTTCTGTCTGCAAAAGGCTTGTCCATAAGACCGATGCTGAACTTTGCGGTCAACACACGCAGAAGTGCACGGTCAATATCAGATTCATCAATCCAACCTTCTTTGTAAGCAATCATCAAATCATCATAAGAGTTTTGTGGCAAATCAACATCCAGACCTGCTTTGAGGCTCGCTGCCTGAGCCTTCCATTCTGTATCAAAAAGTCTGTGTGCTTCCCAAACGCCCTCAACCGAATTGTAATCAGAAACAACAAAGCCTTTAAAGCCCCACTCGTTACGCAAAATATCGGTTAGGAGCTTTTCGTTACAGGTGCAGGGAACACCGTCCCAGCTGTTATATGCAGCCATAACAGACATTGCTCCGCCTTGCTTGATACACTTTTCAAAAGGCTTAAGATAAACTTCTCGCATAGTCCTTTCACTTGTATCGGAAACATTGGAGTCTCTTCCTCCATAAGAATAGTTATCTGCATAATGCTTTGGTGTGGCGATAACACCGTTTTTCTGTAATCCTCTGCAAATTGCAGCACCCATATCTCCGTTCAGGAGCACATCTTCACCGAAGCTTTCAATTGTTCTCCCCCAACGACAATCCCTGACAACATTTACTACCGGAGTAAGAGCCTGCCTTACACCTACAACGGCACACTCCTTTCCTATAACGTCGCCTATCCGTTCAACTAAATCCTTATCAAACATCGATGCCATACCTATCGGTTGTGGGAAGCAGGTTGCCATACCCCACTGTGCTCCGTGAAGAGCCTCTGCGTGTTCAATGGGCGGAACAGACAGCGAATTGCACTCCATACTACGACGTATATCTCGGTTAATTTCATCAGCAACTTCCGCAGGAGAAACAGGTTCTCCTCGCTGCTCGTGCATAAAATGTCCGGGATTACGGAAATTACCGAAACGATATTCTCGCCTTTCTTCGTAATCCTCGCGTATAGGATAGAGCATCTGACAAGAAAGCTGACAGATCTTTTCTTCAAGGGACAGCTTTTTCAGAAGTTCTTCTGCTCTTTTTTCAGGTGATTTATTCATAAGGTCAACTCCTATTAATGTGCTTTTATGATAAGATATCCGCAGACAGGCAGTGTTATTTTGCCGGAAACGCTTTCGTTTTTAAGTGTATCTGTATACTCTTTATCAAGAACGATTATTCGTTCTTCATCTGCAAAGTTCATAATAAAAATTATGTCGCCACGCTTTCTTGAGAAAACTCCGTCACTGAGTTTTATGTCCGCATCGGCAACAACAGCATTTTCGGCAATAAGCATTTCGCAGAAATCATCGGCAAAAGTCCCGTCGTTTCTGAAGGCGGCATAGTATGCCTTACCTTTTCCGAATGCATTTTCTGTAACGCAGGGCATTCCGCAGTAGAAATCGCATTTATATTCGCCCAGAGTTTTTGCTCCGTTCGCATGGATGATGTCGCAGATGTGGTTCACTTCATAGTCCTTGCCGTTGAATCCGGCCTTGCCCGTAATATCCTCGGGAAGAGAATCCGTTTCCTCACACCATATGCCGAAAACCTCCTTCAGCCTTCCTGCAGGGAAACCGCCGAGTCTGCAAAGGTCATCAGTATCGACTATGCCTAAGAGATACGTTGCAACAAAATTACCGCCGTTTTCAACATATTCCTCAATCCGTTTTTCCGTGCCGTTCTTAAGCATATAGAGAAACGGTGCGATAACAATATCATATTTTGAATAATCATCCTGCATGGAAATAACGTCAACGCTGATGCCTCTCTTATAAAACGGAGCATACCATTTTATACATTCTTTCACATAATCTCTGCGGATGTTGTTATAACCCCGGAAAACATTGACTGCCCAGCCGTTTTCCCAGTCATATATAACCGCAACTCTGCTTTCGGTTTCGCTTCCGACAGCGGAATTCAGTTTTTCAAGTGCTTCTCCAAGCTTTGCAACGTTTCTGAAAACTCTTGTGTTTTCGTGTCCGCAATGATCAATAACCGCACCTTGAAATTTTTCATCTCCGCCTCTGCTTTTTCTCCATTGAAAATACTGTATGCTGTCCGCACCGTGTGCAACAGCCTGAATTGATGCAAGCTCATTTATGCCCGATTTGGGGAGCTTGTTGACATCCTGCCAGTTTACCAGCGACGGTGTGCTTTCCATAAGGAAAAACGGCTGACCGTTTTTTAATGAACGGAAAAAATCGTGTAAAAACGCCGCTTCAAGTGCTTCATCAGGATTTTTACCTTTATCCCATGCAGGATAATTGTCCCATGATACAA
>JAZSAH010000114.1:0-11761 GCA_045601745.1 Acutalibacteraceae bacterium
AAAATTACGGTAAATCATTTCTTCAAAATGCGAATTGTTTTCAACAGAAAGGATATCACCTTCGAGCGAATTGAGAAGTTTCTGAATATCCTGTTCAAGGTCGGAATGATTTTCTTTGAGTTTCTGCGATGCCATCAAAGAGAGAGTATGCGCATCTTTTTCTTCAATGGATTCTTCAAATGTGGCCGCTAATTCAACCCAGCCGAATTCGCTTGCCTGAATATCAAAATATAAGTCTGCTATAAATTCGGAATTCGGAAACCAACCGTAAAGCAAGGTTATTATAGCCGCAAGGGCGGCAAGTATTTTTGATATATACATATTTTATGCCTCCTCACGCAAAGCAGGATTATAGCTCAGCCAACGGATTCCGTCGTAATATAATCTGTCTTCATCCATAATCTCATATTCATTTACATTCGCTTTGATTTTAAGCTCGATTTTTTCGTAAAAATCATCCGCGCCGTTTTCGTTTATGGTGCAATAGGTGAATTGCATTTCATATGTCGAACCGAGTTCTTTGTCGGGGAGAAAAAGATAAGTAAAAGTCTTGACACCTTCATTTTCCGTTTCTCCGACTTTATCGTATTTTGACGCCACCCATTCCGCACCTTCAACGGTTGTTTCTTCCTTGGGAGTATAATCAAAGAATATATACTCATCGGGTGACCAGAATTCAATTTTGTGATTGAGTGCGAGATAGTCATGATTGACGGCGGCATAATAGAGCAATTCCTCGCCGTTCTTGTTTGTGAAAACAACATCCATGACCATGTCGGAATCAACAGCCCCATGGTCTTCTTCAAAAATGCCGTCAAACACGGGAATTCCCTTGAAAGTGAAAATCTGCTTATCGCCGTCGGTCTCTGTTCCGATAAGATTGAAAAGAGGGTCGTCAACGCCGTCATATTCCCAGACTATACCCTCGGAGGGGTTATAGGGAAGCTCGACTTTTGTTACGTTATCCCCTTTTATTGCACCGACAGCAGAACCGAAAAGCATTACAACAATCATAATCGGTATTATAAAAATTATTGTTACGGAGCCCATTTTTATCCGCCCTTTCGTTTTATATATTAATTCATTATAGATTTTAGCATGAATAAATGCAAATTACCATCAACTCCGGTTTACATTTACAGAAAAATAATATTTATGTATGTAAAGTCGGGTTTACATATTAAAAATCCGCCGTGAAAACACAGCGGATTCTATGGTTTTATTTAACGGGAACAAGCTTTTCCTTGCCGCCCATGTAGGGACGGAGTGCAACGGGAATATTTACGCTGCCGTCTTCGTTGAGGTTGTTTTCAAGGAATGCAATGAGCATTCTGGGAGGTGCAACAACGGTGTTGTTGAGGGTATGTGCAAAATATTTGCCGTCCTTGCCGTTTACTCTGATTTTGAGTCTGCGTGCCTGTGCATCGCCGAGATTTGAGCATGAACCGACTTCGAAATATTTTTTCTGTCTGGGTGACCATGCTTCAACATCGAATGATTTAACCTTAAGGTCTGCAAGGTCGCCTGAGCAGCATTCGAGTGTTCTGACAGGAATATCGAGGGAACGGAAAAGGTCAACCGTATTCTGCCAGAGCTTTTCGAACCACATCATGCTGTCTTCGGGCTTGCAGACAACAATCATTTCCTGCTTTTCGAACTGATGGATTCTGTAAACGCCTCTTTCTTCGATGCCGTGAGCACCCTTTTCCTTGCGGAAGCAGGGTGAATAGCTGGTGAGAGTATGAGGAAGGGTGTCTTCATTTACAATAGTATCAATATATTTACCGATCATTGAATGTTCGCTTGTGCCGATGAGATAGAGGTCCTCGCCCTCAATTTTATACATCATTGCATCCATCTCGGCAAAGCTCATAACGCCTGTTACAACATTGCTGCGAATCATGAAAGGAGGAACACAATAGGTGAATCCTCTGTCAATCATGAAATCTCTTGCATATGAGATACAAGCAGAGTGAAGTCTTGCAATGTCACCCTGGAGATAATAGAAACCGTTGCCTGCAACGTTTCTTGCAGCATCAAGGTCGATGCCGTTGAAGCGTTCCATGATTTCTGTGTGATAGGGAATATCAAATTCGGGAACAACGGGGTCGCCGTATTTTGTAACCTCAACATTTTCGCTGTCATCCTTACCGATGGGTACACTGGGGTCAATGATGTTGGGGATAACCATCATTATTTTTGTTACCTTTTCGGCATATTCAGCTTCAAGCTTTTCGCATTCGGCAAGTCTTTCGGAGAATTCGGTCACCTTTGACTTTGCAGCCATAGCTTCGTCTTTTTTACCCTGCGCCATGAGTGCGCCGATTTCCTTTGAAACCTTGTTGCGGTTTGCACGAAGGCTGTCTGCCTCGGACTTGATTGCTCTTGACTGAGCATCGAGTTCGATTACTTCGTCAACGAGAGCGAGTTTATTATCCTGGAACTTCTTTTTGATATTTTCCTTAACGATATCGGGGTTTTCTCTGAGAAATCTGATATCAAGCATATTTTCAACTCCTAAAAATTATTACATCTTTGAAATGATTTCAACTGCATCGGCTACGCATTTGTCATCCGCAAGCTCGATTGCTCCCTTATCGACAAGTGCTGCGGTTTTGGGGTCGATGGGTATTCTTGCAAGAACGGGAACACCAAGCTCCTTTGCGATTTCATCAATCTTGCTTTCACCGAAAATCTTATATTCCTTGCCGCAGTCGGGGCATACAAATCCACTCATGTTTTCAACAAGACCGATAACGGGAATATTCATAAGCTTTGCCATGTTGTAGGCTTTTTTGACAATCATTGTTACAAGGTCCTGAGGTGTTGTGACGATAACAATACCGTCAACGGGAAGGTTCTGGAAAACGGTGAGCGATACGTCACCTGTTCCGGGAGGCATATCAACAAACATATAGTCAACATCGCCCCATGCAACATCCTTCCAGAACTGCTGGATAACACCCGAAATAACGGGACCTCTCCAGACAACGGGCGATTCTTCGTTTTCAAGAAGAAGGTTTACGGACATGATTTTTGTTCCGTTTTTGCTTTCTTCGGGAAGAAGTCCGCTTTCGTCAGCCTTTGCTCTTGCGCTGATACCGAAGGACTTGGGAATTGAAGGACCTGTTATATCCGCATCAAGAACCGCACAGGCATTTCCTCTTTTCTGCATGGCTGTTGCCAGAAGCGAGGTAACAAGCGACTTGCCTACGCCGCCCTTACCGCTTACAACGCCGATAACCTTTCCGATATTGCTGAAAGGTCCGCAGGGTATTCTCATATCCTGCGCTTCTTTTCTTGAATCACAATTGCTTGCGCAACTTGCGCAATTTCCGCTGCATTCGCTCATGTTTTATCTCTCCTGTTAATTAATAATCAAATCAATACAATATGCGATGCCGTAAATAACGGGCTGATGGACAATATATATAACAAGCGCATTTCTCCCGAGAAACGAGAAAAACGGCAGTTTGTTTTCGTAACACCAATCGGGATAGCCTTCTGACCCGAAATATTTTCCTGCAAAGACGCCTGCAAAAAATATGAATATATCCGGAAACAAAGGGAAATAATCCGCCGAAAAGAAATCGGAATTATATATTCCCAAAGGCACAAGAAGGTTGGTTTCATAAAGCTTTTCGGGCAAGGGAAGAAAAATAAGATCGCCGTAGGCAAGAAAGCCTTCACCGATTTTGCTTGTGAACGCATAAAGTATCGCACAAACAAGAATTCCCGTAAAAACCGAAACGCTCCCGACTTTCTTTGATAAGGCGGTATAAATCAGAATGCTCAGGGAAAGAAAATGCAGAATTCCGAAATATATCTCACATTCAACAAATCCAAGCTTCGGCATAACAAACGCCGTTACGGCCGTCATTCCGAGGGCAACCCCGAGAAGAATAAGACCTCTTTTCAGATTGCTTTCCGAAAGAGTGCAGGATATTCCGCAGATAAAAATAAATATTCCCGCAAACACCGGCTGCACGGGTTTAAAAAAATCAAACAACTCTTTTGCGCCGATAATTCCGAAAGAGGCGCCGAGAATATAGAACGCATGGTAGAATATCATGCAGAACACCGCAATGCCTCTTATTTCGTCAAGAAGATGTATTCTGTTTTTCGCCTTTGAGATGTTTTTCATAAATTCACCTCATATTATTTTATCATAAGAAACCAAAAATGCAAGCATTTATTGACTTTATTATTGTTTTGTTTTAAAATATAATTATTATTTGCGGTAATAATTATTATTCGGAGTTAAAAATGATAGAAAAAATCAGAGAACTTTTATTTAAGATTTTCAAAAAAGACAGCTTTATCGGAAAGATGATTGACAGATTCTTTACGAAGGAATTCATATCGTATATCTTTTTCGGACTGATGACAACGCTTGTCAACCTCGCCGTTTTTTATCTGACAAAAAAACTTTTTGCGGCAATCGGCTGGAACGGCGTTTTCAACACAATCGTTCCCGAGGATTCAAAAATCGTTGAGCTTTTCAGCGGAGGAAGCGAGTATCTCGACGCGAATCTCATTGCATGGGTAGCAGGCGTTGTTTTTGCATTCGTAACAAACAAGCTCTTTGTTTTCGAGTCAAAAAGCTGGAAGCCTTCGGTTGCAGGCAAGGAATTCACGGGATTTATGGGCGCAAGAGTTTTTTCGCTCGTTATTGAAATGCTCGGAATGTTTATTATGGTAACTCTCCTTGTCTGGAATGAACTCATTGCAAAGCTGATTGTCGGCTTTATCGTTATTATTATGAATTATATTTTCAGCAAGCTTCTGATATTCAAAAAGAAATAAGGTGCAAAAATGAAAATTTCAGATATACTCTCAAGCGAAAAAATCTCACTTTCATTCGAGGTTTTTCCTCCCAAAACGAGCGAAACCTATGAAAGCATAAAAGAATCTGCTCTTGAAATTGCAAAGCTGAATCCCGATTTCATGAGCGTTACATACGGCGCAGGAGGAACAACAGGTTCATATACTCTTGACATCTGCGAAAGCATTGTCAAAACGGGCGTCACTCCCATTGCTCACCTCACCTGCGTTTGCTCCGACAGAAATAAAATAAGAGAAACTCTCGCTTCTTTCAAGGAAAAGGGCGTTGAAAACATCCTCGCACTCAGAGGCGACCTTCCTCATGGTATGACAGAAAAGAGCCTTGATTTCACTCACGCAAGCGACCTTGTTGAGGAAATCGGAAATTTCGGCGGTTTCTGCATCGGAGGCGCCTGTTATCCCGAAACGCATCCCGAAAGCGAAAATTCAAAGCAGGATATAATCAATCTCAAAAAGAAAGTTGATGCCGGCTGTGAATTCCTCACAACCCAGATGTTTTTCGATAACCACATTCTTTTCAACTATCTTTATAAAATCAGGGAAGCAGGCATTACCGTGCCCGTTATTCCCGGAATAATGCCCGTTACAAATGCTGTTCAGATTAAGAGGATATGCTCTCTTTCGGGAACGGTTCTTCCCCGCAAATTCATCAGAATGGTTGACCGTTTCGGCGATAATCCCGCCGCAATGAAGCAGGCTGGCATCGCATATGCAACCGAGCAGATAGTTGACCTTTATGCAAACGGCATCAAGGCTGTTCATGTTTATTCGATGAATAAGCCCGATGTTGCAGAAAAAATACAATCAAATCTCAGGGATATAATCGGATGATTGAAATATTAAAATCAGCGGCAGCCGAGATAACAATTGACCCGAAGGAGGTCGCCGTTTATCTCGGCTATTATTCCGCAAACGGAATTGATGAAAAAACAATAACCGACGGAATTTCGGAATTCAAGAGCAATTCGGATTTCAGAGCATGCTGCGCAAAAGTTCCCGTCAGAATAACCGAAAACGGCGTTGACCTCGGATTCATGCAGGTTGAAAGCGAATCCCTTCAAAAAAATCTTGACGGTTGTGACGAAGCATACATTCTTGCGGCAACAGCAGGGATAAACTCACAACGACTGATTGAGAGAAACGCCGTTGTTTCGCCGATAAAAGGAATTGTTGCCGACTGCATCGGCTCTGCGGCAATTGAAGCATTCTGCGATAAAATCAATCTGTCGCTTTCGGATAACCCCGATTTTCTCCGCCCGAGATTCAGCCCCGGCTACGGCGATTTATGCATCGGCTGTCAGAAAAAAATCGTTGAATTTCTCTGTGCAAACAAAAATATCGGTCTGAGTCTTACGGAAAGTCTTATGATGGTGCCGAAAAAATCGGTTACCGCAATTATCGGCATAGGCAAAGAAAAGAAAAAATGCAAGGGCAACGGCTGCATGACCTGCAAAACCGAAAACTGCCCTTATAGGTGAATAATATGAACATTCTTGAAAAAATCAGAAACGGAATAACCTACTGTGACGGAGGTGCAGGCACGCTTCTGCAGTCATGGGGTCTTTCGGCAGGCGAATATCCCGAAAGCTGGAATATCACAAAGTCCGAAAAAATCATTGAAATGCACCGTCTTTATCTTGAAGCAGGTGCAGACATAATAACTTCCTGCACATTCGGTGCAAACCGTTTCAAATTCGATAATCTTGAAGAAATCATAACTGCCGCAATAAAAAACGCAAAAACAGCCTGCGAAGGCTATGATGCATATGTTGCTCTTGATATCGGACCTCTCGGAAAGATGCTTGAACCACTCGGCGATTTGCCGTTTGAAACTGCGGTTGAAGTTTTTTCCGAAAGCATAAAAATCGGTGCAGATGCAGGCGCAGACCTTGTTCTGATTGAAACAATGAACGACAGCCTTGAAGCAAAGGCGGCTGTTATTGCGGCAAAGGAAAGCTGCGACTTGCCCGTTTTCGTAACCTGCGTTTACGATGAAACAAAAAAACTCATGACGGGTGCAAATCCTGCCGCCATGATTGCGATGCTCGAAGGTCTGGGCGCAGATGCAATAGGAATGAACTGTTCGCTCGGTCCGAAGCAGATGCTTGACATCGTTCCCGAATTTGCAAAATATGCGAGCATTCCGATTATAGTAAATCCCAATGCAGGCTTGCCCAGAAGCGAAAACGGAAAAACCGTTTTTGATATTGATGAAGATGAGTTTTCGGACATTATGTGCGAAATAGTCAAGTCGGGCGCAACGATAATCGGCGGATGCTGCGGAACTACTCCCGGGCATATCAGAAAAACGGTTGAAAAAACAAGGAATCTGCCGTTTTCACTTCCCGAAAAGAAAAATCTGACGGTTGTTTCGTCATATACCCATGCGGTTGAAATCGGAAACAAGCCCGTTATCATCGGCGAAAGAATCAATCCCACGGGCAAAAAGCGTTTCAAGGAGGCTCTCCGCGAAAATGACATAAACTATATCCTTAACGAAGGAATTGCACAAAATAAAAAGGGCGTTTCAATTCTTGATGTCAACGTAGGTCTTCCCGAAATCAATGAAGCCGAAATGATGGTGAACGTTATCCGTTCATTGCAGAGCGTTATCGACCTCCCCCTGCAGATTGATACGGTTGACCCCGTTGCAATGGAAAAAGCACTCCGCATTTATAACGGTAAGGCACTCATAAATTCCGTCAGTGGCAAGGAAGAAAGCATGAAAGCAGTCTTCCCGCTTGTCAAAAAATACGGCGGTGCAGTTATTGCAGTCACCCTCGATGAAAACGGAATTCCCGAAACTGCAGAGGGCAGAGTCAAGATTGCAGAAAAAATAATTGCCCGTGCCTCGGAATACGGCATAGGCAAAAATGATATTATAGTTGACCCCCTCGCCTTGGCTGTTTCAAGCGATTCAAAAAGCGCAAATGTTACTCTTGAAGCAGTAAAGACTTTACACGACATGGGCATAAAAACAAGTCTCGGCGTTTCAAACATTTCATTCGGTCTGCCGTCAAGAGCAGATGTGAACGCCGTTTTCTACACAATGGCGATGCACAACGGTCTTGACTGCGCTATCATCAATCCGTTTTCGGTTGAAATGATGAAAGCATGGCATTGCTTCAATGCACTCACGGGAAAAGATGAAAACTGCACGGATTATATCGAATTCGCACAGTCGCTTGAACCCACGGAGAAAAAGGCTGAAGTCAAATCCTCTGCAACTCTTGACGGATGCATCATCAGCGGTCTGAAAGAGCAGGCAGGAGAAATTGCTTCAGAGCTTATAAAAACCGTATCCCCCATGGAAATCATCGATTCAATGATTATTCCCGCACTCAACACGGTGGGCAAGGGGTTTGAAAAAAAGAAGGTTTATCTCCCCCAGCTTCTTATGAGCGCACAGGCCGCAAAGGAAGCTTTCGATGCAATAAAATCCGCAATCCCTGCAGGTGAAAACAAGAAGGGCAAGGTTGTTATCGCAACCGTCAAAGGCGATATCCACGATATCGGCAAAAACATCGTTAAGGTTCTTCTCGAAAACTACGGCTATGAGGTTATCGACCTCGGAAAAGATGTTGCCCCCGAAAAGATTGTTGATGCAGTCAAATCAAGCGGTGCAAAGCTTGTCGGTTTAAGCGCACTGATGACAACAACCGTGCCTGCAATGGAAGAAACAATAAAGCTTCTGCGAAAAGAAACACCCGACTGCAAGGTCATGGTCGGCGGTGCGGTTATGACAGAGGAATATGCCAACATGATTGGCGCAGACAGCTACGGCACTGATGCCATGTCAGCGGTAAGATATGCAGAGAAAACACTATAAAAATAAGAGGTTGCTTCATGTGAGGCAACCTCTTTCAAATTAACTGAACAAATTTGCAAACAAACCGATAAATCTTACGAAAATTGCGGATATGAATTCAAATGCATTATCCGCATCAGCAATATCGGCATCGAATCCTGCCGGAACTTTTTCGGTTGACGGTGTGAAACGGATATGGTCAAAACCCATATCAACATTTTCTTCCGCCGAAAAAATAAACTTCACATCATCGACCTTGTTGATTTTTTCGTTTGTATAACCGAATCCGCATTCGTTTCCGCGAAGATTGAGGCGATTCAGGTTGACTGTTATTTTATGCCATTCGCCGTCTGCAGGAATTGTTTCATCTGCAATTGCCGAATACCACATAAATCCATTGCCGTTGAATCTTATTTCTTTGAAAACGGCATCGGATTTTCCGTTGTTCCTGACATAAAAACTGATTTCGGAATAATCTGACCAATCTGCATCGGTATCATAGAATGTAACATTATCATATCCCGTTATCGGAGTTACATAAAACTCACTGTCGGTTGATTTTATGTTCATGCCCTTTGCACCGCTGTATGCATCATTTGAAGAAGCGGAAATAACGGCGTTTTCCGAAGTCCACGAGGGATAGAATTTTGAATCGGCATCGGTATTTGTGTGCCAGATAAGCTCATCCTCGCAATCCGCCCAGATTTTGTCCTTATAAAAATGCGTGTTATAATTCTTATCCGTAACAAACGGGCTTACGGGCATTGCAAGTCCGTTTTCATCGGTTGCATAAAGGTTTGCCCGCTGATTGCTCACGCAATATGCATAGCTTGCGGAGCAAGGCTCGGAAACGTTTTCGCTCCATACTCTGACGGAGTTTTCGCCGATTATCTCGGCATTCGCCTGAACGTATACACCGTCATTTCCGCAAATCGCAAAGCCGTAAACGGTATCATCTTTTGATTTTATACCGTTGCCGATGTTGTTGAACGAAACATAAACACTGCCGTTTCTGATTTCCGCATTTTTCAGGGTCGGTGCGGTATATGTTTCATATCCGCCGTAAACCATGCCCATTGCGGCATAAGCCATTCTGTCCGAAATTTCTTCCTTGCTTTCGGGATGGATAAGACCTGCCTCGGGAATAAAGGTTACGGGAATATCGTTAACGGAAACAAGCGCTCTTGATTCGGGTCTCTGCTTCTGAATATCCGTGAATGCAATATTCATATCGGTGAGATTATATCCACCATCCGAATAATAATAAGGAGCAAGCTGAGTGAAAACTATCGGCATGAGTCCGTTTTTGTAATTGTAAAGCTCGGTATATGAACGCTGCATGAGGTCAAATGCTCTTGAATATCTCTCACCACTCCAGCCCAGCATTATATCCGATTCGCCCTGATACCAAACCATACCCGAAACCCTGAAATTCCTGAGAGCTTCCATTTTGAGGTTGTAGTTGATTGTCATATCAACGGATATGTTGAATTCTTCTTCATTCCATTCCGATTTTTCAATATAATCGCCGTTTGAAACAAAATCACTCTTTACCTGAGCATCGCCGTCAATCGCCTCTCTTGAAATCCATGAGGCAATCGATGTTCCGCCGAGAGAAACGTTGAGAATACCGACAGGCATATCAAGCTCTTCAAGCAGTTCTTCCGCAAAGAAATATGCAACGGCACTCATGGAATAAGCAGCAGGATTCTCGCCCGTTACCCACTGTGCGCCGGGAATATCCTTCTGCGGGTCAACGGGAGCAAGCGATGCCGAGCCTTTGTATTCGGGAATTGCAGGCACAAGCAGAACACGGAGATTTTCGCTCAGCTTCTGCTGAGCAGCAAACATCTCTCTGCCTCTCTTTGCCTGCGCAAGAGGATATTGCATATTGCTCTGACCGTTGGCTATCCAGAGTTCGCCGAAAACAACATTTTCGAGCTTTTCAAACTCTGCGTTATTGCATTTCAGCACAACGGTATATTCATCATAACCGCCTGCAGGCGCATCAAAAGCAACGGCAAATGTGCCGTCGGAAAAAGTATCGGTTTCGCCGCTTGCAATAAGAGCGCTTTCCGCATTGTAAAGCTCTGCCGTTATCCTGCTTCCTGCCTGGGCAGTACCTGTTATGACAGCTTCCTCATTATGTTTGAAAAGCATACCGTCGCCGAAAAATGTATAAAGCTTTGCCGTTGTTTTTTCGGCAAAAGCAGAAGGCATAAATGCAAAAATCATGCTTAAAACAAGCAAAACTGAAATTATTTTTTTAGTCATAAAAACCTATCCTTTTCAGATGATTTCGGCTGTCCAGGAGAATTCAAAGGTTTCACCCTCGCCGAGACGCTCGATTCCCCTCTTTTCGGAGATATCATTTTTTACTTCTCTGCCGTCATTGACACCGTACCAGGGTTCAATGCAGACATAAGGTGCGCCGGGCTTTGCCCAGATTCCGAGGAAGGGACATTTTCCGAATGTGAACTCAATCTCATTTTCGCCCTTGATTCGAAGCTTTTCGGATTTTATACCGGAAAGAATAAGCGCATCGGGTTCAAAGATTTCTTTGGTAATGACAAAGCTCTTTTCGTTTTCCATGAACGGGAATTTTTCGGGAATGATAAGATTTTCTTTGTCTATTCTCTCTGTTGCAAGGGTTTCGGTCTGTTCAAATTCGATAATATCGCCCACATTGCAGTTGAAACCGGGATGTGCGCCGACGGAGAAATACATCTCGCCCTTGGTTTTGTTGATAACGGTCATTGTGTTGACAAGTGACTTTTCTTTAAGCTCAAATGTTACAAGATATTCAAACTCAAAAGGATATGACTTAAGGGTATTTTCATCGCTTTCAAGACTGAAAACAGCCTTTGCGCCGTCACATTCCTTCACCTTGAAGGGAAGCTTTCTTGCAAGACCGTGCTTTGGCATTGTGTACTCGATGCCGTTATAAAAATATTTATCGTTGATAAGCTGACCGATAACGGGGAATAAAACAGGTGCCTGACCGTACCATATATCGGGGTTGCGCTGCCAGATATATTCCGTT
The DNA here is from genome assembly GCA_045601745.1 of Acutalibacteraceae bacterium. Taxonomy (GTDB): domain Bacteria; phylum Bacillota; class Clostridia; order Oscillospirales; family Acutalibacteraceae; genus CAG-177. The sequence continues at coordinate 11,697 of JAZSAH010000114.1, forward strand.
CCGTTTTCTTTCGATTTGAGCGAATGAAGCTGCGCACCCATATCATCGATTTCGCAGGTCAGAAA